>CAXTGE010000036.1:13689-23294 GCA_964243645.1 uncultured Acidobacteriaceae bacterium | reverse complement strand
TCCACCGTCGGGGCCGTGGCATTCGCCGGATTGCCCTTGAAGTACTGGTCGTCTTTGTTGTGATAGCCCGCCATTCCCGCCCACAGGCTGTTTGGGAACTGCTGGACGTACACGTTGTATTCCTTGAGGGACAGGTTGTATCGGTTCCGCTCCACGGCGATGCGGTTTTCCGTGCCGGCCAGCTCGTCTTCCAGCCGCACAAACTGTTCGTTGCCCTTCAGGTTCGGGTAGGTCTCCTGCAGACGATTCAGCGGGCTCAGCGCCACGTCCAGACGCCGGTTCGCATCGATCGAGCTCGCTCGGTCGCTTGAGGCCGCAATCACGCCTGCCCGCGCGTTGGCGATGTTGGTCAGCACCGTCTCTTCTTCCTTGACGTAGCCCTTGACGCTGGCCACCAGATTTGGGATCAGGTCCAGACGTCGCTGCTGCACGATATCCACCTGCGAGTACGACTGATTGACCGTCTCATTGAGCTGCACAAGGTGGTTCTTGGTCGACACATAGCTGCCAAACCCAAGCAGCACCACAATCACCAACAAAACTAGAACCACCACACCTGTCATCGACTTCTGCATTGCTCGTCCTCGTTTTCCTAAAAATTTCCTGTGTTTTAGCCCTGAAAGCCGTCAGCTACCAGTCCCCACTCGCGCCGCCGCCGCCCGAGCCGCCACCAAAGCCACCGCTGAACCCGCCGTCGTCACCGCCACCGCCACCACCATTGAAGCCACCACCGCCGTCCCCACCGCTAAAACCGCCATCACCGCCCTGGCGAGTGCCGCCCAGCAGGTTGCCGATCAGGAACCACGGCAACATGCCGCCCAGGCCACCACCGCCGCCGCGGCCACCTCGTCCGCCCCGCGACATCAGCCAGAAAACGAAGAGTATGACCAGCACGGGAAAGATGCCGAATCCCCTGTTGCGCGGTGCAGACGGCTGCCGCCGTTGTTCCTGCGGGGGCTGCAGCGGCGTCAAGGTGACACCCGCGTCCTTGGCGATGTAGTCCGCGATCTGCCGCTCGCCGCCCAGAATAGCCGAGCCGTAATCCCCTGCCTTTAGGTCCGGCACCATGCTGCGCCCAATATCGCCTACCCGGGCATCGTTCAGCACGCCTTCCAGACCGTACCCGACTTCAATGCGGCGCTTGTGGTCGTTGATCGCAAACAGCATGATCACGCCACGGTCCGAGCCCTTCGGTCCCACCCTCCATTTGTCTTCCAGCTGGGTGGTGAAGTCCTCGATCGTGTCGCCATCCAGTGAATGGATCGTCACGATCACGAGGGTGGAGTGCGTCTCACGCTCCACCTCGGCGCCCAGTGCTTCCATCTGGACCTGGGCACCGGGGTCGATCACTCCTGCCAGGTCATCGACGTAGCTGGTTGGCTTTGGGAGATCCTTTACGGCCTCGGCACGCGCCAGGCACAACGACAGCAACGCCAGCGCCAGTACGCCCCAACCTCGTCCACCGATGCGCTTCACGATGTCTATCCTATGCCTCGGGCCGCCGTCCACCCCTCTTTACGTTCGGCGGCCACCCCAAGTTCCCGCAGCAGAAACGCGTAGTCGAATGCGATCTCCTTCAGGTAGTCGTACCGGCCCGACGCGCCGCCGTGGCCTGCCTCCATGTTTGTATGCAGCAGTAGGGGGGCCTCCGGGTTGGTCTTCAACGTGCGCAGTTTCGCCACATACTTCGCCGGCTCCCAGTACATCACCTGCGAGTCATTCAGGCTCGTCTTGACCAGCATCGCCGGGTAGGAGCCTCGCTTGAGGTTGTCATACGGCGAGTAGCTCAGCATGTACCCAAACGCCTCCGCCTCGTTTGGATTGCCCCACTCCTCATACTCACCCACGGTGAGCGGCAGGCTGGCGTCCAGCATGGTGTTCATCACGTCGACGAACGGCACATGGCTCAGCACCGCCCGAAAAAGTCCCGGCTTGCCCTGCTCACGCGCCAGGTTCGTGACCGCGCCCATCAGCAGACCGCCGGCCGATCCTCCCTCGATGGCCACCCGCCCGGCGTCGCCATAGCCCTCGCGCACCAGGAACTCCACCGCGCTGACGAAGTCTGAGAAGGTATTGCGCTTCTGCATCATCTTGCCGGCGTCATGCCACGGATCGCCCAGCTCACCGCCGCCACGAATATGCGCATACGCGACCACCACACCCCGATCCAGCAGCGCCAATCGCGACGCGGAGAAGCCCAGCGGCAGCGGGTAGCCGTACGATCCATAGCCATACACATACAGCGGCGCGGTGCTATCTCTCGCAAACAGGTCCTTGCGGTACACCAGCGAGACCGGCACCTCAGCCCCGTCCGCCGCCTGAAACCACAGCCGCTCGGAGCCGTACAGCGCCCCGTCAAATCCGCCCGGTACCGGCTGCTGTTTCAGCAGCGTGGACTCACCCGTCGCTACCTCGTAACGGAACACCGAAGCCGGCCGCGCCAGCGCCTGGTAGGCATAGCGGTACGTCGTTGCACTGAAGTCAACGTTGATCTCTCCACCGGCCGAGTACGCCGGGTCGGGAAAGCGAATCTCCTTCGGGTCGACAGGTTTGCCGTCCCCTTCCAGCGCGTAGACCCGGAGCACCGGCAGCCCTCGCTCGCGGTAGGCCGCTACCAGAAAGGTCGCGAACAGGTCGAAGTCGCGCAAGGGCGCGTCCCTATGCTCCGGCAGCAACTCCTCCCAGTGCTCTCGCTCCGTCGCGTTCACGGGCGTGCGCACCAGCCGGAACTGCTCGGCGTCCTTGTTGGTCCGCAGATAGAAGAAACCATCCCGATGGTCGACGTCGTACTCCTCGTCGTCCACCCGCTCGGCAATTCGTGTGAAGCTGCCTAGCGGTGTTGCCGTATCCAGGTACCACGCCTCGCTGGTCGTGTGGCTACCCAGGCCCAGGATCAGGTACCGCCGATCCCGCGTTCGTCCGACTCCGAGATTGAAGCGTTCATCGGGCTCGTGAAACACCTCCACGCCCGGTCCGGCCGTGCCGATGACACGCCGAAACAGCCTGTCTTCCCGCTTCGTCTGCTCGTCTTCAGTGGCGTAGAACAGCGTCTTCGCATCCGCGGCCCAGGCCAGCGAGCCCACCCGCTCCGCCGTATCCGGCAGCAACTCGCCTGTTTCCAAATCCTTGACGTGCAGGGTGTACTGCCGATAGCCGGTGTTGTCCGTCGAGTACGCCAGCAGCTTGCCATCGGGTGATAAAGCCGAGGAGCCTACCGCCATGAACGCCTGGCCCTTCGCGAGTTCGTTCACATCCAAGATCACCCTCTCGGCTTCCTCATCGGCGGCCCCGTCCGCCTCCACCGGACGCCGGCAATATCGCGCGTACTGCTGACCCTTCTCGGTCCGGGAGACGTACTCCCACGCGCCGTCCCGGTAGGGTACGGAGCTGTCGTCCTCCTGGATATGCGACAGTATCTCGTCATAGAGCCGCGTCTGCACCGGCTCGGTGGCGGCCATATTCTCGGCTGTGTAGTCGTTTTCCGCTTCCAGGTACGCCGTTACACGATCGGCTCCCTTGTCGCGCAGCCATGCGTAATCATCATGAAGGTCGATACCATGCAGCGTTGCCGTGCGCGGTTCGCGTTCGGCGATGGGCGGAATTCTGACGGGCGGGACAGCAAGGGGCGGGGCAGGCGGAGCTGAATTTTGTGTTGGCGGCATAAAGTCTCTACTCCCCAGCATAAAGACTTCCGGGCCGGGCGATGCAACGCGGCATGCCGTCGTGGGTTCTTACTATGATGAATTGGGCCGCAAACGGCATGGACTACAGAGCTTCGGCTCAATCTTTACAACGGAGTGAATCATGATCAGAGCAGCATGGAGTGCAGCCCTGTTAGTTGCATTGACCGGCACCTCGGTCGCGCAGTCACGCAGCGATAAAGAATTTCTCGAGAAGAGTTCACAGGGCAACGTGACGGAAGTGGAAACGGCAAAACTCGCTTTGAAAAAGAGCGGGAACCCGGACGTGCGTGCCTTTGCCCAGAAGATGATCAAAGACCACCAGATGATGGGCAAACAGATGGCGCCCTTCATCGCAAAGGCGGGACTGAAGTCGTCTGTGTCCCTCAATACGGAGCACCAGCACCTCTACAACAAGCTCAATGAAGCCTCCGGCACGGACTTCGACAAGCAGTACGTTGAAGCCATGGTGAAGGACCATCAGGAAGACCTGAAGGACTTCCATGAGGAAGGGAACTCCACAACCGATCCGAAGCTGAAGGTAGCCGTCGCGAAGGGCGAACAGGTGATCAGTCAGCACAACCAGATGATCGACGGGATCGCGCAGAAGATGGGCCTGCCCACCTCCTAGCGATGTCCCAAGACAAAGAGGCGATCCCAGGCGGGGATCGCCTTTTTTGTTCGCCAGCATCTTCTACACAGCGGCAGTGGCGACAAGATCGCCTTCGCCCGGCGCTAGAAACAGATTGCGCTCCAGACCGTGCTGCCGGTCATACAGCTCGCGGTAACGGCCCTGGAACGCATACAACTCCCCATGCGTTCCGCGCTCCACGATGCTTCCTTCTTCGACGACCAGGATCTGCTCCGCTCGTCGAATGGTTGACAGGCGGTGCGCGATCACAAACGTCGTCCGGCCCTTCATCAGAAAGCTGAGGCCATGCTGAATCATGGCCTCGCTCTCGGAATCTAGTGAGCTGGTCGCCTCATCCAGAATAAGAATGCGCGGGTCCGCAAGAATCGCCCGGGCTATGGACAGGCGCTGCCTCTGCCCACCCGATAGCTTCACCCCGCGCTCGCCCACGATGGTCTCGTAGCCCTCGGCAAAGCGCTCTCCAAACTCGTCCACGCGCGCGATGCGACATGCCTCTAGAAACTCTTCCTCGGTCGCTTCGGGACGGGAGAACAGCACGTTCTCTCGTATCGTGCCGTCGAATAAGAACGTCTCCTGCAGCACCACGCCCAGCTGCCGTCGGTATTCCGCCAGCCGCACCTCGGCCAGGTCCACGCCATCCACCCTCACGTGGCCCGTAGTGGCCGTGTGGAACGCGCACACCAGGCTGATGATCGTTGACTTGCCCGATCCACTCGAACCCACCAATGCGGTCACCGTCCCGGGCTTCGAGGTGAAGCTGATGCCGTGCAGCACCTCTTTGTCTTCCACGTAAGAGAAATGCACATCCCCAAACACAACCTCGCCGACGATGTTGTCCAGCGCCACGCGTCGTCCGGCCTCGGCATCCTCTTCGATCTCGGCCATCACCTCGCGCGTGCGTTCCAGCCCGGCTACCGCTTCCGTCAGCTGCGTGCCGATCGACACCAGCCCCACGATGGGCGCGGTCATAAACGCCAGTAGCATGACATAGCTGAAGTAATCACCGGGCGTCAGCTTGCCCTGTGCATGCAGGTGCGCGCCCATCCACATCACGACCGCGCCCACCACGCCCAGGATGACCGTCGAGCTCAACGTCATCAATGACTGCGCCGTCAACGAGCTGATCACGTTCGTCAGCAAGCGGTCCACACCGGCCGCGAACACCTTGGCCTCGCTCGCCTCCGCATGGTAGCCCTTCACCACACGCACGCCGCCCAGCGACTCCGTAAGCCTGCCGGTAACCTCGGCATTGATCTTCGACCGCTCGCGAAAGATGGGCCGAATGGTCTTGAACGCTCGCTGCACCACTCCCGCAAACGCCAGCATGATGAAGAATGTCACCAGGGTCATGCGCGCCGAGTAGTGCACCAGGTACGCGAACGCAAAGACGGCCGTCAGCACACCGCCTACAAAATCCACAACACCCGTACCGATGATGTTGCGGACGCCCTCCACGTCGCTCATGATGCGCGAGACCAACGTACCCGTGCGGTTCTCGTCGTAGAAGCTCACACTCAGTCGCCCGATGTGCTCCTGGACATGAACGCGCAATTCCGCGATCAGGCGCTGCCCTGCCTTGCTCAGCGTCTGCGTGAGTGCATAAGACGTGATGCCCTGCAGGATCGTGGCACCCAGCACCGCGCCCACGATCGGCAGCAGCACATCCATGCGGCCATGAATGAAGACCTTGTCGATCAGCGGCTTGAACGAGATCGGCAAAACCAGAGACGCAGCCCGGTTTACCAGCATTAACAGAAAGCTCATCAGTAGCAGGCCACGTCGCGGCAGCACCAATGCCTTGATCTCCGGCCATACCTCGGGCAACACCTTGCTCAGCTTGACCTTGGGCTTGGCCTCACCTGCCGCTGCCCGCGCCGCCCCACCCCGCGTCGGTGAATCCACAGCGCGCATACGCGGCGCACCGCCTCCCATACTTGAAGGTCCAAAACTACTCATATGGGCCCAAGTCTACGCTTCAGCCCCGCCCCACTCGGAGTGAATGAACTCACACGCGCTACCGAACGATATTCCTGCCCCTCTTCCACGACCGCGTCCGAATGATCTGAAGACAGCCGGTTGCGGGACTGTCCTTCACACCGACGCCGTCCGCGCAGCCCGGGTCGCGATAAAGTTCCTGACACACAAAGCCGTGAACACCGCGCAGATGACCGCCATGGCAATCTCTTCCTGCGCCGCCGTACGCTGCACCTCGGTCAGAGTCACGCTGCGGGCCAGGGCCATGCCGCCCCGGAAACCCGGAAAGAGAAAGTCAAACAAACCGATCGTCACGGCAATATGCATCCACAGCATGCGCCGCTTCGTGTCTGGGGTATTGGCCAGCAGGCCGCACACAAATAACAACACTCCAAACACCGCCGGAATTAACGGCGTGGGGTATTGCGAACCTGTGAGAACGAAATACACGACACCCAAAACAACCAGCACAATGCCGAATACTCGCGTCATTCGCACCATGTCATCTCCCCCTTTTAGGAAGCCGCGCTCCGAATCACCGTGAGCGCCTCATCCACGGTCCATTCATTTATAGGATAGAACGCCAGCACCTTGCCGTCCGCGCCCAGAATCAGCGTACTCAGGGAATGCTGCAGCGTCTTGCCCGCCGGCGTCACACCCACGTCGAACCACTGCTCCATCTTCGGCAGCGCCTCTGCGCTCGGTGCCGCAAAATCCCAGTGTCCAAAGGTCTCCTGCGAATACTTCCCGGTGTACGCGCCACCGTAACTGCGTAACACCTTGGGGGTGTCGTAGGTCGGGTCGAAGCTCACACTCAACAGGTGCGTCTTCGCATACGACGCGGGGTCGGCCTGCAGGCGCTTGTCGATCTCCGCGAAATTACGGCTCATCCGCGGGCAATAATCCGCCAGCGGACAGCGCGTGTAGATGAACGTCAGCAGCAGCACCTTGCCCTTGAACTGCCCCACGCTGATCCGCTTGCCCGACTGATTCAGCAAGGCAAAATCCGGCACGGCCTCACCCACCGCCGGCACATGGTACTGCACGGCCGGCTTGTAGTCCGGCCTGGCCTGCTGCAGCACATCCACATTGGCCAGCCGCAGGTTCTTCGGCCCAGCCGCATCGCGATCGTTGAGCAGATCCGCGCCGATGCGGTCTCCACGATGCAGCTCGCCCAGCACCGCCGGGTCCTCGACCTTGTACTCCATCGTCATGGCCGGCATAAAGCCGGCAATGGCCTCATGCGCCAGCAGCACCGAGTGCAACGCCGCATCCACAGAGATCACCTGTCCCCGCACAAAGTGCCGCTCCGGCCCATTCGTGGCAGCAGCCCCGCCCGTGGGAGAACGGCAGCCACTCAACAGAAACAGCGCCGCAGCCGCCGGCATAACAGCTCCAAACGGCCACCGCCGCACTTGATATCCAAACGAACTCGCCATCACGCAATCATAGGTGCCCCACCCCCAACTACCCCACCGCTAACCGCCCCACAGCCTACCGTTTTAACGCCGACCGCCCTACCGCTGATCGCCTCACCGCCGATCGCTCGGTAGCCGTCCACATGCTACCCTCCCACTCGAGGCCCCCATGCCCACGTCTACAGGGTTGACCCATCGTGGCGGCCACTGGTCCACCCAAGGTCCACCGACGCCCATCCTCGCCACGAGCTTTCTGCTCGCCGGTCTCGGCACCGTCGTCCTGGGCCCCCTGCTTCCGCAGCTGCTGCACGAGTGGCAGCTTACGGACGGGCGAGGCGGACTGCTCCTGCTGGCCAAGTTCGTCGGCGCCTTTGCCGGCGGCGCCGCGGTCCCCAGCCGCCTCCGGCTCGGCATCCTCGCCGGCCATCTGCTTGCGGCGTCGGGCTTCTTCGCGTTTGCCCTGTCCGGCAACCTCGCCCTGGCCCTTCCGGCGCTCTTCCTCACCGGCCTCGGCCTGGGCGAGATCATCGCCTCCACCAACATCCTCGCGGGCCGCCGCTGGCCCGACCACGCCGGCTCCGCCCTCTCCCTGCTCAACTTCTTCTGGAGCTTCGGTGCGGTCTCCACCGGCATCCTGGTCGCGGCTCTGCTGCCCCACCTGGGCTGGCGCCGGCCCATCCTCGGCCTGGCGGCGCTCTTCGCTGTCACCGGCGCACTCACCCTCATTTCCTCCCGCGATCCCGTGGCTGTCGAAGCGTCCTCTCGATCTCAGCGAAGCAAACTGGAGAGACCTGCGCTCCGCTCCGCAGGCACCGCCGACAGCTCACCCCCACAAACGCCCGCCTTTCCCGCCCGCCTCGCGATCACCTATGGTGGCCTGCTCTTTCTCTACGGCGGCCTCGAAACCTGCCTCACCGCGTGGCTGACCACCTTCTCTCTGCGCTTCGCCGGCGGTCATCTGCTCGGCGGCCAATCCGGCTTCGTCGTGCTCTGGGCGGCGCTTACCTTTGGCCGCATTCTCGCCTCTGGGCTCATGCGGCGCTTCCGTGAGCGATCCGTGCAGGCCGTCAGTCTAGCCCTCTGCACGGTTCTGATCCTCGCGCTTTCCCAAACCCATGCCGCCGCTACCCTGTCCCTGACCTGTGTCCTGCTGGGCCTGGCGCTGGCCCCGGTCTTTCCTTCCACCTTTGCCCTGCTGCTCCGGCACAAGGCACAACCCCGCGTCGCGGGCACGCTTCTCGCCGTCTCCGGCCTGGGCGCGGCGCTCTTTCCCTGGCTCATGGGCGTCATCTCCACCCAGACCGGATCGTTACGCGTCGCCATGGCGGTCCCTGCACTGCTTATCCCGGCCATGCTCCTCCTCACCCGGCTCGACCCGGCCGACGCGGCCCCGTTTTCCACGTCCCTCCCCCATTCTGGAGGCGAAGAAATGGTGAACAACGGTTTATAAAGGATGCAGTGAACTCGCCGCTCGACAACGCTGCCCTGCAGGACCTGTACCTCGCCGGCGAGACGCTCCTTCTGCCGCAGGCGCATGCCGCCCGCCTCCTGCGTGCACGTCTACTCACCCCGCCCGCGCACCCCACCCAGACCATACCGCCGCTCGCCTGGGGTGAGTGGACGGCATCGCTCTGGGCCGATCTTCTGGTCGAGGGCCATGACGATCGACTGCTCCTGAATCGGCTGCAGGAAGAGCGCCTCTGGGCCGATATCATCACGGACCACCCACCCAGCCCCACGCTCTCCCCGTCCGCGACCCGTGATCTCGCCACCCTGGCTCGCTCCGCTCTGGGCCGTGCGGCGTCCTATCGCATCCCCCACCGTCTTCGTGCCGAGGCGGACACCGTCGATGCGCGAGCCTTTGCGCACTGGCTCGGCCTC
>CAXTGE010000036.1:0-13589 GCA_964243645.1 uncultured Acidobacteriaceae bacterium | reverse complement strand
AGAAACAGACCGGCACGAGTTGGAGCGCCTCTTTCGCGAGCTCCTCAGCCCTGAGCTCGAGCCAATCTCCGCGGACCTCTCCTCCACTCCATGGCACTTTGCCGTAGAAGCCCCTCTCGGCACCGTTCCCCTCATCGCCGATGCACTCTCTATCCTTCGTTGGACGAGAGAACCGCTCGGGCTGGAACGTATCGGCCAGCTCCTGCTCTCGCCCTTTTTCACCTTCACGGATCCCTTGGAGGCCCGCGCCCGCTTCGATCTTGGCTCCTCGTGGCAGGTCCCTGCTCTTCGCGGCACGCTCGATCTCGCCAGCTTCACCGCGGTCCTCCCCAGGCCGACATCAGTAACGCCCGATCCGGCCCGGGCCAACTTCCCCGAGCTCCGCACCCTGCACCGCACCGTCGGGGAGCTCGGCATGGAGCGCGCCGTACGCTCCTCTGCTGATTGGACCGAAGCGATACGCAAGCTGCTGCGAACAGTGGGCTGGCCCGGCTCCCGCACGCTCTCTCCCGCCGAGTTCCGCGCCGTGAGGGCCTGGGACAGTCTCCTGGACCTCCTGGCCACGCTCCACTTTGACGGCTCCACCCTCAGCTTCACCGCTATGCTCGATCTCCTAGCCGCCGAAGCCGGCCATCTACCGGCACCCGGGAGCCGGATCGACGTTCCCGTCCAGGTCCTGACGCCTACCCAGGCAGAGGCCCTCACCTTTGATCTCGCCATTCACCTCGACGCCACCGACACCAATCTTCCGGCACCGGAACGGCGACACCCCTTGCTTCCGCAGACTCTGCAAAGGAGTCTCGGTATCGGTGACCCAGGGCACGTCCTGGCACGGGGCCGCGGAGCCTTAAATAGCCTCGCGCAACGCTCCGGAACCCTGCTGCTGCTCGCCCCCCTGAGCCCTGACGCCGAATCTCAACTCACGCCATTGCTCGACGAACTCCGCTTCGAGCGCCTGGCCGCGACCGATCTCCTGCCGGAAGAAGTCTTTCCCCCTCCAGTCTTCACCGAAGCCTTCGCTGATCCGGAGACCATTCCTCTCCTCACCGCAGAAGAAGTTCCTGGTGGCGTGGACGTTTTGCGCCTCCAGGCCGCCTGCGGCTTCCGCGCCTTTGCCACCCACCGCCTCGGCGCCGAGGACACGCCCGCCCGCTCGCTCGGCATTGACTTCCGCGAGGGCGGCAGCCTTCTTCACTCCGCGCTGGAGATCCTCTGGCGCGAGCTCCGGACACACGCAGCCCTGCAGGTGCTCAGTCCGGACGAGCGGCGGGAGCTCGCCCGGCGTTCTGTGCTGGCTGCCATGCAGAAACGTCGCCTCAAAGCACCCACAGACGACCCCTGGGCCGAGCGCTACCTCCACGTCCTTCGGCGTCGCTTCACCCATCTCCTTGCTCGCTGGCTGGAGCTCGAAGGCGAACGCGCCCCGTTTACGGTGCTTGCGCAGGAACAGAAACAATCTCTGCAGATCGGGCCGATTCGCCTCAGTGTGCGCCCCGACCGCGTCGACGAGGTCGCCGGCGGGCAGATCCTGGTCGACTACAAGACCTCTTTCGACCTCTCCAGCAAGCACTGGCTGGACGAGCGTCCCGATGCGCCGCAACTGCCCACCTACGCTCTGGGCGCCGATCCCGAAACCCTGAAGGGCATCGCCTTTGCCCAGATTCGCCCTGGCGGCACCATGGGCTGGATCAGTCTCACCGAAGCCGCGGGGTCCTTTCCGAAGAAGCGCAACAAGATCGTGGACATGAGCGCGCAGCTCGAGGCCTGGCACACCGAATTGACAACCCTTGCCGAGGCCTTTGCCGAAGGCAGGGCCACCGTCGACCCGAAATCCTACCCCCAGACCTGCAATTACTGCGCCCACAAGCTCTTCTGTCGTCTCGACCCAGCAACGCTGCTCGCGCAGGAGGACGAAGAGGACACAATCGCCGACGAAGAGGAGGAGGTCCTTGGCTAAGCTCCTTCAAATGTCTCTGCTTTTCGGGGCTCTGCTCGATTCAGAGATCGCCGATCCTGAAATCCCGGCTCCGGACATCCCGGTTCCGGACATCCCAGCTCCGGAGCTTGGAGCGTCTGAACCCCCAAAAGCCGCGAGCCTTCGGTCCGAAGCACTTCCGCCAGCGGCAGAAGACACTCCTTCGGACGACGTAGCCGACGTCACGGAACGCCGCCTCGCTCTCGATATCGGGCGTTCCTGGATCGTGGAGGCCCCGGCCGGCTCCGGCAAAACCGGGCTGCTGATTCAACGCTTCCTCAAGCTCCTGGCCTACGGTGGCGTCGAGCAGCCGGAGGAGATCCTCGCGATCACCTTCACCCGCAAGGCCGACGCCGAGATGCGTCACCGCGTCCTCGCGCAGCTCGCCGCTGCCCGGCAGGGTACCCCGCTTCCCTCTCGCGCCACCTCCTTCGAGCGGACGACGCGGCATCTCGCCGAGGCCGCCCTCGCCCGCGACCGCGCCCTCGGCTGGCATCTGCTTGAAAATCCCAGGCAGCTCAACATCCGCACCATCGACAGCTTCTGCGCCGAACTCGCCGGCAGCCTGCCCCTCGTTGCCGGCGCCGGCGGACGCTATGCCCCCACCGACGATCCCGGTCCCATCTACGAACTCGCCGCCGAGCGCACCCTGATGCACATGGGCGGCCCCGATCGGGTTCTCAGTCATGACCTGGAAGATCTCCTGCTCCACCGCGACGCCCAACCCGGCGATGTCAAGCGCCTCCTCGCGGACATGCTGCGCGGGCGCGATCAGTGGGGCGAGCTCATCCCACTGAACACCGAAAAACTTACCGACAGCGCTCTGGACGGGGAGGTTCGTCCACGTCTAGATCACACGCTGCAACGGCTCATCGGCCAAGAGCTCGCCGCCACCGCGGACCTCATCGGCCCGGATCTGCTGGGACGGCTCGCGAGTCTCGCCCACACCCTGAGCACATGCCCCGGGTACAAGGGCGAAGCCTCCCCGATTGCCCTCTGCGAGGGCCGGTCCCAGGCGCCCACCGCCTCCGCGCTCGACCTCGACCATTGGGTCTGCCTAACGAATCTCTTGCTCAAGGGCGACGGAGACTGGCGCTCCAGCCTGACCAGGAATGTCCTGAGATTCGAAGCCTCCAGGCCCGAACAACAACAGCTTGGGGAGCTCATCCAGGCCTTCAAGGCCCGTGAGGTGCAGCATCCCGGTCTCCGCGACGCCCTCTGCAGCCTCCAAGACCTACCCGACCCCCAGTTCCCCGACGACCAGTGGCGTGTCGTCAAATCGCTTTATCGAGTTCTGTATCAGGGCCTTCTCGAATTGCAGCTTCTGTTTGCCGAACGCCACGTCTGTGATTTCACCGAGGTAGCCCTGACCGCTCGCACGCTGGTCCGTTCCGAAGCTGCCGCGTCGGACCTCCTCAACACCTCGGTTGCTCGCCTGAGGCATCTCCTCGTCGACGAGATGCAGGACACCTCCGCCGGTCAATATGAACTCCTCGAAGCGCTCACCGCCGGCTGGGACGGTGTCACGCAGACCCTGTTCCTCGTCGGCGATCCCAAGCAGTCTATCTATGAGTTCCGCCAGGCGCGCGTGGAACGCTTCCGCCGCGTCATGAACGATCGCTGCTTCGGCCAGCTCACCGTCGATCCCCTGCGTCTGACCGCAAACTTCCGCTCCCAGGCAGCCCTGGTCGACGCCTTCAACACCGCCTTCGAGCAGATTCTTCCCTCGCCCGACGACCCCACCCTAACGCCGGAATCGGTCGACGTCCCCTTCATTGCCGCCACGGCCACGCGGCCCGCCGGAGCCCACCCCGCCCTGCACTGGCACATCGCCGAGGAACCCCCAGGCGAAGCGCTCCATGCCGACGGAGCCGAGCTCGAAGACGACGCGGATCGACTCGAACCAACGCCCGCCGCCCACGCCCGCGCCATTCGGGAGACCATCGAGCGTTTTCTGATTTCCTGGCCGGGGGAAAACAAAGACCGAGCTCCCAGAATCGCTGTCCTCGCGCGCAACCGCGCTCATCTCGCCCCGGTCCTCCAGGAGTTCCATGCGGACCGCGGCGGGGGTCCGCTGGCCTTCCGCGCCGTCGACATCGAAGCGCTCAACGAGCGTCCCGAGATCCTGGACCTCCTTGCACTCACCCGTGCCCTGCTCAACCCGGCCGATCGCGTTGCCTGGCTGGCTGTCCTTCGCTCACCGGTCTGTGGCCTCACACTTCCTGACCTGCTCGCGCTTACCGGTGACGGCTCCGAAGCCAACCCCCACGACACCCTTCTCCACCTGATTGCCACCCGTGCGGATCGGGTCAGCCTGGACGGTCAACAGCGCCTCGCCCGCACCTGGAGTGTTCTCGGGCAGGCACAGAGCGATCTCGGCCGCACCGCCTTCAGCGTTCACGTCGAGCGCACCTGGCGCACCCTGGGAGGCGACGCCTCTCTGCACTCCCATGAGAAAAACAACGCTCGCCGTTTCCTGAATCTGCTCCATGAATGCGAGCGCGGCCCGGAAACCCTGAGCCTTTCTCTTTTGAATCGCCGCCTGCGCACGCTCTACGCCGAACCCAGTGCGCCCGATGCAGCTGTCGAGCTCATGACCATTCACAAAGCCAAGGGCCTTGAATGGGATCTCGTTCTCATCCCCGCGCTGCACCGGGGATCCGGTCGCGGTGACGCGCAAATCCTAAAATGGCTCGAATTCGACAGCCCGGAAGCGCAACCCGAGTTCCTCCTCGCGCCCATTCAGAGCAAAGGCGAGGATCCCTCCAGGCTCGCCTCCTGGCTCAATCGTCGGCAGCGTGCGCGCGAAAGCGGGGAAGCCAAACGCCTTTTCTATGTGGCCTGTACCCGCGCCCGCGAGGAGCTCCATCTCTTTGCAACCATCGCCCGCAAAGCCGACGGCTCGGTCGCCACCCCGAAACGCGCCGATAGCCTGCTCACCGCTGCCTGGCCTGCAGCACAGGCGGCCATGAACGCGCAAGCGGCACAGCCCCCCCGGCGGTCAAACACCACCTCTGCCGAGGTCCTCGCCTTTCCCGCTCCGCCGGCCTCACGAAGCTCACTCTCCTTAGCAGCCGCGGCGGCAGACGGGAACGATCTCGACGAACCCGAGCCCGCACCATTCCAGTCTCACGTCAAAGAACCCGCAACCGGCATCCCCGGATCGTCCCTGCGACGAATTCCACTTTCCTTCAATCCGCAGGCCCACCTTCAGCCCGGGCACGGCCCGCTCTTCTCCTACCCACCCGCCGAAAGCCTGCGCACGGAAGCGATTTTCGCTCGCCCCGAAGGCTCCTTCGCCGCACGGGCCTTCGGCAACGTCGTGCACCGCTTTCTGGAACTGCTGGCCTCGCGTCTGGCCGGAGGCCAAACCGTTGGGGAGCTCCAGGCCGAGCTGCCCGGCTGGGCAGCTCGTCTCACAGCCACCCTCCGCAGCGAGGGCATCGCCCCGTCCCTGGCCGCTTCCGAGGCCCGCCGCGCCCTCCAAGCCCTGCAAACCACGCTGGCGGATCCCGACGGCGTCTGGATTCTCTCGCCCCAGATGCAGGCTCGCAGTGAGGCGGCGATTCCCTCCCCCGTTGCAGCGGAGTCTACATCCCTGCGCGCAGACCGGACCTTCGTTGCGGGGCCTATACCGCACATCATGGGTGAGCGCGCCCATCTTTGGATCGTGGACTACAAGACCGCGGAGCTTGGGGGAAGATCACGCGAGATCTTTCTCGTCGATCAACAGCAAAAATACACGCCCCAGATGGAGGCTTACGCCCACGCCGCCATAGCCGCCGGCCACCCACCAGACCGTATTATCCTCGCCCTGTATTTCCCTCTGGTGCCTGCCCTGTTGTACTGGCCGGGAGGTGCCACGGGGCCACCTCAGTAAGTTACTGGCGCGTTACTGATGAGGGAGTCACGCTACCACCTTTGTTCTCAAACCGGGCGACCTGCCAATGGTATCCTTCTGCCAGCTGTTGGGCCAGGAGGACAGTTCCATGCCGGAGTCAGGCCACCTCGTGCTCTGCGTCGACGACGAGAATATTGGTCTGCAGGTGCGCCGGCTTCTCCTCGAGCGGTCAGGCTATACAGTGCTCACGGCTCCTGACGGCCCTTCCGGTCTGTCCATCTTCCGTACAGAGCCGGTAGAAGCTGTTGTTTTGGATTACTCCATGCCGGGTATGCATGGGGGCGAGATCGCGGCCTGCATGCGCGCGGAGAAGCCGGAGATTCCCATCCTGCTTCTTTCGGCGTACGTGGGGCTGCCCGCAGACGTTACCGGGCTAGTTGACATCTATATGACCAAGGGCGAAGGTGCACCGGCGCTCCTGGAAAAATTGGACAGTCTCTTCCCCGAAGCCTAACCGGAGTCTGCTGTTTGAATCTCAACCAACTCAATCGCGCCCTGCGCCGCACCTTGCTTTTACCGATCGTCGCCCTTGCCCTGGTCGCTGCGGCTCTGGCGTGGCAGGTCATGGATGCCGAGCGCGCCGTCGCTCATATTCAGCTCGCGGACGCAAATATCGAAACGGCCACGCTCATCACGGCCTACATGGTCGATGAAGAGACCGGGCTGCGGGCTTACCAGACCACCGGCAACGAGATCTTTCTGCAGCCATACGAGTACGCAGCGGAGCCCCTGCGCGCCAGCATCCGGAAGCTCCACGAGGGCCTCGAAACGCAGGGTGCCAGCACCGCTCCCGTCGATAGCCTGCGTACCCGGCATCTCGCCTGGGTGCGCACCACCGCCGAACCCATCATCTCCTCCGTGCAGGCCGGCAGCGAGACCCGCGACCCGGGCCTCAATTTACGGGCAAAAGGCCGCATGGACGCCATGCGCGGCATCACAAAAGGCATCACCGCCGATCAGACCCGGCGCCGCAACCAGGCCGTCGATGACTGGCATCTCGAGCTCCGCCATACCGTTGAGGTGCTGGTAGCCACCGTTCTCATCGCCGGTCTGCTGATCGGTATCTTCGCGTACAACCAGCTTCATAATGTAAGCCTTGCCTTCCAGCAAACATTGAGCGCGCTACGCAAACATGCGCAGGCTACCTACGACTCCGAGCAGCGCCTCCGTGCCGTTCTTATCGCCCTGGGCGAAGCCGTCGTCGTATGCGATCTGGAAGGCTGCATTGAGCTCATGAATCCCGCCGCGGAAAAGCTGAGCGGCGTTCCACTCGCTGAGGCCCGGAGTCGTCGTTTCGACGAGATCTTTCCCCTGGAGGGCGAGGCCAGTCATCAAGTGCCCGAATCGCCCATCGCCGTCGTTCGCCGCGAGTTGCGGCCGATCGCGCCCACCGAGGCATTTCTTCTTCGCCGCCCCGACGGGACCCAGTTGACCGTGGACGAAAGCGGTGCCCCGGTCTACGAGCGTAACGGCGAGATCGCCGGGATCGTCCTTGTACTGCGCGACAGCACCCAGCAGCGGCGCACCCAATCCGCTCTGCTCGCCTCGGAAAAGCTCGCCGTCGCGGGCCGCCTCGCCGCGACCATCGCCCACGAGATTCATAATCCGCTTGACTCGGTCTCGAACCTGCTCTACCTCATGCGTACGGGCACCAACGAGGAAGAAAATGCCCGTTTTCTGGACATGGCGCAGGGCGAACTTAGCCGTGCCACCCAGATCAGCCGTGCCCTGCTCGGCATGTATCGCGAGTCGCGAACCTCGGTGGCCCTCGACGTATCCAGCCTCCTGGGCAGCGTTCTGGTCCTGCTCGAGCGGCGCTTCAAAGACATCGGCGTGCGTATGGACGCCGACCTCGAACGGCCGGCCGTGGTCTCCGGCTTTCCCGCCGAGCTGCGCCAGGTCTTCACCAACCTGCTCACCAACGCCGCCGAGGCATCCCCGCGCGGCGAGGCCGTGCAGCTTCGCACCCGCGCCTCCTCCGGCCTCGATCCTGCCGATCCCGCCGCGGCACGTCGCCCCGGCATCCTGATCACCATTGAGGACGGCGGCCCCGGCGTTGCGCTTGACATCCAGCGGCAGCTTTTCCAGCCCTTCTTCAGCACCAAAGGAGAAGCTGGTACGGGCCTCGGTCTCTGGGTCGCCAAGGGCATCGTCGAGAAGCACGGCGGCACCATCGACCTCGCCTCCAGCACCGACTCCGAAAGCCACGGCACCATCGTCAGCGTGTTTCTTCCCCGCGGCCAAGCCGAATGGTCAACGAACTCCGACACTGCCGGCACTTCAACCTCCGCACCTGCACATGCCGCGCAGGCACCCACCCTCGCCTGACCGCCCGAGCTTCCCGGGCTTCTTCGCTGCCTTTCGCTCCCCCTCGTACAGTTGCAATACTATGGAGCTGCATCAGCGATATCAGGAGATCCTTTATGCGGACCATGTACGTTCCCGCCCTTGCAGCCTTGCTCGTTTCCTCTTGCTTGCTCCATCCGGCCCAATCCAGGGCGGAAAGCTTCACCCTCACCGCGACCGGCGCCACGCTCCATGCCACGGTCACGCTCACCGGGATCGCAGACTCCAATGTCCCGGGCGCCTATGACATCACGGGCGGAGCGGGCATCGCCAACGGCGCAGCCATCACTCTTTACACACCTGGCGGCACTGCGTCGGTCTACGAAACGGTGAACTTCACCAGCCCTCCTTTCACCTACAGCAGCACGTACAGCTACGACAACGTGGTCTACACCTCGGGCAGAAATTTCGTCCTCGACGAGTACGGCCTGCTCTTCTCCTCAGTGAACGATCACCTGAACCTCTTTGCGCAGGGGGCCTACTCCTATAGCAACGATGAGGTCCAAAACGGCTTCAGCACCCCGCTCGACTCGGTCACTCTCACCCAGAACACGGGCGTGACCCCCGAGCCTTCGTCGATCGCCCTTTTGGGTACCGGCCTGCTGGGTGCCATCGGCGTCCTCCGTCGCCGCGCCACCGCCTGAGTCCGCACACAACCCTTACCAGCAGAAAGGCCCCGCACTTAGCGGGGCCTTTCATTTATACCTAGGTATCAACAACACAAAACGTCGCTTCTATGGCTCACTCCCTTGAAGCTGTACCAGTTGCGTCCGTACCCGGACGCGTGGCGACCAGACCGGCGAGACCAGCTCGGGCATCGGTGTTGCCTGGAAGATCTTCCGCGTCTGCCGCGCAATGAAGCGCGCCGATGTCTTGGCCTTTTTGCGTCGGGCGCTATCCGTGGATATACCCGTTCCGGCGTACATCTGCCGGTAGAGCTTGGAGAGCAGTACAAAAGCCAGGCGGGCGCGCAGCGTAGGCGTACAGGCGGAGCGCCTCCACACTTCCTTTAGGTCGTAGAAACGATCCCACACCTTTTGCGTACGCTCACTGATCTCTTGCGAGGCCATAGACGGGTGCGGGGTAAACATCTTGGGCCGAACCGCTGAGGGAATCAGCCAATACCGTGTAAGCGGCGTTCCGTTCACGTTCTCGATGACCGGTTTGGCGGCCTGCTCCTTCTCCCAACGGCCAAAGTCGACCGTGCCGGGAAACGGCGTCATCATGACGAACTGCGCAAAGGTGACATCGGCCTTCATGGCCAATTCCACCGTAGCGTCAAAGGTCCCTGGCTTATCGGTGGGCAGCCCGAAGATGAACGATCCAAGCACATGCAGGCCGTGCTTACGAAAGGTCTTGAGCTGCTCGATCAAGCGATCACCGGAGAAGTTGAAGTCCTTATAGACCGCCTTCAAACCCTCAGGTGTGACTGCTTCTACGCCAACCAGCGCCCCTTTGATGTTGGCCTTGCGCATGGCATCCAGATATTCGCCATCTTCAGCCGACTCCATCGTGATCTGGGTAAAGAAAACCATGTCTTTCGGCAGTTTTGCCAACTCCGCCATCAGCAAAAAACGTTCGTCGCGCACGGCCATCAACGATTCCAGCCGTTCCGCATTGCCCTGCTCGCGAGCCAGTCGAAGATCGGTCAGGGTCACGGGATAAAAGTTGTCATCGGCCAAGGCGATAAAGCGGAAGCCCTTGCGGCGCAGATCGATAATCTCATCGATGACCTTCTCGAAGGATCGCTGCCGGGGCTTCTGCCCATCGGTCCGCCATACAGAGCAGAACGAGCAATGCTTCGGACAGCCGCGAATGGTTTGCACGGAGGCCCACATATAGTTCTCGGACTTCATCAGATCCCAACGCGCCGCCAGGAAGTCCTCGCCTTCAATCTTGCCTCCGTCGTACACAACTTTTGCGCAGCCTTCCTCCAGGTCGGTGAGCAGACGGCCCCACGCGATATCACCATCGCCCTTGACGACATGATCGGCAAACCCTCGCTCAAACGGCTCGTCAGGAAACAAGGTCGCATGAATGCCCCCGTACACAACCGTCGCGCCGCGTTGGTGGGCGACGCGGCCCACCTCGTATCCCCGCAAGGCGTTGCCGGTGTGGACACTGATACCGACCACATCGCCTGGAGCGATCGTCTGTGGATCGAGCGCTTCGATGGACTCGTCCACCAGGTTTGGATCGCCAAACGAGGCAGGGGTTGCCGCCGCAAGGACGAACAACCAGCGCGGCGTGATCACCGCAGTTCCGAACGCATTATCGCTTGGGTTGATTAGATGTACACGAATCTTGAGGCCTGCTCTCGATAGCGGGTTCCCGCTTAAGTCGAGATTAGACTACAGCTTGCCCGTGGAGGACTATGTGCGATACCTTACATAGCGAGGAAGGGCGATGCTGTGAACAAACCGCAGCCGCCCTTCATGTAATCCCGTCGAAAATGTTCCGGCACGAATGGATGGAGGGAACCGTCCATGCTGTGCCCGGTAGCGTACAGACAAGAGCAGGCTAATTGACAAGAATATGTGTATGTCGAAGAGTGCCAAACCGGATCTTGTTGCCGCTGAAAGAGTGGGTGCCGGGCTGGTGATTAAGTTCTCCGACGGTCGCTGCGCCTTCTACTCGTCCGCCTTGCTGTATGCCGCGCTCACGCAAGCGAAGTTGCTGGACGAAGAAAAGGTGGCTTGGTAAGTCGCTGACCGAAGCGTTTACGTGATGGACCCCGTTTCGGAGAAGTTCTTCAGGTAGTCTCGAACGACCCGATAGCACTCACAGGCCTCTGCCTCAAGTCCTTCTTTGTTGAGCAGATAGATCACGCCCCGCTTGTAGTCGATCAGGCCCTTAGCCTTCAGGTGCGCAGCAGCGATCGACACGGTAGAACGTGTGCTCCCCAGCATCTGTGAGACAAACTCCTGGGCCAGATCCAGCGTATCCTGCTGGGCGCGGTCGCTGCAGATCAGCAACCAGCGAGCCAGCCGCTGTTCATAGGTGTGCGTCGCGTTGCAAGCCGCGTTCTGGGTAGACAGCGTCAGCTGCGCCTGTACATAGCGCAGAGTCAGCTTCTGAAATAGGCCACCCAGCGAGAACTCAGCGAGTGCGGCTGATAGCGGCGATGCATACCCGTATCCGCTCAGCTGCATGAAAATCCGGTTCAGGCTGGTCTTGGTTCCGATCAGGGCCGTAACCCCAATGGCGGACTCATACCCGAACATGCTGGTCTCCACCTGGATCCCATTCTCGAAAGAGGTCGTCATGGAGCCTATTCCATGCTCGAGGAAGAACAGATGACGGATCGGTTCACCGGGTCTTTCCAGGTCCCGGTTTACGGGCAGTTGCAGCAGCTGGAGCTGCAGGCGATTGATACTCGCCGCATCCAGGCGCTGTAGCAGGGTGTTCTTATAGGCGCTTTTTTGCATTCCTTCGCGTCCTGGGACGTTCAACTCCTTGAAGGACTGCTCCCTCAACTTAGGCCTAGGACCATTCCTATCACTCTGTGGGTGTCTCGCACGGGCAGTATACAAGACGATAGATCAACCGCTTAAGTGCGACCTCGAACAGACGGCCCCGCGCGAATCCGGCAATCTGATGGGGCATCTCGCGCCACCGCATCCCTGTATCGCGCAGACACGAAGCGACATCCAGGCAGGAACAAGGATTGCCCCCCGCTCGCGGCCGTCTACGCTTACCTAAACATTCACCCAGTAGGTCAACCAGGATTTACCTAAACGGAGAACGAACATGGCTCAATGCACTGGTACCGTCGCTTGGTTCAACAACGCTAAGGGATTTGGGTTTCTCAAGCACGAAGAAGGCCCGGATGTCTTCTGCCACTACAGCGCGATTGAAAGCTCGGGTTTCAAAACTCTCGAAGAGGGTGCCTCTGTCATGTTCGAAGTAGAACAGGGCCAGAAGGGTCCGCAGGCCGCCCACGTCAAACTGCTGCGCTAAGGTGTCGACGTACTTCTCCTCGCAACCTGTCATTTCGACCGGAGGGGGACGGCAGCATCGTCTTGCGGAGTGGAGAAATCTGCTTTTCTTGCGACCCCGCAAGATAGAAACAGCGGATCTCTCCACTTCGCTGACGGATCTCAGCTACGGTTGAGACGATGACGACCGTGCAGCCGCTTACAAGCTGGTGGCACTCGCCGGGCCCGTGTGGATGAACTTATGCAACTTGATCGCCGGAAAGACCCTGCGCACGCGAGGCACTCCAGTGTTGAAGTAGTCCACATTCTCCCGCCACTCCGCCGCCCTCGCCCCGCCGGCATACTCCGGATCGCCCAGGACCAGTGCGGCGCGGGACCGCAACAGCAACTCAGCCCCTCCTTCCGCCAGCACACCCTCCTTCTTCGAGATGCCGTCCGTCGTCTTCAGCCATGCATTGCACCGCATGAGAAAACCATGGGAGTACAGACCGATCAGGCAGCGGGCCAGAGGAGAGGCCGGCAGATGATCCCAGGCCATGTGATCGTTAAAGGTCTCGACATTGCGTCGGAAACCGGGAAAGATCACACTCGTGTCGTGGATCAGGAAGCTGTAGCGAAATTGCCATCGCAAAGGCGCTTCATAGAGCGCGCTCCACTCCCACCCATCGTGCGTACTGAACGCGTACTCGATACCGCCAATCGTGCGATCGCTGCTTGCATCGCAACCGTTCACGACGACCTTGATGCGATGCGGCGCAACACCCTCAGCCGCTAGCTGCTCCAAAAGGATCGGCACCGTCTTCTCATAGAACTTCAGACACGTCGCCACGAGATAGATGACCGCGTCGGGATCCGTGTTGACGTGATGCGGAATCAGGCAAAATCGTTCGGTGGCATGGGCGATCTCGGGCTCATCGCAGAAGAAGCCTATTGGCATATCCCCCATCGACTGGGTCCAAGTCGAGCTCGGGATCCAGGTGTTCTTGGTCGTCAGAAAGGCAAAGGCTCGGTCACCGCTGACTTCGCCATGGTCGTAGCGGGTCCAGCTTCCCTCGTTCGGGTGAGCGTATCCGGTAAGTCGTCCGTCAGGCTGCAACGTCACCACGCCCAGCGGCTGCATTAAAGCGCCACGCCGCAGTGCCTTCAGTCTTCCAAACAGGTGAGGCGTTCCGACAAGCCGGGCCATATCGATACCATCCGTCGGCTCCGGAAATGCTTGCAAGATGCCCTCGTCATTTCCCCCGTTTCGTCCTTCTACTTCAGTCATGCCGTCGTCACCCGCGCCAGTGTAGCTCACGCCAGAAAGACCCCGATACGGGCGAAGATCCCCTTCTCCAGCACAGAGCCGGTTGAGAGAGCACGTAGAGGGACGTACCTCTCCTCGCTCCTACCTAGGAAGAGGGATGGGGCGCAATGGGTGCGGGTGCAA
>CAXTGE010000035.1:13160-23607 GCA_964243645.1 uncultured Acidobacteriaceae bacterium | reverse complement strand
GTCTGGATCGAGCAGATGGTCACCAAGGAGGAGGCCATCCAGCTCTACTCCCACTGCGCCGTCTTCTGCTGCCCCTCGGTCTATGAGCCCTTCGGCATCATCAATCTGGAGGCCATGGCCTGCGGCGCCCCGGTCGTCGCCTCGGCGACGGGCGGCATCCTGGAGGTCGTCGTGGAAGGCGAAACCGGCCACCTCGTGCCGTTCGAACAGGACCCGGCAACCACCTTCCCCCTCGATCCGGAACGTTTCGCGAAGGACCTCGCCGAAAAGGTCGTCGCCTTGCTAAAGGATCCCCAAAAGTCGAAAGCCTTCGGCGCAGCCGGCCGGAAGCGCGTGGAAGCCCAGTTCAGCTGGACGGCCATTGCGGAACAGACCGTGGCGCTCTACCGGCGGCTCATCGAGGCCCGAAAGACATCGGATCAGCCCGCCGACGCGGCGTAAGGGAACCGAAGGCCGTGTGAGTGTTACCAAAGGGGCGACATCTTCGTGCGCCCGGCATCCTATAATGGGGAGCCTAGACGCCGCCACAGGCGCGCCCACACAGGAGTTCTGCAATGGCCAATTTTCTCGATCAGCTTAAAACCATGACCACAGTGGTTGCCGACAGCGGCGACATCAACTCGATCAAGGCGTTCAAGCCGACCGACTCCACCACCAATCCCTCTTTGATTGCTGCCGCGGCGGAGATGCCGGAGTACCAGTCGATCGTGGACGATGTCCTAACGCAGGCTCGCGAGACGCTTGGGCATGATGCCGACGAAAAGGAAGTGGCCGCCGCCGCGTTTAAGACCTTGGCCGTCGCGTTCGGGCGCAAGATCCTCGAGATCGTCCCCGGCCGTGTGTCCACCGAGGTCGACGCACGTCTCAGCTACGACAAGGAAAAGACCAAAGAGCAGGCGCACGACATCATCCACCAGTACGACCAGGCCGGCATCGGGCGCGAGCGTGTCCTGGTAAAAATTGCTTCCACCTGGGAGGGCATCCAGGCCGCCAAGGACCTTGAGGAAGAGGGCATTCACTGCAATCTGACCCTTCTCTTCGGCATGCACCAGGCCATTGCCTGCGCTGAAGCCAAGGTCACCCTCATCTCGCCCTTCGTCGGCCGCATCCTGGACTGGTACAAGCACGACACCGGCAAAAACTACGAGGGTCCCGCGGACCCCGGCGTTCACTCTGTCACGGAAATCTACCACTACTATAAAAAGTTCGGCTACAAGACGCAGATCATGGGCGCCAGCTTCCGCAACGTCGGCGAGATCGAGCAGCTCGCCGGCTGCGACCTGCTCACCATCGCTCCCAAGCTCCTCAAGGAGCTGCAGGAGAAGGACGGCAAGCTCGATCGCAAGCTCGACCCGGCCACAGCCTCCACGGAAAACATCGAGAAGATCAACATGGACAAGGCGACCTTCGAGAAGATGCATGAAGCTGACCGTATGGCCCATGACAAGCTCAAGGAAGGCATCGAAGGCTTCTCCGAAGCACTCGAGAACCTGGAAAACCTGCTCGCCAAGCGCGTCTCCGAGCTCGCCAAAGGCGAGCCAGTCGGCGCCAAATAGGCCTTCCGCTTTCGGCTTTCAACAGGGGCTGGCACACTGCCAGCCCCTGTTCCTTTCGACTTGGAGCTGTTCTCCTGCAGATATAGTGCTGAGCCGAGGCAGTTCGCGCCAGTTTTGCCGAGAAAATTGGCCTGGGCGTGTCAACCAAAGCCACAGCTACAGGAGAACAGCTCTAGTATTGGCCGCAAAGGCTGCGGTCGACCAAGCCTGTCCGGATATCTGTAAGGCCGCTGCCCGCCGCCTCAGGCTGGCAGGGCATCATCGTAAACAGTGGTTGGTCCAGGTCCCCTTGGGCCTCCGCTCCGGGTGTCACTGCCCGCACGCGGTAGACGTCGCTGAACGGTGCCTCCGTGAACAGCCCTTTCGGCTCATACGCGTCCGGCGCGCGATCCAGCACAACCGCTGTCAGCTTGCCGCCATGCATCACCTGATCGAACTCTGCAACGGCCGGCCCGTACTTGCGCCCAAGCACAGCATCCAGGGCGTCCATGTCCGCATGCAGCGGCTTGCCGGCAAGGATCGCGTCGTAGCTATGGTCGGCGACCCAGACGTCTCCCGGAGTCTCCCGCAGCGCCTTCACAAAGGCCACCCGCGCGGCGAGATTGCCCGTCGGGATCTCCGCGGGCCGATACAGGTGCGCCGCGAGCTGGGCAAACGCCAGCAGCCACAGCACCGCAGGCAGGGCCTCTGTCATGCCGGGTGTCGCCCTCGCGGAGCTATCTAGGTCAGCAGGGAGGAAATGCAAGAGCAAACGATCCAACGCCACGCCGGCAAGCACAGCCATCCACGCATACAGGGGGATGACCGCGTTCAGATTGGCTCCCACATGCGCCCGAACGAACCAGATCGCTCCTGTGAGCAGCACGGACACAATCGCAAAGTAGCTCCCGCCACGCTCCCGCCAGCGCAGCCCTGTCCCCATTGCAGCCATGGCAATAAAACCGCACGCAATCGGCAAAGGTCCCAACAGGTCAGCAAACGGGAACATGACGGCCGTATGGAACGACCATTTGATTACGCCGGTCGTGCCAAACGCATAGTAGGTGAACCATCCATGCGTTACCCGTTGCAGCCAGACGATCGACCCGGCCACCAGGGCCAGGTAGATGCCCATGCCGGTCAGCATGCGGCGGGGCCGCTGCCACTCGATCAGAAACACGGCTAAGCCCAGCGGCAGAAATGTCTGCTTGGTGAGGAACGCAAGCCACCAGAGCGCGGCGGCGCTCAGGGGGTGACCGCGGCGCGTCAGCAGCAGCGCCCCCAAAAAGAAAAACAGCGCCAGCGAGTCCACTCGGCCTACGTCGTACCACGCAAGGACGAACGGATACAGGCTCGCAAAAACGCCCGTGGCAAACAGCGCCGTCGCCCACCGCCGCGTCTCGTGGAAGGCTAGCGCAAAGATCAGCCCAAAGCTGCCCAGCGTCGCCGCAATCGAGACCAGGCGTATTGCTGCATACTGAAGGCCCACCACCTTCGTGACGGCGGCAGACACATAAAAGAACAGCGGCGCGTACAGAAATGGAGCCCATTCGAGGCTCGGCGGCGAGTACAGCGCATAGCCATGCCGCAGCCGCCATACCGAGGTCAGCATCCCGCTTTCCATGCGGTCGACCTCAAACGGGTAATGGAGCCGCCGCCACGCCACCCACAGAAACAACAGGACGAACAGGGCCGAAAAGGCCAGGGTGAGACCACGCAGGAGGCCAACGCCTCTGCGGTCGAAGCTGCGGGGCATGCCGAGATTCTACATCGCAGCCCTGAACCGATTGCCTCTGACGAGCTCTGGCGGAGTTTTCGCCGATCACACCCACCCCGCAGGAAAGGGCACGGCTTCAGCCATGCCATACACGCCGCATGCAGGGCCACGGCTTCAGCCGCTGAGGGCCAGCTTGGGAACGGCTGAGCTCTTACGGCGTAGGCCGATACGCCGCCACCTCGGCTGCCTCGCTCGCCGATACCGTCCCCCGCAGCGGGTACGCAAAGAAGTTGCTCCCCCCCAGCTGCACCCATCCCTGTGGCTTCGCCGCGCTATTCGGAAACAGGCTGACGATGAATAGCAGCCCCATGCCCGCCAGCGGTGCCGTTACCGTGCGCTTGTCTGCGATGCCGTTCCACACGTTAATGGGGTTCGCCTCGCCCGGCGTTTCGACCTCGCCTAAAATCTGCGTCCCGGCCAGCCGCGCCCAGTAGAAGTCGGTGTAGCAGGCCAGATCGCCCATGCAGGCGACCTTGTCTCCGGGCTGCAGCCCAAGCTTGTCGAGCGCGGCGGCCGCGGTAAAGATCTGTGGATCGAAGCCTGGATGCTGCTGCTCGGGTAGGGGCGTGTGACGGCGACGATCGGCCAGATACATCGCCGCTTGGCTCAGGGCGGTGCCGGCAAACAGTAGCACCAGCGCAGTCGCCACCACGGGCACATATCCGGCGTTCGTCGCCGCGCCTGGCACCGCACGGCATGGCAGGCAGGCAAAAAGAGGCAGTACCACCAGCAGCAACGGCGCGGTCAGATAACGGTCCTGCAGATCCACCGGAAGATAGATCGCAAACATCAGTACGCCCCAGGCAATCGGCGCCAGGAACCACACGCACGCGCTCAAATCCGCCCATCGGGCTTCTCCCGAAGCGGTGGCGCGATCGCGTATCACCGGCCGCGGCCACCCACCACCAAAGGCCAGCAGCACCGCCAGCAGAACGAAGATCTCAGGCCGTCCCAGCAGATACCGGAAGAACACCACCACGTTGCGCGCCAGCCGCGACAGGTGCCCAGGCAGCCACACATGCGGTTTCAGCCCCAGCGTCCACCACGCCGGATCGAACCACAGCGGAAACGTCCCCCGGGGATGCGCGGCATAGCTATAGGTCGGCGGCGCCGTCCCCAGCACAGCTTCGGGGTGCAGAAAGACTCCACCCGCATGGCCAAGGTCGTGGTGATACCACTCATGCCAGCGCCCGGTCATGTCGATGAAAAATGCATAGTTCAGCCGCGCCGACTCACCCGTCGTGAAGTGCCCCAGCTGCCGCGAGATCGCCACGATGTACGGCCCGGCTACCGCTGCAAAAAGCACCGCAAAGACAGCCGTCCCGGCCAGGGCATAGCGCCGCGCCGGTCCGGACCGCAACCCCCCCGCGACCAACAGACCGAGGATCAGCGCGAGCGATGGAAGAAACGCAAACGACTTCGTCAGGTACGCGCATCCCAACGTCACGCCCAACGCCCCATAGAGCCCCAGCCGCTGCGGCTCACCCAGCACCCGCACCAGCAACCCACCCGCAAACAGCAGCAGCGTAAACAGCAACGTATCCGATCGCGGTGCCGCCACCGGCAACTCGCGGCCAAGACTCATGGTCAGCAGCGCCAACCCTAGCAGGTGCACCGCGCCCGCGGGAACGGCCGCACTTCCACCTGTGCCCCACCTCTCGCGAGCAAGCGTCAAGCCGGTCGTGAAGAAAACGCAGGCCAGCATCGCCAACGCGAAAATGGCGACGTTCGCATAGCGCACATCTGCAAGCTCGTTCCACAGCGAAGGGTGCAGGACGCGCTCGGCTACGGCCAGCACCGCGGGGTAGCCGGGGTTCCAGTAGCCGTTTACCGCCAGCCCTGCGTGGTGCGTGTTCAGGGCCTCGGCAACATCCAGGAACGCCGTTCCATCGCCGTCCATGATGTAGCTGTCGTAGCGGGCGTAGCCGACAGCGGCTAAAAGCAGCAGGAGCGCATAGGCCCAAAGCAGTTTGCGGCCAACGATGCGAAACACGTACAGCTCCTGGCGGCGAAAGGTGCGTTCAGTATAGGGTAGCGCCGCCACGTCTTCCTCGCCCACAACTTACTCGCGAGCCTCTGTACGTCTCGGCAATACGCCCGCAGGCAGCGTCGCATCCTCCTGCCACTCCACCTGAAAGCTGCCGGTATAGCCAAACAGCCGCCCCCAGCGGCGATTTGTCACGACGACTTTAATGCGAAAGCATCCAGCAGCATCGTCGTACCATTCACAGACGTCCGCATACCCGCTCAATGCCATGGGAAAGCGAAAGGCAAACGGCCCTTCATAGAAGCGCTGCTCGCCGGACCGCAGCTGCATCCCGCCATTCGGGGCCACGGTCATGGCAATGTCGACCGCCAGGTGCTGATGCGATCCTAGGTAGTCCACGATCAGCCCGCGTTGTTCGCTGTAGATCATGTACGCGTCGAAGCGCCGCCTACGGCCCACCTCAAACGTGCGCAGCCAAGTCACGGTCTCCCGCCCTAGACTGTCCTTGTAGGCATAGTTCTGAATCGTGAACGGCACATCTCTGCCACGTTCGGGGAACATAATCGCTCGCCACGTACCGATCCATAAAAACGGTAGAGTGTACCACCGTCCGTGCCATACGCTCTGCATGGTGCCGCGCCCGACAGCACTGATCCCGCTTTCGCTATCGAAGCCGAAGCGGCGCTGGATCATCGGATGCAGCCGCGCAAAGGCCTCCTTGCCCAATGCGCGCTCATAGATGGAATACGCCTCACTCACGCAGTCTCCTCTTCGTGCCCCTTTTCCCGTCCAGGGGCTCGTCGCAGGCATCGCCCGGCAAAGGCACTATACCGCCATGCCCACCATCCACCCACGCTCAGCGCAAAGACCGAAAGGTTCAGCGTGACCGGATTGAATGCCGCCGTCAGGTACTCCGGCGAACGCAGCGCCACCCCGGCCAGCGCCACAGCCATCACTCCGGCCGTTACGGCCAGGTACGCTCGCCATCGCCAGAACACGAGGCCCACCACGCCGAACGCCACTTCGGCGCCTCCAAACCACGGCAGCACACCCGTGCTCACGCCAGCGTCCCGCAGCATGCGCTGCTCGTCGTGATGGTGACACAACAGCTTGGGTACAAGGCCATGCCATAGCCACACAAACACCACCGCCATCCGTGCCAGTGCATAGATCAGGCTGCACGTACGCACGACCTCCGGGGGGATCTCCTCCTCCACCCACAGCCGTAGCCGGTCAAAGCTCCACGCTGTCGCCCAGCCGATCAGGGGCTTGAAGACAAGATCCGCCACGCGACCGGCCCAACCCCAGCGCGTCCGGTAGTCGTACCAGGTGAGGAATCGCATTCCCTCCGCAACCGGCACATACTTCCAGTACCCGCTGCCCTCTTGGATCAATGACAGCGAGCTGGACGACCAGAAGCGCAGGGAGGAGGTCCGTACCGATCCAGCCGTCTCGCGCGTCGCCACGGACTCTCCCATGCCGCGGATCTCCAGACCAAACCCGATCCGCGTCACATAGCTAAAACGTTGCAACTCCTCGGCATCCATCCGTGGCAGATACCGGATGGACGAGAAGCGGAGATCCCATCGCTCGTGCAGCGCCGGGTCCTGGGTCAGCTCCCAGAGGCGATCCATCGTCCCCTGGATCGACGCTTCGACGTAGAGGCCATTTGCCATGCTGGCAGCGTAGCATCGTGACCACGAACGCGATGTATTCGGGAGAAATTGGCCCGAACTGCCTCGGCTCAGCATTACGCTTGCAGGAGAACAGCTCTATCGACATCACCGCCGCATCTGCCGGTTCTTCGAGAGGGAGAGTCGAGAGAGATCCAGACTAGCTTGCCAGCCGTTCCGTGGTAGGCCTTTTCGTCCTGCCCAGATCGTTGACGCCCTCCCCAACTCCATTGTGGAAGCTGTCATCGTTGTCGCGCCGGTCTGCCCAAGTTGGACTGAGGTGGACGAACTCTTTTGATCTGTCTAGACTCATGCCCGCGACCTGCCGTAGCACCTGAATGCTCTCGATCTTGGAGGCACCCGCCTCGCGTAACTTGGAGAGGAACGCTTCGCCTCCCTCGGATTCATGCCAAATCTGTTGGGCTACCTCATGGGTGATAGCTCTCGGAATCCCGGTACGATACTTCATCTGATCCGCCTCCGTAACAGCACGGGCCTTCCTGGTGAGGCTCCGGAGAGCCGTTTAGCGTCAATGACAACCTCGCGAAAGCCCTGAAGTGCCGCGAGCTCCTCTATCACACGAGTTATTGCCAGCAGAGTTTTGACTCCTACCTGCAGATCAACGGCCTTAAGCGGATAGAGCACAACGCCATCGAGGGTGAGTGTACTCCCTGCTACACGCGCTGTAGCCAAAGCCCCAAGAGGTCCTAAGGTCGTCTCAAAGGTGTACTCCACGTCCTGGCCGTCTCGAAAGATGTCCATCTCACAGGATGTAGCGGCTCAGATCCTGGTTCTGCACAATCGACGCCACCTGCTTCTCCACATAGGCCTTGTCCACGCTGAACAGAAACTCCGGCCCCGTGCCACCGGCGGCACGCCGCAGCAACAGCGGCTCACCCTCATTCGCCGGCGTCTCCGCCTTCGCCGCCTTCACCAGATCCGGTGCCTGGAAGCTGATCTCATCCAGTACGCGTTCCATGATGGTGTGCAGCCGCCGCGCCCCGATGTTCTCCGTGGTCTCGTTCACCTCAAAGGCAAAGCGCGCCATCTCCGACAACGCCTCCGGCGTGAACTCAAGCGCCAACCCTTCCGTCTCCAGCAGCGCCACGGATTGCTTCACGATGGAAGCCCGCGGTTCCGTCAAGATGCGCAGGAAGTCCTCCACCGTCAGGGGTTTGAGCTCCACGCGGATCGGGAAGCGTCCCTGCAATTCAGGAATCAGATCGCTTGGCTTCGAGACATGGAACGCACCGGCCGCGATAAACAGGATGTGATCGGTCGTCACGAAGCCGTACTTCGTGTTGACCGTCGTCCCTTCCACAATCGGCAGGATGTCGCGCTGCACACCCTCGCGGCTGATGTCCGGTCCATGCCCGCCCTCGCGTCCGGCGATCTTGTCGATCTCATCCAGGAACACGATGCCCGAATCCTCCACGCGCTCCACCGCCGTGCGCGTGATCGAGTCCATATCCAGTAGGCGCGCCTCTTCCTCCTGCACGAGGTAGTCGAACGCGTCTACAACCTTCATCGGCCGCTTGCGCGTGCGCCCACCCAGCATGCTCGACAGCATGTCCTTGATACCGTTCGTCTCGCTCTCATCCTGGTTGTTCGAGATCACCTCGATCTGCGGCTGCTGCCGGTCGCGTGTCTCCAACTCCACCATGCGCTCATCCAGCCGGCCCTCACGGAACTGCCCCCGCAACCGCTCGCGGTCGCGCTGCTTCTCGCCATCGTCCTTGGTCAGCACGACCAGGTTCACCGGTTCGCCACTCGGCGTCAGCGACTCCGGGCTGAGGTGCTCACGCGGCGGCACAATCTCTATGGTCCCCTCCGGCAGCGTGGCATCCGGGCGCGGCCGCATCTCCAACGCCGGCGCATTCGGATTGCCCTGGGCGATCAGCATGTCCAGCAAGCGGTCCTCCGCAGCAGCCTCGGCGCGGTCCTCAATCTCTTCCAGCTTCTCTTCCCGCACCTCGTCGATGGCAATCTCCACCAGATCGCGCACCATCGACTCGACATCGCGGCCCACATACCCAACCTCGGTGAACTTCGAGGCCTCCACCTTCAGAAACGGTGACTTCGTCAGCTTCGCCAGCCGCCGGGCAATCTCCGTCTTGCCCACGCCCGTCGATCCGATCATCAGGATGTTCTTGGGCATAATCTCTTCGGCAATCTCCGGCGGCAGTCGCTGCCGCCGCGTACGGTTCCGCAACGCGACCGCCACGGCGCGCTTCGCCGCCGCCTGCCCCACAACATACTTGTCCAGTTCTAAAACGATCTCGCGCGGCGTCATCTCGTCCAGCGAGAGAGGTTGGTCTTCGGCAGTGCCGGGTAAAAAAATAGCCATCAGGTTACGTCAGACTCCACAACAGGTTGATACAGGTTAAGGTTGCTGCGGGTAGCCGTTGGAACTCAGCAGCAGCTTGAAATCAGCAAGCACGCGACTCACAGCATCCGAAAAGGCCGGATCCCGATTACGCTTCAGAAACGCCCCGTTGATCTCTTCGGAGAAGGCCCACAGGGACACATGCGTGACGGCATCGCTGATGCCCAGCCGTATCTGCGGAGCGTTCAAGCCAGGCGCCTCGACAAAGCGAATCCCCAGCACAATATCCGCGTTCTTCGGGTCATCCACCAATTGATATCGGCCCCACTGCTGCATGCCCTGGTAGATCTCCGCATACGCCCGCTCCGGTCCCCCGCTGTACACCGAAGGGAACGCACTGACATCGCCCAGCTCAAACGAGACAAAGGCCCTTTTCCCCGACAGAATCGGCGCGGGAACCGGTGCCGCAGCCGCATTGACCGGCGCATTCTTGCGCTGCGCGCCACCCACCCCCGACGCCATCAGCAAGCCGGTCGCAACCGCAATCACACTCAGCCTTTTATGCAATCTCATGTCGTCCTCGTGCCTCTACGCCGCCGTTCCGGCCTTCAACTCTTCAATGACGATCGACTGATTCGAATAAATGCAGATATCGCCGGCAATTTTCATCGAGCGCTCCACCACCTCGCGCGCGCTCATCGGCGTGTTCTCAATCAGCGCCGTCGCCGCGGCCATCGCGTACGTTCCACCGGAACCGATCGTCGCAATCACACCATCCCCGGTCGCATCCGGCTCAATCACATCGCCATCGCCCGACAGCAGGTACATGTGCTGCGCATCGGCCACGATCAGCAACGCCTCCAGCTGCCGCAGGATCTTGTCCGTGCGCCACTCCTTGGCCAGCTCTACCGCCGCCCGGCCCAGCTGGCCACTGTACTGCTCCAGCTTGGCCTCAAACCGCGTAATCAGCGCAAAGGCATCCGCCGTCGAGCCCGCAAATCCGGCCAGCACCTTGTCATTGCCCAACCGGCGCAGCTTGCGCGCATTGCCCTTCATCACCGTGGCGCCCAGCGTCACCTGGCCATCGGCCGCCATCACCACCGCGTCCCCACGGCGCACACACAACACCGTCGTCGAGCGCACACGCCG
>CAXTGE010000035.1:11246-13060 GCA_964243645.1 uncultured Acidobacteriaceae bacterium | reverse complement strand
GTATACGTGATCGCCCGCGTGCGCGCCTCCTGCTGGATGCTTGCGCCCGCCCCATGCCCGCCCTCGGTAATCTCGTCATAGAAGAACGGCTCGTGGAACTCCTCCATCTTGGCCGCGAACTTGCGCGCGTGCTGCGGCCCCACGCGGTCATCCTTGGTCGTCGTGAATATCAGCGGTTTGGGGTAGTCCACCCCGGGCTTCAGCTGGTTATAGGGCGAAATCCCCGCCAGAAACGTCCGCTCGTCCGGGTTGCTCACTGACCCGTACTCGCCCACCCAGCTCGCCCCGGCCGCGATATGCTCAAACCGCAGCATATCCAGCAGCGGCACCTGGATCACCACCGCTCCCCAAAGCTCCGGATGCTGGGTCATCTCCACGCCCATCAGCAGCCCGCCGTTCGATCCGCCCTCGATTCCCAGATGCGGCGTCGACGTGATCTTGCGCGTGATCAGGTCCTGGCCCACCGCGGCAAAGTCATCGTAGATCCGCTGCCGGTGCGTCTTCAGCCCAGCCTCATGCCATGCTGGCCCGAACTCGCCACCGCCACGTATGTTCGCCAGAACATACACCCCACCCTTCTCCAGCCAGAGCTTGCCAAGCTCCGCCGAATAGGTCGGCGTCTCTGCCACCTCAAACCCGCCATACGCATTCAGCAGCGTCGCGTTGCTGCCATCCATCTTCCAGTCCTTCGGGTGCACGACGAAGTACGGGACCTTCGTCCCATCCTTGCTCGTCGCCTCAAACTGCTCCACGGTGTCCTTGGACGCATCGAAGCGCGGCGGCTCGCTCTTGGCCAGACTCAGCGTGCCCTTGCCGGCATCGCCGAAGTACAGCGTTGTCGGGGTCAGAAATCCCGTCACGGAAAGGAAGAAGCGGTCATCCGTCTCATTGGTCGAGGCAATCCGCACCGAGATGTTCTCCGGCAGGGTTAGCCGTTGCTTTGACCAGCCCTCCGCACCCGGCGTGTAGATGTACGCCCGTCCCTGGACCTTCTCCAGCGTCGTCAGCAGCACCCGGGAGTGCGCCACAGCCACGCCTTCCAGAAACTCCTGCTGCGTCGGCGCAAACACCACGGCCGGCTTCAGGTGCGCCGGATCCTTCATCACATCCGCCAGCCTCATCTCCAGCAAAGACCCCTGGGTAAAGGTCTGGTCCTGCCCCTCCGGCTTCCAGTCCTCGCGAATCTCCACCAGCACCCGCCCATTCACCAGGCCCGAAAGGTTCGCCTTGGACGGAATCGCTAGCCGTTCGACGCCCCGCGAAGTTTGCACGAAATTCTGAAACTCAAAGAACGTCACCCCGCGTGTAAACGTCACCAACTGATGACCCTGCGCGTCATGCAGCACGTTCGCGTTGGCCCCGAGCTGATCGGTCGCCGCTCCGCGGAATATCTCTTTCGCGCTATCCAGCGGCGTCCCGCGCTTCCACTGCTTCACCACGAAAGCGTAGCCGGACTGCGTCATCGTCCCGGCACCCCAGTCCCGATCCACCAGCAGATTGTTCTTATCCACCCAGCTCACGCCCTGCTTGCTATGCGGCAGGGTCAAGCCGCCCGGCACAAACTTCCCGGTCTTCAGGTTGAACTCGCGTTCCGTATTCGCGTCCTCGCCACCCGCCGAAAGCGCCATCATGCAAAACTCGTCGCCAGGGTAGAGGCAGCTCTCCCCGTGCAGCACCCACCCGGTCTTCTCCGCCTTGCCCAATGCGTCAAGATCGATCACGGTCTGCCAGTGCGGGTCCTCGGTCAGGTAATCCGCCACGGTGGTCTTGCGATACAGGCCGCGCGCGTGATCCTTGTCGCGCCACAGGTTGTA
>CAXTGE010000035.1:0-11146 GCA_964243645.1 uncultured Acidobacteriaceae bacterium | reverse complement strand
GGGAGATGAGCGACGACAAAGGGAATACCTCTTCCGTGGTATTGATCTACGGATACTCTAACAACCCGAAAGAGGTCCCTGCAGCTGGAATCGGTGCCTCGCAACCGGGAGAGGAGGTTTCGTCACCCTCGTTTGGGACAAAACGGGCGTCTCATGCCCAGGAGAGAACCGCCCATGAACTATGTTTCGCTTGGCACCACCGGCGTGAAGGTGTCGCCCATCTGCCTCGGCATGATGACCTATGGCTCAAAGAAGTGGCGTGAATGGGTGCTCGAAGAGGACGAGTCCCGGCCCTTCCTCGGGCGCTCCGTCGAGGCCGGCCTGAACTTCTTCGATACCGCCGACATGTATTCGCTCGGCGAAAGCGAACGCCTCACCGGCAAGCTGCTGCGCGAGTTCATCCCCCGCCGTGACGACTACGTGCTCGCCACCAAGGTCTTCAATCCCATGAGCGACAAGCCCAACGATCGCGGGCTCTCACGCAAGCACATCCTTGCCTCGATCGATCACTCGCTCGATCGGCTCGGCGTTGACTATGTCGATCTCTACCAGATCCATCGCTTCGACCCGAACACCCCGGTCGAAGAAACCTGCGTGGCCCTCGATGGGGTCGTGAAGAGCGGCAAGGCGCTCTACCTCGGCGCGTCCAGCATGTACGCCTGGCAGTTCAGCAAGATGCTCGCCTTCCAGAAGGCCAACGGCCTCGCCCAGTTCGTCACCATGCAAAATCACTACAACCTCGTCTATCGCGAAGAAGAACGCGAGATGATCCCGCTCTGCCTCGATAGCGGCATAGGCTGCATTCCCTGGAGCCCGCTCGCCCGCGGCTTCCTCACCGGCACCCGCAAGCGCGGCGACGGCAAATCCGAAACCACCCGCGCCCGCACCGACGATTTCGGCCACGGCCTCTACTACCGCGATACCGACTGGGACATCGTCGATCGTGTCGCCGAGGTCGCAGCGGCGCGCGGCATTCAACCCGCGCAGGTCGCCCTCGCCTGGGTCATGTCGAAACCCGGCATCAGCTCGCCCATCATCGGCGCCAGCAAAATGTACCAGCTCGACGAAGCGCTCGGTGCCCTCGATCTCAAGCTGACTCCCGACGAGATGGAGCGCCTCGAAGAGCCTTACGAACCCCATCCCATCCTGGGACACAATTAGGTTCCCATCCCCCGCATAGGGGAGTGACGACCCACGCGCAACCCCTTACTCTAGGGCCAATTCGGACCTCACACGGCGCGTTCTGCGGAGTACACACCGTGTGGCTTTCGGGGATCGACCTCCCTACGGCCGCAACACGTTCACGTACGGCTATATCAAGGCCCATAGAACCCCAGGATTTCCGCTTGCCGCAGAGTCATTTCGCAAGCCCGCTGCAGCACCTTTGCCTGTGTCGGCGTAAAGCTTGTGCCACACCACGCCGGCACAGACTTTTCCCGCTGCTCCGCTTGTGCTGGATCATGTTCGCCTATTGGATTGTCGCCACCGGAACTGTGGCCGGGGTCGCTGCGGCGCAGTCAGCAGGGGCGCAGTCAGCAGCGACGCAGTCCCCCCATCCGCACGGACAGGCCCTTGGCAGCCGCACTGCCGCCACGGCGCAGGCCAGCCGCTTCCTCGCGGGCAGACAGGGTGCCCAGGTCTCCGTCCCGGCGTCCACATCCTCCATCAATCCATCGCAATCGCCGTCGGCCTCCGCCGTCGCCAGAAATCGTGTCCTCGGTGCCAGACCGGCAGCCATCGCGGACCTCGCCGCGTCCTGGACACCCCTCGGCCCCGCCACGGTCACCTCCGCCCTCTATGGCGCCGTTACGGGTCGCATCACCTCGGTGGCCCTCGATCCAAACGACATCACCGGCAACACCGTCTGGCTGGGCACCACGGGCGGTGGCGTCTGGCGCAGCACAAACGCCGCTGGCCCGCTGGCCGCCGTCACCTTCAGCCCCCTCACGGACACCCTTCCGGTCTTCGCCCAAAACGCCGGCACGGCCATCCTTCCGTCGCTCTCGATCGGTGCCGTTGCCGTGCAGCCCTCCGCCAACCCCGTGGTCCTTGCGGGTACAGGCGATCCGAACGAGTCCACGGACTCCTACTACGGCGAGGGCATTCTGCGCTCCGCCGATAACGGCCAGACCTGGACCCTTGCCGTGCAATCCTCTGACGGCGTCAATGGCAACCACCCGCTCACCGGCCTCGCCACCGCCGGCCTCGCCTGGAGCTCCGCCACCCCCTCGCTGGTCGTCGCCGCCATGACCACCTCCGCCGAGGGCACCACCGTTGGGGTCAGCACGACGGGCGCAACGCCTGGCCTCTACTACTCGCCTGATGCCGGCCAGACCTGGCATATGGCCATGGTGCGCGATGGCACACAGTACATCCAGTACCCCTCCGTCATCGGCACCGCGCTCACCGGCGCACCGGCCACCTCGGTCGTCTGGAGCCCGCAACGCCAGCTCTTCCTCGCCGCCCTCCAGTTCCACGGCTACTTCAGCTCTCCCGATGGCCAAAACTGGACCCGGCTCGCGCACCAACCCGGCACCGGTCTCACGACCGCCAACTGCCCCTCGAACGCCATCGGGCAGGGAAGCATCAACTGCCCCCTGCTGCGCGGCACCCTCGCCGTCCAACCCACCACGGGCGATCTCTACGCCTTTACGATCGATGCCAACGACAACGATGACGGCATCTGGCAGGACCTCTGTAACGCCGGGGGCAACGGCGGATGCAGCAACGCCGCGCCTACCTTTGCGAACCGCGTCGATGCCGGCGCACTCGAAGTCGGCCAGGGTGCCGCGGGCGGCTCGACCCAGATCCCGCAGGGTAGTTACAACCTCTCGCTCGCCGCTCTACCCTCCTCTACAGGCACCGTCCTCTTCGCGGGAGCACTGGACCTCTACCGATGCACCCTTGCCGCGGGCTCATCCACCTGCCCCTTCCGCAACACCACGAACGCCGGGGACGGCTGCAACGCTCCTGCCGCGGTCGCCCCCGCCCAGCACGCGCTCGCAGGCCTGGCCCTCGGCTCGGGCGGGCCCTTGCTGTACATCGGCAACGACGGCGGCCTGTGGCGGTCGACCGATGGCGTCGCCCAGACCGGCTCCGCCTGCGCCGCCTCCGATGCCGCCCATTTCCAAAACCTCAACACCGCGGTAGGCTCCGGCGGCTCGCTTGCCGAAATCATCGGGTTCGCCCAGGATCCCAGCCAGAACAACACGCTGCTCGCCGGTCTCGGCACCCTCGGCTCCGCCGCCAGCACCGCCGGCACGGGCACCGCGGCGTGGCCCCAGCTCTCTGGCGGCGAAGGCGGCTTCCCGCTCATCGACCAGGTCTCGCCGGCCAACTGGTACGTCTCGATCGGCGCCGGCGTCAACCTCAAGTCCTGCACCCTCGGCGCAGCCTGCACCGCGGCCAACTTCGCCGGCTCGGCCGACATTGGCGCCATCCAGACGGCCTACGACGCAGCCCTTCTCGACGCGCCCGTCTTACTCGACCCCCAGGCCCCAACCAATCTCCTCACCGGTACCTGCAGAACCTGGCGCGGCCCGGCCGGGAGCGGCGCCGCCTGGAACTCCCTAAACGCGCTCAGCCCCGCCTTCGACAATGCCGGAACCCCGTGCACAACCTCCAGTGCCCTCATTCGCTCCCTCGGCGCGGGCGGCCCGGTCGCCACCTCCGGGGCTACCCCTAACCTCGGCTCTAAAGTCCTTTACGCCGGGATGGCCGGCTCCCCCGACGGCGGCGGTACTCTTCCCGGACACGTCCTCCTGACAAAAACCGCCGACACCGCGAGCGCCGGTCATCCCTGGATCGACATCACCGGCAGCCCTGTACAAAACGATACCGTCGCCTTCAACGCCTCCGGCTTCGACATTTCCTCGGTCGTCGTCGACCCGCACGACATCACCGGCGCGACCGTCTATGCCACCGTCATGGGCTTCGGCACCGGCTCCCATGTCTATCGCTCGCTCGACTTCGGCGCGCACTGGAATCGGCTCGACGCCAACCTGCCCCTGGTACCCGCCAACGCCCTGGTCGTCGATCCCAACGACGCCAACACCGTTTACGTCGCCATGGACACCGGCGTGTACGCCACGCAAGCTATCGCCACCTGCCTCACGCAGAACTGCTGGAGCCTGCTCGGCACCGCGCTGCCCAACTCCCCTGTGACGCAACTGCAGGCGGCCGCCCAGCTCCCCACCGGCGACGGCCGCGTCGGCATGCTGCGCGCCGGAACCTATGGGCGCGGCCTCTGGGAGACCCCCCTCCTTACCGCGCACAGCACCCTTCAGCCCGAACTCAGCGCCTCACCTTCAACCCTGAGCTTCCTGTCGCAGCCCGTGCAGACGGGGAGCGACGCCCTCTCGGTCACGCTGCTCAGCTACGGCAACGCCCCGGCCGGGATCACCTCGATCGCCATCACCGGGGACTTCGTCGAAACCGATACCTGTGTGAACCAGACCCTAGCCGTGGGCGCGAACTGCACCGTCTCCGTCCGCTTCGCGCCCACGGCCACCGGCGGCCGCTCCGGCCTGCTCACGATCTACGGCAACATCCCTGGTGGCCAGATCACGGTCGCGCTCTCCGGCACGGGCACAGCGCCACCCGCGGTCGTGCTCACGCCCTTGCAGGTCACCTTCGCGCCCACCTTGGTCCACCAGACCACGGCGTCGCAGATCGTTACCCTCTCCAACACCGGTGGCAACCCTGCAACCCTTCAGATGCCGACCATTACCGGCGACTTCGCCATCGCAGCCAACACCTGCGGCACCTCCTTGCCCTCCCAGGTAGGCTGCTCCATCGCTATCACCTTCACCCCGACGGCCAGCGGCTCCCGCACCGGTGTTCTCACCGTTGTCGATAGCGCGGGAACGCAAACGGCGCAACTCGCCGGCACAGGCCAAAGCCCTGCCACGGACACGCTCGCCCCCGCAAGCCTCACCTTCGGCCAGCAGCAAACCGGCACAACCAGCGCGGCCCAGCAGGTCACCCTCACCAACGCCGGGGACGTCCCCCTGATGCTCGTCACCGCGGTCGTCACGGGTGGCGACTTCGCGGCCACCAACAGCTGCGGCACCTCGCTCGCCGCGCACAGCAGCTGTGCCGTCAATGTAGTCTTTGTGCCCACCGCGGTCGGCACACGCACCGGCACCCTGCAGGTCACCGATCAGTTCCGCATTCAGACAGTTCCGCTCTCCGGTTCCGGCCTCGCCCCCGCCGGTGTCTCGCTCAGCCCCTCGATCGTCAGCTTCGGGGCGGTTGGGGTCGGGCTGAACTCCGCAAGCACGCCCGTGGTCCTGACCAACAACGGGGGCGAACCTCTTCTGCTCAGCTCCACGAAGCTTACTGGTGACTTCAAAGTTGCCTCGAGCACCTGCTCCACGTCTTTGCTCCCAGGCTCGGCCTGCACCCTCAACCTCTTCTTCGCGCCGTCCGTTCCCGGGGCACTCGCCGGCACCCTCGTCCTCACCGACAACACCGCGTCGGGCACGCAAACGGTGTCCCTCAGCGGCACGGGTATTGATTTCACCCTCGCCGGCAATGGCCCTACCTCGCAGACTGTCACCAGCGGCACGGTTGCCACCTTCCCGTTGCTGCTGAACTCAGTAACCGGCATCAGCGGAGCCGTCGCCCTCACATGCAGCGGCACTCCAACGAACACCGTGTGCACCGTCAACCCGGCCTCGGCCCAACTGGGCGGCAGCGTCCCCGTCTCGGTCACCCTGCAGACCGGGCTCTCCACCTCAGCCAGTCGGGCCCCCACACCGCATCCCGACCAGCGGGCTAGTCACTACTCGCGTGTTCTGCTCTGTCTATTGGCGCTTCCCGTTACGCTGCTGGGCACGCGGCGTCGCAAGCTGCGCAGTCGCTCCGGCCCAGTACTCCTGCAGGCGCTCCTGCAGGCGGCGCTACAGGTCGCCGCATTCTCCCTTGCCGCGACCCTGCTTAGCGGCTGCGGCGCCACCAGGCTCATCCCGCTCGGTGGTACCGGCGGCGGGGGCACCGGCACCGGGAGCTCCGCCCCGACCAGCCCCGGAACTTATCCCTTAACCGTTACAGGGACCTGCGACGGTGTCACCCACACCCTGCAGCTGTCCCTCACCGTCAACTAACCCCGAACAGCGCGCCCGCCGCTTTAAGCCTCGCACTACCGCTCCACCGGCGTCCCGACGGAGACCTTCTCAAACACGATCATGTAATCGTTCTGATCGCCCTTTGTAAAGTCATACAGGCCCAGATAGTGGAACCCCGCATGCTCCACCTCGCGGCGCACCACATCGGCATTGATGCCGTGATCCGCTCCCGTGCCGGGACGATCGATGACCCCGAACCGGCCTCCTGCCTTCAGGGCACGGTGCACCCCCTCCAGCATCACCGAGGGGTGAGCGACCTCGTGGTACACCCGCAGCATCAGCGCGGCATCCAGGCTGTCGGGCGGCAACTTCGGGTCGTCGGGCGTCCCCAGCACCGGTGTGATCTGCGGCAGCGTCTCACGCTGAGCCCTTTGCCGGATCGCGTCAACGGCATGGGCATTGATGTCCTCGGCGAGAACGTGGCCGGTCGGCCCCACACGCTTTGCAGCCCGTACCGAAAACCATCCCCCGCCCGCGCCGATATCGGCCACCGTCGAGCCCGCATGCAGGTGCAGCGTATCCAGCACGCGGTCCGTCTGCAGCAACTTGTCGCGATTGGGCTCTTCAAAGATGCTCAGATCGCCCGAATAGGGCGTGCTGGTAGGGTGTTCCGGAGTCGTTGCCGGCGTTTGGGCCCGAAGCCCGGGGGTACAAAGAGCCACGAGGAGCAGACCGATCGGTAGGCGCATGGGCATTTAGACGCGAGTCGCCGTCCAAACGCCATCGGCAGCTCTCGGATTCGGGACACTGCCCCGTTCCGCTGCCGCCTTGTGTACCGTCCCTATCTTTTGCATCCCGGTCCGCGTACCCCGGCGTATAAGCGGGTGAACCGCAATGACGATGGATCCGGCTGAGTTCCGAAGGTTGATCGAAATGCATCAGTGCATGGTGTTTGCCATCGCGCTGCGCATCGCCCGCGACCGGGGCACGGCGGAGGAGATCGCCCAGGACGTTTTTCTAGAACTCTACCGCTCAGGAGACAAGATGCAGAGCGCCGATCACACACGTTTCTGGCTTCGCCGCGTGGCCGTCCACCGCGCCACGGACGCGCTGCGCCGCCAGTCACGGCAGCCGGAGGCCGCAGCCGAGGAGTGGATGGAAGACCGGCACGGCACCGCAGAAAGCTGGCCGCCCGCCCTGAACGACGGGGTCGTCTCCCGGCTGGAGGCCATGATCGGTAGCCTGCCCGAGGCCATGCGGGTCGCCGTCGTCCTTCGCTACGGCGAGGACATGACACCGGACGAGATCAGCCATCTGCTCGGGCAACCCGTCCCCACCGTCAAAAGCAACCTGCAGCGAGGCCTCAAGCTGCTTCGCGGGAAGGCCGCCGTCACCATGAAGGAGTACATACGTGAACAACGGGCCTGAAAACCTCAAATTGGAGAAAGGTGCCAATCCGGCCGCAGGGGCGGACGGTGCTGCCGCTTCCTCTGCCCCCGCCGCTTCCGGCTCGGAAGATCCGCAGCTTGAAGCCGCCCTTCGTCGGGCACTTCGTCCTGAAATCCCACCCGCCGGTTTCGCCGAACGCGTCATGGCCAGGGCCCTTGCCGAAAACGCCGCCGCGCCGGTGGTCACGGCGGGTCGTCCACAAAACGGCAAGCTTCTTCACTGGCCCCAAAGCCGGTTCTGGATTACCGGCGCGGTCGCTGCCGCTCTGATCGCTGGTGTCTTTGAAGGCGGTCTCGCCTATCGGCATGTGCGCGAACAGCAACGCCGTATCGTCGAGGCGACCCATCAGTTTCAAACCACGGAACGCATCACGGTCCACGCGCTGGCACAGGCTCGAGAGCAACTGCAACGTGCCGGTGTGTCCTTAACGCTGGACTAGAACAATACCAACGACCCAGCCCGCAGCAGACAGAAACTCGGAAGGAAGTGGGACCATGAAGAACACATCGACCATGACGGATATGCGCAACTTGCTTTGCACAGCAGGTGGTCTCGCATTGGCACTCTGCGCCACCGTCGATCTACAAGCTCAGCAACCTGTCCTTGCGACCGCCCCAAACCGCATCGTGCTGCACCGCGTCGGCGCGGCACAACTGGAGACCTCCGCACCCGAGCCTCCCCAGGGCAACGCGCCTCCTCTCAAAGACGATCTCTTCGCCGGCACGGAAAAGTTCGCGAAAAACGCCACCGAGGCCAACGAAGTCGATATGGACCCGGATGCTCTCAATCTTGTAAATGGCCCTGAAGCCAACCGTGCCCGGCGTACCTTGCTCAACGTGGTGCGCCACTACGAGTACAATAAGCCCGGCATGTATAACCCGGCCGACGTCGACGAGTTCCGTCACAAGCTCGAAGGCGGTGACTGGCACTGCTCCGTGCATAGCCGCGACCTTAAATCCGGCGAATCCACCGACATCTGCAGCCGCCGCCGTGCCCCGGATATGGTCGAGCAGGCCATCATCACCGTCGAGCCAAAAGAGCTCACCTTCATCCACACCATCCGCCGGGCCAACGGCCAGGGTGGCAGCATAGACGGAGGCGGTATACCCGGTATGAGCATGATCCCCGGCGTCCCGCTCGGGCTTTCCATGGCAATTCTCAAACCCGAGATGCAGGCCGAAATGCTTGCCGCGACAGCCGAACTCAGGGCAACGGCACCCCAACTCGCACAGGAGTTTGCGGAACTCCACGCGGCTCAACCGGACATGCGCCTCCTCATGGGGAACATGCGAGATCTCCAACTCGAGCTCTCGCCAGACCAGCAGCAGCAGCTCGACGACGCGGGAAAGCAGATTGAGGAGGCGCAGCGGAGCTTAAGGTTCATGCAGATCCCCCAGATGCTGCAGGTACCAACGGTTCCGTCTGTTCCTTCTACGCCGGGTACACCGGCAGACCCTGCGGCGCCCACCGTGCCCTCCGCCCCAACCGCTCCCGGTGTTCCCTCCGTCCCTGCAGTTCCCGAAGTCCCCGCAACCCCCACCGTGCCATCGACACCAACGGCACCCACCGTCCCAGGGGTGCCGTCCGTACCATCAGTTCCATCCGTACCATCAGCACCTTCCGTCCCGGCAAATCCTTCGAATCCCTCGATGCCGTCTGTTTCCTCACCTCTAGAGCCATAGGCACTCATACCCGCAAGGGAACGGTCTTGCTTGCGGGTATCTGTCCTTGACACACCCACCGATTCCCCTCGCTCACGTTCATGCCTGGCAAACCTCTCCTCCTGCCAGCCCAAACGCGTCCCCAAAAGGAGCCTTATGCGTTTCACTCGATCCCTTGTGCCCGGCCTGCTTGCCCTACTCGCTTTTGCCAGCCTCGCTCACGCGCAGGACGATTTCGACGAGAACGCCAGGCCTCATCGCTCCTTTGCCTTTGTCCAGGGCTCCACGGTCACTCTCAACGGCTCCTGGGAAGACGGCAGCCCCCTTCAGCTCTATGCCCACTCCCACGCCGGTCATTACATCGTTTTTTGGGCGGATGGCGTCCTGCATCGCTTTGACACCCCAGCCCGCATCGCCGAAGTGGAGCGCGACTACGCCCCGATGGCCCCGCTGGAAGCACGCCAGAAAGAGCTGTCCGCCCGGCAGAAGCCCTTCGCCGAGCAACAAAAGACCCTCGCCGCCCAGCAGCGGGCAGCTGTGGGCGATCCTGCCGAACAGGGCCGTATCGGCCAGGAGCAGGGCAAAGTCGGCCGGCTACAGGGAGAACTCGGCCGCCGGCAGGGCGAGATCGGCAGGCAACAGGGTGAAATCGGCCGAGCCGTTTACCGCAAAGTGCAGGGCATGCTCACCGCGTGCCTCGCCGACGGCTCCTGCCCCCGCGTAGACGCCGAAACGGCCGGACGCTGACCTCTGCATCCGCACGCAGAGAAGCCCTGGAGACATGCAGACCTCTCCAGGGCTCCCTCCAGGCTTGGTTTGTCTAATTCTCTACAGCCTTCAGCTCGTCCAGTGCCTCAGCCGCCGGCACACTCAGAATGAGTTTGCCGCCCAGAATCGCCGATACCTTCTCGAGCTTCACATAGTGGTGCTGGCCATGTGCCGCGGGGTCGTTCTTTGTCAGCTTTAGCCCGATATTGTCAACGGTGCCCACGTGCTGGTTGTCGGATCCAACCACTTCCATGTGCTCTTCAATCTGCGTTACGTCAACCATCGCGATCTCCTTACGTTCTGTCCCTTAGGAAGGCTTGTGGGGCGTTGCTGATGCCTCAGCACGGGCAGATTCATAATGAATTGAATGTCGCTTGCTTTTGACGTCTCCGCCACGTCCCCCAACGGCGGCCGCCGCGGCGCCCTCCATCTCCCTCACGGCACCGTGCAAACCCCGGTGTTCATGCCCGTCGGCACCGCCGCCACCGTCAAAACCGTCGAGGGGAGTGTCCTCGAGTCCCTCGGCCCTGCCCACGACGGTCCCGCACGCGGTGCCGAGATCATCCTCGCCAACACCTACCACCTCTATCTCCGCCCCGGCCACGAGCTCATCCGCCGCCTCGGCGGCGTCCACCGCTTCATGAGCTGGACCCGCCCTATGCTCACCGACTCCGGCGGCTTCCAGGTATTTTCGTTAGCCAAGTTGCGCAAGGTAACCCCTGACGGCGTCGAGTTCCGCTCCCACCTCGACGGCTCCAAACACTTCTTCTCCCCCGAGCACTCGATCGCCATCCAGATCGCCCTCGGCGCCGACATCATCATGGCCTTCGACGAGTGCATCGAAACGCCCGCCAGCTGGGAACGCACCCGCAATTCCATGGCCCTGACCCACGCCTGGGCCCAGCGCAGCCACAATTACTGGACCTTTCACCGCCAAGAAGTCCCCTGGGCCAACGACCCACTCCCCAACTCCTCACTCCCCACTCCTCACTCCTCACTCTCAACCCATTCACTATTCACTACTCACTCTTCACTGCCCCACCACCAATCCCTCTTCGGCATCGTGCAGGGCGGCATGTACAAGGACCTCCGCCAGCAATCCGCTGAAGAACTCGTCGCCATGGACTTTCCCGGCTACGCGATCGGCGGCCTCGCCGTCGGCGAACCCCGCGAGGTCACCCGCGAGATGATCGCGCACAC
>CAXTGE010000034.1:18533-24160 GCA_964243645.1 uncultured Acidobacteriaceae bacterium | reverse complement strand
TTCATGTTCCGCATGGTGCATAACCAGGCAGTGGCGGAGGAGCTGGCGCAGGAGGTCTTCCTGCGGGTGTACCGCTCGCGTGAAACCTACCGCGCAGAGGCGAAATTCAGCACGTGGCTGTACCGGATCGCAACCAATCTCGGGGTAAACCACGCCAGAGATACTCGCAATGAGCGCACCGCCCAGACCGTGCAGCTGGACGAACCTGACTCCGAGACTGGGACGACGCCGGATCTGGCCGACAATACGCCGTCGATCGAAGCGGACATGCTGCGAAGAGAGCGCATGAACGCCATTCGGCAGCACGTGATGGCCCTGCCGGAGCGGCAGCGGACGGCCGTATTGATGCACAAATACGAGGGCCTGGATTACAAGAGCATTGGCGACGTACTCAAGCTGTCGGAGTCCGCCACGAAGTCGCTTCTGTTTCGCGCGTACCAAACGCTGCGGGAGAAGCTAAAGGACTTTGTCTAACGATGAGACTACCTTCCTATGCTGTCCAGCGGCCGTTGGAGTCGCCCTGCCGCACAGGCGTGCAATCGGATTGTGTCGCCAGATCAATAGAACAAGCCACCACAGAAAGGGGGCCAGCATGACAGGAGATTGTAAGAACTATCAGAACTATCTTCCCGATCTTTTGTTCGATCCTAAGGCCGTTCCTGCCGCTATATCGACTCATCTTTTCGGCTGCGATCGTTGCCGGTCGGAGGTGAATGAGCTCCGCGCCACGATGTTGCTAATGGAGGAGTGGACGGCGCCGGAGCCATCCGCCTTCTTCGATAGCCAGCTTCACGCCCGCTTGCGTGTTGAGCAGGCTGCGGCACCGGAAGGATTTTGGGAGAGGCTGACCAGCTTCATGCGATACAGCACTGGCCGGGTCCTGCGCCCAGCGATGGCCGGCGCACTCGGTGTTGCCATGCTGCTGGGCGGGGGGACCGCCGTTACCGTGCTGGTGCATCAGGCGGCTGCTCCAGCCGTTTCGTCGCCCACGGTGAATGATCTAAAGATTTATGACAACAACGCGCAAGCCGTCGACCAAATGGACATGCTGGAGGATGCAGGCTCGCCCGGCGACGAGGCTCCACAAACCTGAAGGTGGGGTGCGCTTGGCATCTCTTCTGCCTTCCACCATAATTTCGTTATCGGATCAGGTGCCCTGGCGTAAAGCAGTGATCCTGGAGAGGTAACGCCAAGTCGTAGAAAGTATGACGTCTCAGGTTTCAAATCGCAGCTTCGTCCGATCGGCCCTCTTTGCGATGGCTGTGGTCGGGCTGTGTGTCGCTCTGCCTATGGCAGCGGCCTTGCCGAAGGTGGCCGTCTCACCTCAGGAGCCGGCGCCCATCGAGCGTCGCTCGCCTCGGCCTCGGCCTTTGGCCAACCAGAATGGCACCGGGGATCACCGTGATGCGCAAGGCGAGCATCTGGCGGAGTGGATGAATCAGCACAGCAGCCTAACGCCGCAACAGCAGCAGCAGGCTCTGCAACACGAGCCCGGCTTTCAGCAGCTACCGAGGAACACGCAACAGCGAGTGCTCGATCGGCTAGCGCAACTAGATGCCATGAATCCGCGCCAGCGTCAGCGGGTGCTGGCCCGCACGGAGGCCATGGAACGACTGAACCCCGACCAGCGTGCCGAGGTCCGTGGTGCCATGTCACAACTGGGAGGTCTGCCAATCGAAGACCGTCGGGCTGTTGCGCGCACCTTCCGTGCCTTGCGTGTGCTGCCGCCACAGCAGCGCGTCCAGGCCTACGCGTCTGGCCAGTTCGGCCCGGCACTGAACGATACTCAACGTGCGGTGCTCTTCAATCTTCTTCGCGTGGAGCCGATGCTGCCGCCTGCAGCGTCACCTCCCGCGGGCGTTCCCGGGCAGGCACTTCATTAGTTCTGGCAGCACAAGCTGGCAGTGCTGTCTTAATTCTTCAGAAGGTTCTTCGCAAGAAACACTACGTTCGCCGGCCGCTCCGCCAGGCGACGCATGAAGTACGGGTACCACTCCGTCCCAAACGGCACATACACCCGCATGCCGAACCCCTCTGCGACAAGCTTGCGTTGAAGATCGCGCCGGACCCCGTACAACATCTGAAACTCGAAATCTTTGAGTGGCACGCTGTGCTCGCGAACAAACTTTCGCATCTCGTCGATGATGGCTTCGTCATGCGTGGCCATGCCGCAGAATACCCCGCTGGTGGCCATCCGCTTCATGAGCTTGACGTAGTTTGCGTCGACATCGGCCTTGTTGGGAAAAGCAACCGAGGGCGGCTCCTTGTAGGCACCCTTGCAGAGCCGGATGCGGATCCCCTGCCCCAGCAGGCGCTCCGCATCGTCTGCGGTCCGGTACAGGTATGCCTGAAGAACGGCACCCACACGGCCTGGGTGGCGTGCATGCAGCCGCTCCGTCATGGCAAGGGTCGCCTCGGTGTAGTCCGAGCTCTCCATATCGAGGCGCACAAAGCTGTCGATGGACGCAGCGTGTGCTACAAGATCGCCCACAATGCGCTCGGCTAGGTCCGGTCCCGCGCCATGACCGCCGATGTCCATGCCCATCGCTGTCAGCTTTACGCTGACATTGGCGCGTAGTTTACGTTGCGCAATGCCGTCCAGAAGACGGTGGTAGACGGCCGCACTCTCTTCTGCCTGCGAGACCTGCAGCACGCTCTCACCGAGCGAATCCAGCGATGCATCAATGTTCTCGGCATGGAGCCGTTCTACGACACCGATCGCTTCATCTATGGTCATACCCGCGACAAAGCGCCTGGAGACACGCTGTCCCAGCGAATTACTTTCAGAGAACGCCCGCAGGTGGCGATTGGCGGAGAGCGAGATGAAGACGGAACGAAGCATAGAGCAGCCTCATTGTCGCATGGGGGCTTCTGCCTCGTGAAAACCGCTGCTCTGCAATGAACTTCAGCCAAGCAATAAGGAGAGCAGGGCCATCCGTACATACAGACCGTTTCGTGCCTGGCGAAAATAGGCTGCCCGCGGATCCAAATCCACCTCGGGCGCTATCTCATTCAATCGGGGCAGCGCGTGCATAATCACAGCCCCTGGCCTCAAGCGCTCCGCCGTCTTTACGGTAAGCACGTAAGCATCTTTCACCGCGTCGTATGCCGCTGCGGAAGGGAAGCGTTCACCCTGCACGCGGGTTACATACACCACGTCCGCCGTCGTAATGGCCTCATCGAGGGATGAGGTTTCGTGTACCTGAACCTTCTTGGCGACGAGTGTGTCCAGCAGATCTTTCGGGAGGCGCAACGTAGTTGGCGACACCAGTTCCACACGTAGGCCAGGAAACTGCGCCAGCAGTGGCAGCAGGGAGTGAATGGTGCGGCCGTAGAGCAGGTCGCCGACAAGGACGATATGCAAACTGTCCAGGCGTCCCAGCTCGCGCTGAATGGTATACGTGTCTGCAATGGCCTGCGTGGGGTGTTCGCCCGAGCCATCCCCCGCATTGATCACCGGTACCGGGGAAGCCGCCGCGGCCGCCGCAGCCGTACCTTCCTCAAAGTGCCGAATAACAATCGCGTCGGCATAGCCACTCACTACGCGGACGGTGTCGGCGATCGTTTCGCCCTTCACCGCGGAGGAGCTGTCGCGGGCGTTCTCGACGGTAAGCACGCTGCCGCCAAGCTTCTGCATGGCAGCCTCAAAGGAGAGCCGCGTGCGCGTGCTTGGTTCGTAGAACAGGGTTGCAAGAATGCGGCCACTAAGCTGCGGCTTCAGCGTGCGAGACCGGTCCTGCGTCTGCATGTCGTCTGCCAGGTCAAATAGCGTGTTCAGTGTCTCGGGGGAGAGTTGCGACGCGCTGATCAGGTGCTTCAGTTCAAACATGATGTCTCCGTATCAGCCAGCCCTTTCAGCTTGGTGAACCTTCCCGCGCAGCACGGTATAGCGCACACTGCCTGGAAAGGTGAAGCCCTCAAACGGTGACCACGCACACTTGGTTCGAACGCTCTCGTGCGTTACCGGGTAGGGTCGGTTCAGGTCGAGCACGGTCAGAGAACCCACATAGCCCGGCTCAATGCGTCCGTAACCCTGTCCAAAGCCAGCCGGCAGAAACTCGCGGACAAACAGGCCCGGGTTGAAAGCGCACACACGGGCGATTTGCTCAGGAGTGAACCTCTGCTCATGCATCAGCCACGTCGCAAAGGCACCATAGGTGTCAAGCAAGGGCACGCCGCTCGCGCCAAGGGCCTTTTCCGCAAGGGTGTGCGGCGCGTGGTCGGTTGCGATGTAGTCAATCAGCCCTGAGCGCAGAGCTTCGATCAGTGTGAGCCGATCCGTGGGCGAGCGCAGTGGCGGATTCATCTGCAGAGCCATGCGGTTTTCCTCGGTGAGCATGGACGTGTCAAAGAAGAGGTGATGTGGTGTGACCTCGCAGGTGACACGCACGCCGCGTGCTTTGGCTGCCTGGATCTGCCACAGTCCCTCGCCGGTTGAGTAATGACAAAGCTTGCCGGCCAGCTCATACGTTTCGATCAGGTGCAATGCGAACTTAGTAGCCGTGACCTCGGCGTGCGGTGGCCGCCGCGCCTCGTGCGTCGGTTCGCCCTTGGCTGCTTCGAGGATCTCCGGATCTTCGCAATGAAAGCTGACATTGCAACCGCGATAGCTCGCGATGACGTCCTCAAGCTGCTGCTGCGAGGTAAAGAAGAGGTCGCCCACGCTTGGGCCCATGTACACCTTGTACGGCACATGCCGCTGCAGCGGTTTGGTACCGGGTCCGATGCCCGCGTACAGCGTGACGTGTACATCGCTACGATGCGCGAGCCTGGTCTTGGCCTCATAGCGAGCGTCATCCACAGGGGCGATCGGGTTATTCGGCATATCCACGACCTGCGTCACGCCACCATGTACTGCTGCCGCCGAAGCTGTAACGAAGTCCTCTTTATAGGTCTGTGTCTCACTCGCGTCATCACGTGCGTGGATGTGAATGTCGCCGAAACCGGGGAAGATCAGGCAGCCGGTGCAGTCGGCATCGCTTTGGCCGGTCCTTGGCCCAACATGGGTGATGAGGCCTGTCTCTGGATCGATCTCGACCGAGCCCTGAACGGTAGCTTCGTGGTTCACCAGCGTGCCTTCCAGCCGCAAGTGTTTACTGTCCGGCATGCACACGCTCCCGCGCTTGATTGATGGCGTCACGGGTGGCACGCGCGACCGTCGCCGGCTCGCTGGCGTAGAGGATGGCACGCGAACTGCTGATTACCAGGCCTTTACCGTCGGCGCGTAAACCTGCTATTACGGTGGATTCGATATCCCCACCCTGGGCACCAATGCCTGGCACCAGAAGCGTCATTCCCGGCGCAACCTCGCGCACCTGCCGCATCTCCTCAGGCCATGTAGCACCGACGACAAGCATGCAATTGCCTTTCGTATTCCACCTTTGGTTCACGTGCTCGGCGACGTGTTGCCATAGTGGCTTGTCGTCAATGTGCAAATCCTGCAACTCGCCCGCGCCCACGTTGGACGTACGGCAAAGCACGATAGATGCACGATCGGCTCGCTCCAGAAAGGGCGCCAGCGCCTCCGACCCCAAGTAGGGATGCAACGTGATCGCATCGGCTCCCAGTTCATCGAACACCGCGGTCATATAGCCGCGATTCGTGCTGCCGATATCGCCGCGCTTGGC
>CAXTGE010000034.1:10625-18433 GCA_964243645.1 uncultured Acidobacteriaceae bacterium | reverse complement strand
AGCTTCCTGGAAGCCATAACTGATGATCGCAAGGCAGTCTGTAACGATCGCTCCCGCGTCCCGCAGCGCGTGCACGCCGGACAGGCTGCTGCCACCCGTGGTCACAAGATCTTCCACCAGCAGCACACGCTTTCCCGCAACATCGCCACCCTCAATGCGCGCCTTCTTGCCGTGCTCCTTGGGCTGCTTACGGATGAAAATAGATGGTCGCGCCATTGCGTAACCCAGCGCCGCGCTGTGTGGTATGCCGGCTGCTTCAATTCCACCGATCACGTCAAAGCGCACATCTTTGCGTTGCAGTAATCCAGCGAAACCTTCAATAACCTTCTTCCACTGCGCGGGCCAGAAAGGAAAGGTGCGATTGTCGCAGTACACAGGGGAGACGATGCCTGACTTGAAGGTCAGGGGATTGTTCACACGAAATCCAACGCCCCCAATCTCCAGCAGCGCCTGGGCAATCACCATGGCATCAGACGGCATGCGTCGTCTCCCTTGCTGTGGCCTTGATCTGTTGAGCCAAAAGTGGATTCCACATGGCCCCGGTAGCGGACATCACGGCGTTTGCACCAATGGCGCGATAGGCCCGGTAATCAGCGGCGCAACTCACGCCACCGACACCGATGACCGCAAAGCCCAGTCCCATCTCATCGCGAAGCCGGACCAGGCGCTCAGTCATCGACAGGCCTGCCCACCGTATGCCGCTGCCGCAGACACCGCTTCGGAGACGGCCTTCGCCCGGTAGTGCCTGTTCTCCAGCCTCATCGACCACCTCAGCGGGAATGGTGTTGATGGCGGCAATGCCGTCGATTACCGGGCCGATGCCGGCAAGCAGCCTCCGTAAGGGCTCGTCCTCAGAAAAGTAAGCTATCTTTGCCAATAGCTTTATGGGTCCAAGCTCCGCTCGGATGGCGTCCACCACGGCCGTGGCCCGTTCGGCGTCGAAACACAGCAGATGCGCCGTTCCTTCGTTCGGACAGCTCAGATTCACCTCGGTCATCTTCACGCCGGTTTCACGCTGCAGCCGGGCCGCCAGTGCGAAATCAGCGATGTATTCCTTCACGCCACCATGCTCCGGCAACGTTCCCTGAAAACTGCCAATGACCACCTGTCCAGGGCCCGCATGTGCCACGGCATCGGCAAGATCCGGCTGCCAGATCTCAGGATCGAATGACGGTACGCCGAATGAATTCGTAATCGACAGCTCGTCCGCGCTGTAGTCGGAGTGCCCTTGCAAGCGGTTTGTCGTCGGATGGAGATCCCCAGCCGCATGCACGGCCAGAACGTTGGGCCAGGCATGGCTGGTCCACCTTCGCGTCCGTACCGTCTTATACACCGGCAGGTCGAAGCCGTGGTCCAGTGCGGCCTTCACAAACCGCCCGTTGAGCAGCGGACCGGCAGGGACGCCGAACGGCAACGACACGGGAGAGCCAAGAAAAGAATGGGCCGGTGGCACGTCTGCCTCCCCATGGCGCGGGACAGGCGCGGCGAAGAACCCGAAGGGTCCGTGTTCGTAGTTCGCCTCATAGCTGAGCTCTGGGTTGTAAAAAGGGATGCTGCGGCTTGTCTCGGCTGCGGGTGGACTCGCCTTGGAGCGCATCTTCATAGGCCTCTAAGAATTGTACAGAGACCGGCCCGAAGCCGCGCGACTCCTGCCAGAGATCCGCGTCTATATACGTTGAGTTGCCTGCAGCCTTTTCCAAGGGAACCAGGTACATAAAATGGTGACATAGGTCATGGTTTACTGAGAGGGTGGGCGTAAAAGGCGTGAAGATCGTTGTTGAGAGGCCGGTCATGCCCGGGTCTTCTCGTTTGGGGCACCTTACCGGAACCTTTCTCCTTTGCGCGATTCTCCCCTTTTTCGGCTGCCGGGGAAAAGATACCGCAACCCGAGAGCTCGCCGAAGCGCCACCCACGACCCCGACCGTTGTACCGGTGGGCGATGTCTCCCAGGTCCAGGTGCCCAACGCCGCGCAGTTCCCTCTGGTACCCGTCTCGGAGCGTTCTACGTTTTCGTCCCTGAATGTCACTGGTCAGGTGCAGCCTGATCCCTCCCGCGAACTGCCCGTGCTCTCCATCGCCAATGGCCGCGTCACCGCTCTCCATGTCGGGCTCGGCGATCTGGTGCATAAGGGCCAGCTTGTGATGGAGGTGCAATCTCCTGACGTCACCTCCGCCTTTGCCAGCTATCTGAAAGCGGTTGCGGATGAGCAACTGGCCAACACGACACTGACCCGCGACAAGCTCCTGTATGACAAGGGAGCCATTGCGCAAAGTCAGTTGCAGGTCGCAGAGAATGGTGAAGCAGATGCACAGGCGGATCTTCGCGCGGCGGAGCAACAGCTGCGCATTCTGGGGGTCGACAAGAATCATCCCGGCGATACGGTCAAGGTCTACGCGCCGATCTCCGGAGTGATTGTGGCCCAGAACACCACTGCGTCAGGCGCCGCCGGCCTCACCGCGACAGGCGCAAGCGGATCGCTCACAGTGGCCGACCTCAGCCATCTTTGGGTCGTTTGCGACGTCTACGAGAACGATCTCTCCCAGGTCCACGTCGGCGAGCAGGCCGAGATCACCCTGAACGCCTTTCCCGGCAAGGTGCGGCGGGGCACCATCTCTGATGTGGGCGCCATCCTTGACCCGCAGCTGCGTACGGCCAAGGTGCGCATTCAGGTGCCGAATCCTGACAACCTGCTTCGCATCGGTATGTTCGCCACCGCCACCTTTCATGGTAGCCGTGCTCAGACATCTCTCGCCATTCCTGCCGACGCCGTGCTGCACCTGCATGATCGTGACTTCGTCTATGTGCCAACCGGTTCAACAGGTAGCTTTCGTCGCGTTGCAGTCATAAGCGGCGATACGTTCCCTGGAAACGCCGTACAGATCAAGAGTGGCCTGCAGGAAGGTCAGCAGGTTGTAGCAAACGCCCTTGAGATGCAGGAAGCGACGGAGCAGTAGCACAGCATGATTCGCAAGATCGTCGACTTTGCGCTGAATAACCGCTTCATCATCCTTGTGGTGGCGGTTCTGCTCTTCATTTGGGGCGCAATCTCCTTCCACAATCTGCCAGTGGAAGCCTACCCCGACGTGGCAAACAACTACGTCACGGTGATTGTGCAATGGCCCGGACGCGCCGCCGAGGAGATTGAGCAGCAGATCACTGTGCCGCTGGAGATCTCACTCGCCGGCATTCCCCACACCTCCCATCTTCGCTCCGTCTCGTTGGCCGGCTTGTCTTCCATCACGCTCATCTTCGACGATGAAAGCATCAACGATGTCAATCGGCAGAAGGTGGTGGAGCGTCTCTCCAACATCTCCCTGCCCAATGGTCTTCAGCCACAGATCGGCACGGACTGGAGCCCTGTAGGCCAGATCTATTGGTACACCCTCCAATCCACCAACCCGGCCATTGACACCATGGCCCTTAAATCCATCCAGGACTGGACGCTCGAGAAAGAGTTCCGCACCGTCCCCGGCGTGGTGGATGCATCGAGCTTCGGCGGGCCCACGCGCGAGTATCAGGTCATTCTCGATCCCGGCAAGCTCGTCGCCTACGGCCTCAACATCAGCCAGATCAAGACCGCGCTGGCCGCCAACAACACCAATGCTGGCGGCTCCTTCATCGAGCAGGGCGCTCAGCAGATCAATGTTCGCGAGGTTGGCCTGTTTAAAACAGCCGAGGACATCGGCAAAGTCTCCCTGAAAGCTCAGAACGGTACAGCGCTCACGATCGCCGACGTCGCCCAGGTGACGGAGGGACCCAAGATTCGCCTTGGGCAGATCGGCCGCACCATCAGCCACAGCGATGGCAAGCTACTCGACAACGATGACGCGGCCGAAGGCATCCTTCTGCTGCAAAAAGGCGCAAACTCTGACGAGACGCTGGAAGGCATACACGACAAGGTCACAGACCTGAACGAACATATCCTTCCCCCTGGGGTGAAGGTCGTCCCCTTTCTGGATCGTTCCGATCTCCTGCACCTCACCACGCATACCGTATTGCACAATCTGACGGAAGGCATCGTCCTTGTCGTCATCATTCTTTTCTTGTTTCTGGGCAATATTCGCGGCGCTGCGATCGTGGCGCTCACCATTCCATTTGCTTTGCTGTTCGCCTCCATCTGCCTGGATCTCCGGCACATTCCCGCGAACCTCCTGTCCCTCGGCGCCCTGGATTTCGGCATGGTTGTCGACGGGGCCGTGGTGATGATTGAGAACATCGTTCGCCACCTCAGCCATCGCAAGCGCACGGACATCTCCGTCACCGAGCAGATCCGTGAGGCCGCTCACGAAGTGCAACGGCCGGTCTTCTTTGCCATCGGCATCATCATCACGGCCTACCTGCCCATCTTCACGTTGCAGGCCGTGGAAGGCCGGCTCTTCAAACCCATGGCCTGGACGGTCGCCTTTGCCCTGCTTGGCGCCCTGATCTTTTCCATGGTGGTGGCTCCCACTGTCGCCAGCCTGCTCTTTCGCAACGGCACCTCGGAGTGGGAAAATCCCGTTCTGATCTGGGTTACCGCACGCTACAGGCATGCTGTCATTTGGCTGATCGGGCGTCCGCGTCTGACGGCATGCGGTGCCGTCGGCGCACTCGTTCTGAGCGGTGTCCTCATCGGCTCCGGGATTATCGGCTCGGAGTTCCTGCCCCATCTCGACGAAGGGGCCATCTGGCTCCGCGGTACGCTCGCACCCTCAACCGGGCCTACGGAAAGCCTCTCCGTCGCTAATCGTGCACGCATCCTTCTCGCCGCCTTTCCGGAGGTCAAGCAGGTCGTCAGCCAGATCGGCCGCCCTGACGATGGCACCGATACAACCGGCTTCTTCAATACCGAATATTTCGTCGACCTAAAGGAGAAGAAGGACTGGCGTCCCGTCTTTCGCGAGAACAAAGAAGAGCTTATCGGCGCGATGAATCGCCAGGTGAACCAGATCCCCGGCGTGATCTGGAATTTCTCGCAGCCCATCTCCGACAACGTGGAAGAGGCCGTCTCGGGCGTCAAGGGCGAGCTTGCCGTCAAGCTGTACGGCACCGATCTCAAGACGCTGGAGGAGAAGGGCGACGAGATTGTAGGGGTCATGTCACGCGTCCGCGGCGTCGCGGATCTCGGCCTGTTTCGCGTGATCGGGCAACCGAATCTCAATTACGTAGTCGATCGTAAAGCTGCCGCCCGGTATGGCATCAACGTCGCGGACGTTCAGGATGCCATTGAAACCGCTGTCGGCGGCAACGCGGTGACACAGATCCTTGAAGGCGAAGCTCGCTACGACGTCACCACACGCTACGCCGGTCCCTACCGTTCCACGCCGGAAGCGATCGGCGATATACGCATCACCGCGCCCTCCGGCGAGCGGGTCTCGCTTTCCCAGATCACACGCGTGGACACCACCGACGGCGCTGAAGAGATCTATCGGGAGAACGGCCTTCGTTATGTGGCGATCAAGTATTCCGTACGCAATCGCGATCTCGGTTCTACGGTCGAAGAGGCAATCAGCAAGGTGGGTCATGACGTGAAACTGCCGCCCGGCTACTCACTCGATTGGGCTGGCGAATACGCCAGCCAGCAGCGCTCCACGCGGCGTCTGCTGATCGTTTTGCCCATCACCATCCTGATCATCTTTATCATCCTGTACAGCATGTTCCAATCGGGCAAGTGGGCAACGCTAATCATGGCGAACGTGGCCATGGCGCCGGTCGGTGGCCTTCTGGCGCTCCTGTTCACCCGAACCCACTTTTCCGTCTCCTCTGGAGTCGGCTTTCTGGCTCTCTTCGGCGTCTCCGTGCAGACCGGCATCATCATGCTTGAATACATGAACCAGCTCCGGGTGAACGGTCACAGCGTGATGGAGGCCGCCGTGGAAGGGGCCGTTCTGCGCCTCCGCCCCATCCTGATGACGATGCTCGTGGCCATGCTCGGCTTGCTGCCCGCGGCGCTCTCGCATGGCATCGGTTCTGATTCGCAGCGTCCCTTCGCAATTGTGATCGTCGGTGGTCTCATGGGCGCTCTGATTATCAACGTCTTTCTTTTGCCGACTCTCTATGTCTGGGTGGCTCGCCCCGCAGACGTCCTACCCGCCCCCGTGCCGGAGTTTGAGCAATGAGTCTCATGCGGTCACGTCCGATGCCCTGCACCATGCTCTGCCTGTTCCTCCTGGCAGTCGTGCCCTCCTGGGCACAGAGCAGCGGAACCGCTTCCGGAGCCGTCGGCGCACACGGCTCCGCCAGCCCCGGCGACAGCCCCGAACCCGGACAGACATTACAGACCTCTGGACCGCAGGCCTATGCCTCTGCTGCCACGCTGGGCATTGACCCGCGTAAGCCTCCACCGGCGAGCCTCGGCGCGCTTACCTTGCAACAGGTGCTCGGGCGTGTGCGCGTGCAAAATCCCACGTTGCAGGCCGCCGAAGCCAACCTGCGCAGCGTCCGCGGACAGGAGCTGCAGGCTGCCGTTCGCACGAACCCGTACCTCGGCCTGGCCGGCACCAATGTCTCCAATCCTGCAAGCTCCAATAACCCGTACGCCTACGCCGCTCAGGTCTCGCGCCTTTTCGAGCGGGGCAACAAGCGCGGCTTCCGCATGGATGATGCCCGCGCCACCACAGCCCAGACCCAGGCACAGCTGAGCGACATCATTCGGCAGACCGAGCTGCAGGTGAAGACCGCCTTCACCCATATGCTCTTCGCCAAACAGGCGCTCGATCTCTCAAATGCTCAGCTCACCGACTTTCGCCATGAGGTAGAAGTCGCCAACGACCGCTACAAGGCCGGCGATCTCGGCAAGCTCGACTTCGAGCGTCTCGACCTGCAGCTCGGTTCCTTTGAGTCAGACGCTGCCAACAATGAGATTGCCCTTTTGCAGGCCTCCGATCAGTTGCAGACCCTTATGGGCATCGCGTCTCCCTCGCGCACCTTCGACGTCACCGGTGATATCGTGCCTCCTCTCGTCATGCAGACTCGCGAGATCCTCATTCAGCAGGCCCTTGCGCTTCGTCCGGACCTCCTCGCCTCCGCAAGTGCGGTCACCGCCTCGCAAGCGGCCTACCGGCTTGCCGTCGCAAACGGCACCACGGATCCGACGCTGGAAGCCGAGTATGACCGTTCCGGCACGGAGAACTCCGTCGGCTTCAACGTCAACATCCCCCTCCGGATCTTTGACCGCAATCAGGGCAATAAAGAGACGGCTCGTCTGGCCGTCGAGGCGGCTCGTCTGACCGAAACGGCTACTCGCAACCAGGTCGGTTCCGACGTCGACCAGGCCTGGGTCGCCTATACGCGGGCACACGCCCTCTCAGATCGTTTCGGGAATCACTATCTGGACGAGTCCACGGATGTACTCGCGATCGCTCGCTTCGCCTTTGACCACGGCGGGCTCGCGCTGATCGACTATCTCGATGCACTTCGCAGCGCACGCAGCTCCACCTCCGACGCCCTCAATGCCTATCAACAAACCTGGCTCGCAATCCATCAGCTGAGCACCGTAAGCGCGACCGAACTGATCCCATAGGACTATCGATCCCTTTACAATAAAAGGGATGAGCGATCAGACCTCGGCTGCCGTCGCGGAGCCCACCTCGAGCACACCTGCGAACGCGCAAAAGCCGCACGCGACCAAGTACACGCGCAATCAGCCTTACCTTTCCCGCGTTCTCGTAAACAGCCGCCTTACAGGGCCCGAGAGCGAAAAAGAGACGATCCACATCGAGCTCGCAGTGGAAGACGGCATGACCTATACCCCGGGCGATGCCGTCGGTATCGTCCCGACCAATCGCGAAGCCCAGGTGGATAGTGTCCTGGAAGCGCTTGGTTTCAC
>CAXTGE010000034.1:5305-10525 GCA_964243645.1 uncultured Acidobacteriaceae bacterium | reverse complement strand
ACGGATCCGCAGCAGCTTTTCAACGTGCTGCAGCGCCTCACGCCGCGCATGTACTCGATCGCGAGCTCGCAGGCCGCGCATCCCGGGGAGGTGCACACCACCGTCCGCGTCATTAAGTACCACGCGCACGGTCTCGATCGTGAAGGCGTCTGCTCCGGCCACTTGGGCGATCGCGCCCCGGTGGATGGCACCATGCCGATCTTCCTGCATGAAAATAACGCGTTTCGCCTGCCGGAGAGCGGCGATGCGCCAGTCATCATGATCGGCCCCGGTACCGGCATCGCACCCTTCCGTGCCTTTCTGGAGCATCGCCAGGCGCTCGGCGAAAAAGGCCCCATGTGGCTCATTTTTGGCGAGCAGCGCCGCATTTCCGATTTCCTCTATGAACAGCAGTGGAATGGTATGCTCGCTGACGGTACCCTCGCAAGACTTGATACCGCCTTCTCGCGCGACCAGGGCAAGAAAGTCTATGTCCAGGACCGCATGCAGGAAAACTGGAAAGACCTGTACGACTGGCTCGAGCGCGGCGCTTACTTCTACGTCTGCGGCGACGCAAGCCGCATGGCCAAGGACGTAGAGCAGGCCCTGCTGGACGTCATTGCAAAGGGCTCGAACAGCACGCTCGAGCACGCGCAGGAGTATCTCGCCGGTATGAAAAAAGCCAAGCGCTACCAGCGCGACGTCTACTAGCCATTGGTGATTCCAGAGAACTCTGCAAACTCGTTGCATGCTGGTCAATGGCTTTACACCCGCCTGGCCTGCGTAGCGTCGATATGTCTGCTCTTCTCCTGCCTCTATCGGTACGTATACATCGATGATGCTTTTATCTATGCGCGCTACATCAGTAACGCACTGCAGGGCCACGGCTTTGTTTTCAACCTGGGCGAGCATGTTAACGCGCTCTCCTCGCCGCTTTACTCCTACCTTGTTCTCCTGTTTGGGAAAACTTTCGGCCAGGGGGCCTTCAATACTAGCGTAGTCGTCTCGGCTGTTGCCTTTCTGTTTGCCTGCAGTCAGGCGGAAGTTATGGTGCCCTTCAGTGGACTCCTTCTTGCGTCAACCAGCTACTTTTACTCGTTCTCCGGCATGGAAACTTCGTTGTTCCTTGCCTTGCTGCTGCTGCCGGTTCTTCTCGTTCAGCGTCAGCGCACATTCTGGCTTCCTACGGTTGCACTGCTCTTAGTTCTTACTCGTTTCGAGGGTTTGGCAATGGCTCCACCCCTCTTCTACGTGGTTTACCGGCAAGGCCGGCTGCCTCCCTGGCGATCCCTGTTGCCGCCATGTCTCATCGCGATGGCATATCTGCTCTTAAATTTACGTTGGTATGGCGCGTTGCTTCCTGCCTCCGCCGGGGCAAAGCTCGGCCAGGGCAGGTCAGGCTTTTGGGGTCAATGGCCATACGCCTTTACGGGAGGCGCTTACCAACTCAAGCCGGACTTCCTACCGATCTTGCCGCTGGTCGTCGCGGTCACCCTCTTCGTGCTTCCTGGATGCTTGCTACTTAGGCGCTCCGTCCTTCTCCAGATCACCCTGCCCACCTTGCTCCTCTTGCTGACCTTCTACGTACTGTTCAATCTGCCGGGGTACAGGTGGTATTTCGCTCCATTTATTGCTTTTGCAATGATTTACGCGACCGCAGTAGTGAGCCGTTGGCCAAAGGGCCGCTGGATTCCCATTCTGCTTGTATGTTTCCTAGTAGGAACCTCTCTCCACAAGAACGATCTTTTCGCGCGAAAGCACCAGAGCCACTCCGCACAGCTACAGGGCTACCCTGCCATTGGCCTCTGGCTCGCAGCGCATACCGTCCCAGGAACGCGGGTCGAGGCTGGAGAGATCGGTACTCTCGGCTGGTTCTGTCCAAACTGTCGGATCATCGACATCCTCGGCCTTACCTATCCCAAGAACGCCGAACACATTGCTCGACGGGATAACACCTCCTGGTTTGCTGAGGATGTCCCGGAGTACATCGTGGTCCATCGCCCTCCTTGGGGTTTCGAAATGCCTGCAGTGTCAAGCCCAAAATATGCGCCGGTTCCCGTCGACTTCGGTTCCAGTGTTCGCCTCCTGCAGCGCCTGCCAAGCAAGTAGGCTCTCTTTGGGAGAGATGATCTTTGAACATGCTTCACAAGCGCATAGGCGTTCATCTCGGCACCTCCGGCGGCTGCTGGACGGCAGTGCAGCGGGCCGTGGACGTCGGCGCGAACACCTTTCAGATCTTCAGCTCCAGCCCACGCACCTGGAGGGCCAGCCCCGTCAAGCCTGAAGACGCGCTCAGGATGCGCGAAGGTCTGGTCACGCACGACATCGGTCCCCTTGTGATCCATGCCAGTTACCTCATCAACTTGTGCTCGCAGACCGAGACCGTACGGTCCAACGCGACGGCAGCGTTTCGCGGTGAGCTCGAGCGCGCCTTGGCACTCGGCGCTACCTATCTCGTACTGCATCCCGGCTCTTGGAAAGGACTTACGCGAGACGAAGCGATCCGCCTCGCGGCGGGGAATATCGAGCGAGCCATCGATGGCCTCCCATGGCAGGGAACTGACTTCAGGATCCTCATCGAGAACACAGCAGGCGCTGAGTTTTCATTGGGAGGCAGCTTCGAACAGGTGGCCGAGCTCGTGGCCACCCTGAAAGCCTGTGCTCCGATGGGCGTCTGTCTCGATACCTGCCACACTCACGTCGCCGGCTATGACCTCGTCAGCGCGGAGGGCTACGACGCCACCACGCAGGGGATCGGGTCGACCGTCGGCTTTGAGGATGTCCGTGTCTGGCACTGCAATGACGCCAAAGCACCCCTGGGCTCGAAACTGGATCGCCATCAGCACATCGGGGAAGGTACGATCGGGTCGGCTCCTTTCCGTCGACTGCTTCACGACGAACGCTTCGCCCATGCTGCCTTTATTGCCGAAACGCCGGTGGGCGAACCCGGCGACACGGCGCGCAACGTCGCGGCGCTGCAAGCTCTATCCAGCTAGAGGTATTCCCAAACCCTAGCCGTGCTTTTCCAAAGATTGCAAACGGACGGCTGAACTCATCAGCCCATCGCTCTTGACAGGCGGCACATACGAAGAAGGCACCCGCGCCGTCACAAACCCGCTGGTATCTTTCATCTCAGCAATGGCGCGATCATAGCGGCCGCGAAGCGAGTTGGACCGAATCTCGACCATCTCGCGCAGCATTTGCGATCCGTCCCGCAGGTAGCTGATGCGGCTTCGCTCGTCATGGCCCCACGTTACGGGCACCTCCACAGCACGGAATCCCAGCTTCTGCGCGATAAACAGGATCTCCGGATCGAAGCCCCAACGCTCAATCGTCTGCAGTGGAAAAATGCTTCGTGCTGCCGAGCGACGAAAAGCCTTAAACCCGCACTGGGTGTCCCTGTAGGGCAAACCCATTACAAGGCGGGTCAGTGCGTTGTAACAGCGCCCAAAAAAGCGCCGGTACAGCGGCTGGTGCTTCGTTTGCCGCTGTTTATCGAGCCACCGCGAGCCGATGGCCACATCCGCACCCGCATCCAGTGCGGCAAAGAGGCGCTCGGCTTCCTCAATCGGTGCGGACAGATCTGCATCGGTGAACATGACGATCTCGCCGGCCGCCTGCAGCAGACCGTTGCGAACCGAGTAGCCTTTACCTCGATTGCCGGGATTCTCAAACAGCTGCAAGATCGGGTGCTCCGCCATCCAGCGCAGGACGATGGCTGCCGTGTCGTCCGTAGAGCCATCGTCCACGACCAAAACCTCGGCATTCCATTGCCGGTCATACACGCAGGACAGCACCCGGGCCAGCGCCATCTCAATGCGGGCACCTTCGTTGTAGGCCGGGATAATGATGCTGATCTGTGGCGAACTCATTGCAGCGTCCTGTTCGCTTTCCGTGCGCACCTGCGCATTCTATATCCGATGCGCGATCTTCGGCTTCGTCGCAAACAGGTCCATCGCGATGAATCGTGGTGTGCTTCCAATCGCGGGGCTACCGTGCCCAAAAAACGGCCCGCGGCCTCTGCTTCGCCCGGGCAAATTCACATCGCCGTCGCGCTCCTCCGCGTTCTTGACATCCCTCGCGTTGGCCTTTGCTTTGGCTGGAATCCCCAGAGCAAGTTGAGGTGTGACTGAGAGGTGACGAAAGTCGTCGCTGACTCAGCCAACTTGTGTTTCCTTGACGGATTTGCGCTCTCAGTGTCGAAGGCCCCGCCGACCCCCGCGCAGAAATCCTTTCATTAGAATGAAAGCAGCATGTCCGAAGCCGCTCAGACCGTGACCCCGACCGCGCAGCAGCCCTCCCAAGAGCCCCTGCGCTATAACCCCGCCGAGCTCGAACCGCGCTGGCAGGCGCGCTGGGACGCCGATCCGGCCCTGTACCGTGCCGACGATCCGCTCTCCCCGGAGGGCAAAGCCAGGCCTAAGTTTTACTGCCTCGAGATGCTGCCGTATCCGAGCGGGCAATTCCATATCGGCCATGTCCGCAATTACGCCATCGGCGATGCCCTGGCCCGCTATATGTGGATGCGCGGCTACAACGTGCTCCATCCCATGGGTTGGGACGCCTTTGGCCTGCCTGCCGAGAATGCGGCGCTTAAGAACAACATGCCGCCGCGCGAGTGGACCCTGCGCAACATCGACCAGATGCGGGTTCAGATGCGCCGTCTCGGCTTCAGCTACGACTGGGCTGGCACGGAACTTGCCAGCTGCCAGCCCGAGTACTACCGCTGGAACCAGTGGTTCTTCCTCAAAATGTATGAGCGCGGCCTTGCCTACCGCAAGACCAGCAAGCTGAATTGGTGCCCCCGATGCGCCACCGTGCTGGCCAACGAGCAGGTGGTCGGCGGTTGCTGCTGGCGGCACGAAGACACCCTCGTCGAGCAGCGTGAGATGGTGCAATGGTTTCTGCGCATCACCCAGTACGGCGATGAACTCCTCGATGGCCTCGACAAATTGCCCGGCTGGCCCGAGAAGGTGCGCACCATGCAGCGTAACTGGATCGGCCGCAGTGAGGGCACCGAGATCACCTTCAAGGTGCAGGACTCCACGGACAAGCTGGAAAGCTTGGAAATCACCGTCTTTACCACTCGTGTGGACACCATCTTTGGCGTCACCAGCCTCCAGCTCGCGCCCGAGCACCCGATCATCAAGCAGTGGGTCGGCTTGGACGCCGAACTGGCTCCCGCCGTCGAAGCCATGATCGCCCAGCAACAGATCGCCAGGGAAGCAGGCGATCTCGGGG
>CAXTGE010000034.1:0-5205 GCA_964243645.1 uncultured Acidobacteriaceae bacterium | reverse complement strand
CCGCGCTCCCCGTTCTGTTGCCGGAGAGCATCACGATCACGCAGGAGGGCGGTTCACCGCTCGGTAAATTGCCGGACTTCGTTGAGACCACCTGCCCGGTCTGCAACGGCCCAGCCCGGCGCGAGACCGACACGATGGACACCTTCGTCGACTCAAGCTGGTATTTTTACCGCTACACGGATGCTCACAACAACATCGCACCCTTCGACTCCGCAAAGGCGAACTACTGGTTCCCCATCGACCAGTACATCGGCGGGGTAGAGCATGCAATCCTCCATCTGATTTATTCGCGCTTCTGGACCCGGGTACTGCGCGATCTCGGCCTCGTACAGAACAATGAACCTGCCGATCGCCTCTTCACCCAGGGCATGGTCATTAAAGACGGCGCAAAGATGTCCAAGTCCAAGGGCAACGTTGTCTCGCCCGACGAGATGATCGAGAAGTTCGGCGTGGATGCCACCCGCGTCTACGCCCTGTTCGCCACTTCTCCGGATCGCGAGCTCGACTGGCAGGAAGAAGGAGTCGCCGGGGTAAGTCGTTTTCTCGCGCGCTTCTACCGTCTTGCCACAAAGTATGGCCCTTTAATCCGCGATGTAGGCAAGCCTCAGAATGGCTCTATGCGCGCGGCGGAAACCGCCGGCCAGACACCCGCGGCCGCGGCCCTGCTCCGCACCCTGCACCAGACGCTGGCCAAGATCACGGAAGACTTCAATGGCCGCTGGCACTTCAACACCTCCATCAGCGCAGTCATGATTCTGGTCAATGCTATGGCCTCGGCCGAGCCAAAGATGGACTCCGGCGAGGTGTCGGCAGCGGCTATCGCCGAGCTCTTCCGCTCCGTCACGCTCATGCTCGCGCCCTTCGCACCGTTTCTCGCGGCGGAGCTTTGGGAGCAACTTGGAGGAACGGGCAACGTCCTTCGAGAGCCCTTCCCAATCGCAAACGCCGATCTCGCCAGAGAAGACGAGATCGAAGTGCCCGTACAGGTCAACGGAAAGCTGGTCGCTGTGGTCAAGGCCGACGCCTCCGCTGATGAAGAGGCGTTGAAAACGATCGCGATGCAGGATGAGAAAGTAACCGCACGCCTCATCGGAAAGACGCTGGTGAAAACCATCGTCGTGAAGGGCAAGCTAGTCAATCTTGTCGTCCGTTAAGGCCGCGGCTATAGCTGTTCTCCTGCAGGTATAGTGCTGAGCTGAGGCAGTTCGCGCCAGTTTTCTCCCAGAAAACTGGCCTGAGCGTGTCAATCCAGGCCGTAGCTACAGGAAAACAGCTCTAGACCGATCGAGCTCGTGCCGGCCCCAGTTGCCTGAGTCTGGCCCGTATCGCATTCTTCAGCCGATCGAACATCATCGCCAGTCCGATACTGATTACGATCACACCCAGCAGCATCAACCACCCGCCCCGCCAGTCCGGGATTGCGCCCCCGTGCACGCACACCACGAACAGAAAGAACGGCCAGTGCAGCAGGTAGAGTGGAAACGTACTGTCGGCAACCAAGCGGACCTTGCCCGCAATTGGCTTCGAGACAGGCGGCAGGAAGCGGTCGAACCCAAGTAGCACGGGCAACAGCCCAACCGCCAGCAGGCTACCGACCAGAAAATAACTCACGCTCAGGCGATCCAGCCAGTGCAGGGCGGCACCGTGAAACACCCGCCTTCCCAAGGCATTCGCCTGGACAAACTGTGTCAGCGCCGCGGTCCTGGCCGTTACGGTCGTCGTCTGCAGCACCGAAGCGATGGGCCGACGAAGCATCCAGAGCCCCGCGAGATAGACGCCCAGCGCCGCGATCGCGATCGTCAACGCATAACGCCGTGCATGCAGCCAAACGTAGACGTCATGTAACCCCACCCCGAGCAGCCAGATGGGAAACAACAACGAGATAGCTGGGCCGGTCGCCAACAGCAGCAGGGGCACCACTACCCAGCGCCTACGCGGCGCATACTGCCAGACCCCATACAAGGCGTAATAGACACACTCAAACGAAAGCGACCAGAACGGTCCATTCGACAGCGGGGGTGACCCAAAACCCCACCAGCCGACGGTGAAGGACAGGTTCTGCAGCGCCTCCAGCGGTATCTCGCCCCAGGAAAACGGCAACACCATGCTGCGATACACCGCTGGCGACCACCACGCGGCAGCGGGCTCCAAAAGAAAGGTCAACAGGAGCATGGGTACGACGACGGAGTAGATGCGGGACGCCCGATCAATCCAGTACGAGCGCCCATCCGCGACCCGCGCCACCGTGACATACCGGATCACGAAGCCGGACAGCACAAAGAAGACGCAGACCGCCAGATTCCCGGACCGCTCCGAGATGATCGGCCCCGCTGCCACAAAATGAAGCGGCATGTGGCTCAGCGCCACGGCCACCGCGGCAGCGAAACGCAGTACGTCCAGCAGAACGGAGGCGTTTCTGCCGAAAAATTGTCTGCCTTCGCTTCCGGGCATCGCTGCTCTGATTATATGCAGCGGGATGCACCTGCTCTCGTGATTCCGGCACGCCCTGACGCAGCGTGCAGTAGCCTTAAAGGTGGAGTTCCAAAATTCGCACAGCAATTCTCAATCAGAGCTCAAAAGTGGTGCCGCTCCGCGGCACCCAGTCGTTGGTGGGCGTTATGAGCTTCGTCTGGAGGCATCCCTCCCTGACAACGATCGAGCTGCTTTGGCGCTGGCTTGCCGCGGCACCCCTGCTCTGGCTCGGCTGGCATACCCTTGCGCCGGCAGCCTCGGCCATCCCTCTGGACAGCATCTCGCTGGGCGGTATGACCTTCTTTGAGCCCGTGCGCTCGGTCGGTGTTCTAGCCTCGCAGCTTGATCTGTATCTGCCTCTACTGAAAGTGACGGCGCGCTGGTGGGTACCCCTGGCGTTTCTGGTGTGGGCCGTCCTTTCAGCCCTGGGCAGAACGGCCGTCCTACGGCGCGCCGACAGGGAACTGCAGTCTCGTTGGCCGTCTATGCTGGCCTATCGTTTGGTGCGTGCTTTGGCCTTTCTGGGCGTGCTCACATGCTGGGGGCTTGTCATCCTGGCTGCGCTGCGCGCCACCGTCACCGGGCCTGGGGAGCGGGGCGCGGAGCCCAATATTGTCCTCTTTACAGCCCTAGCCGTCGGTCTCACGCTCGCGGCCTTCATGGTCTGGTCGCTCGCCGTCTGGCTCCTGGATCTACCGCCCCTGGCTGCCATGACGCAGGCGCGCCTGAGCCCGTCACAACGATCTCATCTCCGCTCCAAGCTGATCGAGACCAACCTCGTGATGGGCATTGTGCGTGTCGCTTTGTTCGTGCTGGCAATGACCTTCTCTGCGTCGCCGTTGCCGTTTCAGAGCCAGGAGACTCAGGCCTACATCAACGTGTGGTGGGTCGGGGTGGCCATCTTCTACGTCGTGGTCTCGGACTTCTTCCACGTGGTAGGCCGCGTAACCTGCATCCGGTTACTGCAAACCATCGCCGGCGAAACCAACGTCACGACTCCCGCCGCATCGTAAGCGAAGAATAATCACAAGCAACTGCCTTGCACTGAGCTCGACCACCATGTCTTCCAGCAAAAAACAACAAAAGCTCGCGTGTAAGCGAGCTTTCTTGACACTATGGCGGAGAGTGGGGGATTCGAACCCCCGATAGAACTTTTGGTCCTATAACGGTTTAGCAAACCGCCGCCTTCAGCCTCTCGGCCAACTCTCCAGCACGGGACAACACCCCAATTCTATCCTGAGCCGCTACACGGGCACAACGCTTCCCTCCAATGGAGCACACCGCTGCCCGGACTTTCACTTACTTCACCGGAAGCTGACGAAATCTCTCAGCTATTTTGCCGCACGGGCATGGGAGCAGAACCAGCGGCTGCACGTAAAATGGTCAAGTTCCGTCTGAACTCTGGAGTCCATCCCTGCACCCTTCGCTGAATGCGCTCGCCTTCTTCGCCTCCCGCGGCCTGGGCCATTACTGGAAGACGCACTACGCGGATCGCACCTTTCTCCACGCCTATCGCTGGAACGGCTTCGACATCGCCCTGCTGGTTCCCTATTTCATTGTGATGCTCATTCTCGCCTTTTATGGCCTGCATCGCTACCAACTGGTCTGGCTTTACTACCGCAACAAGAAAAAGGCCTCGCTTTCAACCGAGCCGCCCGCCCGCTTTGCCGAAGGCGCTCTGCCCTTCGTCACCATTCAGTTGCCCATCTTCAATGAGCAGTATGTGATCGATCGGCTGATCGATGCCTGCTGTCGGCTCGACTACCCACGCGACCGTTTCGAGATACAGGTGCTGGACGACTCCACAGATGAAACCCAGGGTGTCGCCGCGGACGTCGTGAAGCGGTACGCTACCGGTACCGAGGGGCTCGCACCGCAGCCGATTCACTACCTTCACCGGACGAATCGCTATGGCTACAAGGCCGGCGCGCTGGAGGAGGGCCTGAAGAGCGCGGAGGGCGAACTGATCGCGATCTTCGATGCTGATTTTGTACCCCCGCCGGACTGGCTCCGGCGCATCGTTCATCACTTTGCAGAGCCAGGTATCGGCATGGTCCAGACCCGCTGGACGCACCTGAACCGTAATTACAGCTTCCTCACCCAGGTCGAGGCGATCCTGCTGGACGGCCATTTCGTGCTGGAGCACGGCGGGCGCTCCCGCGCCGGGGTCTTTTTCAACTTCAATGGCACTGCCGGCATGTGGCGCCGCATCGCCATCGAGCAGGCCGGCGGTTGGCAGCACGACACCCTCACCGAGGACACCGATCTCAGCTACCGCGCCCAACTTGCAGGGTGGCACTTTAAGTACCTGCAGGACGTCGAGTGCCCTGCCGAACTGCCGATCGAGATGACCGCTTTCAAGACGCAGCAGGCACGCTGGGCCAAGGGTCTGATCCAGACAGCCAAGAAAATTCTGCCACAGGTGATGCGCTCGGACGCTCCATTCCACACCAAGATCGAGGCCTGGTATCACCTGACGGCCAATATCAGCTATCCGCTGATGATCGTGCTCTCGACCCTGCTGATGCCGGCGATGATCATCCGTTCCTGGCAGGGGCCTCTGCAGATGATGCTGATCGATCTGCCGCTGTTTCTGGCCTCCACTGCGTCAGTTTCCAGCTTTTACCTGGTGAGCCAGAAGGAACTCTTCCCCAGGAGCTGGTGGAAGACGGTGTTGTATCTGCCCTTTTTGATGGCAATGGGCACCGGTCTCGCGATTACGAACACAAAAGC
>CAXTGE010000033.1:23383-24622 GCA_964243645.1 uncultured Acidobacteriaceae bacterium | reverse complement strand
GGGGCGGTCACGCTCAACCTGCTGGACATGATCGGCGTGGGCCCGTTTGTGACCCTGCCGCTGCTGGTGGGTGCCATGGGCGGTCCACAGGCCATGCTCGGGTGGATTCTCGGTGCGTTGCTGGCCGTTTGTGACGGCCTGGTCTGGGCGGAGCTCGGCGCGGCCATGCCCGAGGCCGGTGGGACCTACGCTTACCTGCGCGGCATCTTCCCGGGACGGCCCGGGCGCTGGCTGAGCTTTCTTTTTGTCTTCCAGCTTTGCTTCTCGGCGCCTCTTAGCGTTGCCAGCGGCTGCATCGGTCTGTCAGAGTACGCGGGGGCGCTTTGGCCCCGTCTCGGGCGACCCATGACCCTGCACGCAGCCAGGCTTGGCCCCTACCGCTTCGGCTTCGGGCTCGGTTTGCCAACGCTGGTCGCGGTCGGCGCGATCGCGCTGGCCCTCCTGCTCCTCTATCGCCGCCTGACGCATGCCGAGCGCCTGGGTCGCGGTCTGTTGTTCGTCGTTCTGCTTGCGGTCGGCTGGACCGTCGCCACGGCTCTCTGGCGCGGTCACTGGGGGCAGGTGATGGCCTTTACGCCGGGCGCCTTCCGGCCGTCACGGGCCTTCTTCGCCGGCCTGGGCGCGGCCATGCTGGTGGCCACCTATGACTTCTGGGGCTACTACAACGTCACCTTTCTCGGCGGCGAGGTCCGCGATCCGGGGCGCACGATCCCACGCGCTCTGCTGCTCTCGATTGCGATCGTGACAGGGCTCTACCTGCTGCTCAACGCTAGCGTGCTGGCGCTGGCCGGTGCTCCCGCGATGCTCAGTATGGCAGCCAACGGCAGTCAGGCCGCCCTGCTCCCGGCTGTCATGCAGCCGGCCTATGCCCCTGTGCTGGGCGCTGAGGGCGGCCTTTGGCTGGGCAGGCTGGCGGCGGTGCTGGTCATGGTCACGGCCTTTGCCAGCGTCTTCTCCCTGCTGCTGGGCTACTCCCGCATCCCCTTTGCCGCGGCCCGGGACGGCAACTTCTTCCGGCCCTTCGGACGCCTGCATCCGCGATTGGGCATACCCCATGTCTCGCTGCTTGTGCTGGCCGGCATCGCCTGTATCTTCTGCTGCTTCTCGCTCCGGGATGTCATCGCGGCCCTGGTGGTTCTGCGCGTGGTGCTGCAGTTTGGCCTGCAGCAGATCGGCGTGATGGTACTACGCTGGCGCCGGCCGGAGCTCCCGCGGCCGTTCCGCATGTGGCTGTATCCC
>CAXTGE010000033.1:7777-23283 GCA_964243645.1 uncultured Acidobacteriaceae bacterium | reverse complement strand
TCGTCGTCGCCGTGATCCTCAAAGACCAGCCGCGCCCGGTCCATCAGAGGTGCCTGGGACGTATGGGCCGCAAAGGCCCGGCGCTTGCGATCCCGTACAGCGCGGATGTCCAGGATCGTGGTCCAGGGTGCCGGCAGCGGTGCGGGCCGGTCCGGCAGGAAGAAGTTGGTTGTCAGGTAGTACAGGCGCTGTGGGCACCACGGCTGACCGTGTTCCTGGAAGCGTTTGGCATTCCCCGACCAGTGGAACGCAGCCGTCGTAGCGGCCGAAACGGTCGTATGGTCCGGATGATTATTCAGCGCGCCCTCGCCGCCAAACGTCAGCACGACATGGGGGCGGACCGCGCGGAAACGCTGCACCAGCAGCCCGCCAAGCTCGTTGAGTGAATGGAACTCCAGCTGCGCGTCCCCGTAGGCCAGGAGCTCATGTTGACGTGCGCCCAGGATCTCGCAGGATGCGGCGAACTCGGCCCGCCGCATTGCCCCCAGCTCGGCATTGCTCTGCGCCGTGCCTCGGTTGGTGGCAGCCTGTCCGTCCGTAAAGCAAACGATCGACGTTTCGACACGGCGGTCAGCGGCAAGGGCCAACGCTCCGCCGAAGGCAAAACACTCGTCATCAGGATGGGCCACAACGCACAGCAGACGAAGGCTCATGCTGCGTCCTCGTTATGACTCGGCGAGGGCTGCGCGTCGGGTTCCGCGACATATAGATCGGCTTCGGAGAGCGTGTCTTCCAGCATGGCGTTTGGGTCAGCCTCGGTGACGAAGTTGAAACTGCGACGGTGGAGCGGCGTGGGGCCGTGCTCCGCCAGCGCCTTACGATGCTCCGGCGTCCCATACCCCTTGTGCTGCGCCAGCCCGTATTCGGGGTGTCGACGGTCCAGCTCGCGCATCAGACCGTCGCGATGCACCTTGGCCACCACGGAGGCGGCAGCAATCGACAGGCAGAGCGCATCGCCATAGAAGATCTTGGTCTGTGAGCACGGATGCTCAATCAGCATCGCGTCAATCAGAAGGTGATCCGGTGTCACACCGAGCGCCTCCACGGCACGCAGCATGGCCAGGCGTGTGGCATGGTAGATGTTGATGCGATCGATCGTCTCCGCATCGACCTCGGCAAGGCCGATGGCCAGAGCCGTCTTGCGCACCTTGCGATCCAGCGTCTCCCGCTCCTCGCGGGTGAGCTGTTTGGAGTCCTTCAGGCCCATGCGCATCAGGGCGGCGTTCTTCAAGGGCAGAATAACCGCCGCCGCCACAACAGGACCGAACAGGGCACCGCGCCCCACCTCATCCACCCCCGCTATCACCTTATGTCCTCGGTAGCGGAGCGCCTGCTCCGGAGCGTCCGAGCAGATCAGCTGCTTCAGCATCTGCTGCTTGGCCGTGGCCTTCGTCACGCCGTCAACTGGAGGAATTTGGAAGAGCTTGCCCATGGGTTCTAACCCCTTCAGTGTAAGGGAATGACACCTTCGCGGAGGGTGCCGCCCTGTGCATTAGCGCACGCAATCCTTGGCAAAAGGTGGGAGTGGATGCCCGGGCAGGCTGCACTAGCCTCGGGGCACACGTGCTAGAACGGCGCGGCGCTCAGGAGGAGCAAACATGGGGCTTGGACGACTCTTACGCAAGGCACTAGGGACAGCGGCGTTGTTGCTGGGAGGCATGGGGCTGACGCAGGGAGCGGTGGCCGCGTCCTCGCACGCACTCAAGGTGCAAAGCGGCGTGCTCACCGTGGACGGCCTGACCGTCAAAACAGCGGTCAACCTCCACATCGCCAGCTTCCACTATCTGTATATCTATCTGCCGGGGATGGGAACTGCGGTCATCTCCGACCACCCGTTTGCCGGGGCTCGCGAGCAGAAAGCGGCCTTTCACGGCAGCTTGATGACCGTCGCGGTGGAAGAGAGAACCGTGCAGCTCTCGGCAGCCAAACGGATGCGCGGCAACCGGTCCGCCTTCGTCCGCTTTGATCGCGGTGTCGGGCCCGGCACGCGGACAGCGGCCGTCAGCTATGGGGAAAGTGCGATGGTCCCGGCGGTCTGGCCGGAGGAGGAGACGATGAATCGCTCGGCCCGGCTCAGGAGGATTAAAGTGAGCCGCTCCCTGCGATCGGGCAAGCTGTGCCGTCCCTCGCCGCATGGACGAGAGCTATGCGCCACCGTGCGGGAGGTCGTGTATAAACCGTAGCAAAGCCCGGACCCTTCAGGCAGCAGAAAGGCGGCCAGCTTGGCCGCCTCTCTGTTATCTGAAAAACGGAACGATTACTTGACGCGCTCGCGCTCAACCTCGCGCAGACGAGCGGCCTTGCCGCGCAGACCACGAAGATAGAAAAGCTTGGCGCGCCGCACCTGATAGGAACGGATCTTCTCGATCTTGTCGACGACCTTCGAGTTGTACGGGAAGATGCGCTCGACGCCCTGACCGAAGCTCATCTTGCGCACCGTGAAGGTGCCTTGGGGGCCCTTGCGGCAGGCGATCACCATGCCCTCAAATGCCTGAAGACGCTCTTTGTCGCCCTCTTTGATCTTGACCTGCACACGAATCTGGTCGCCGGCAGCGAATTCTGGGAGATCGGTCCGCTCGAGCTTGTCGGCGAGCTTTTGCATTACTGGATGAATAGACATGACAATTCCTTGCGTAAAGTCGCAGTGGTCAGTATAGCGCAGAGTCGACCCTTCACTTGAGGTCGAGGCACTTAATTGCCAGACTTCTGGTGCAGTATCCGCAGCTCTGCGAGCGTAAGGAGGTCCTGCTCACTTAGATCGGCAGTCTCCAGCAGATCGGGCCGGCAACGCAGTGTGTGCCCGAGCGCCGCGCGCCGTCGCCAGGCCCGCACCATCCCGTGATCGCCGCCCGCCAAAGCCTCCGGCACCGCTACCCCGCGAAACACGGCGGGGCGGGTGTAATGCGGGTAATCGAGCAGACCACCTGACGCGTGTGTCGCCCGCGGCGTACTTGCTGCGTCACCTCCCTGGGAAGAGGCGTCCCCTTCACCAAAACTTTCGTAGCGGGACGAATCCGCATGGCCAAGCACCCCGGGCAACAGGCGGGCCACGGCATCGACGATCAATGCCGCCGGCAGCTCGCCACCGGAGAGGACAAAATCGCCCACACACAACTCACGATCACAGAGCAGCTCCGCCACGCGCTCGTCCACACCCTCATAGCGCCCGCACAGCAGCACAATCCGCTCCAGCTTCGCGAGATCGCGTGCCGTCGCCTGCGTGAAGCGACTTCCTCCCGCGGACAGCAGAATGACCGATTCGCGGGTGAGATTGCGGTCCGGCTTGGGTGTCACGCCAAGTGTTTCAGCACACTCAAACAGCGGCTCGGGCTTTAATACCATGCCCTCGCCGCCCCCGAAGGGCCGGTCATCCACCGTCCGGTGACGATCATGCGTGAACTGGCGAAGATCATGGAGCCCGACCGAGAGCTTGCCGTCGCGAAGCGCGCGATGCAGGATGCCGTAGTCGAACGGACCGGTGAAGAAGCCGGGGAACAGCGTGACAATGTCAAAGTGCATACGGGAATGGGACTGAGGCGATCTGGAGAATCATCAGCGCTCTGTCAGTTAAACAGACTGCCCTGGGATGGACACCCTAGGCCAAGGGCGGGAACGCGCCTTGCTTACTCAAGCAAGCCGGACGGGAGCTGCATCACAATCCGCTTGCCGGGTAGATCCACAGCCGAAAGCCACGCCTTTACAAACGGAATGAGAATCGGTTCGGCGTCCTCGGGCAGAGCCTCCGGCTGCAGCACCAGCAGATCCATCGCGTCCGGCAGGCGGGTGCGGCCGTCAGATGCGACAGGGAACTGCAGATCGGTCACCACGCCCAGGCGCTGCTCGCCATCGTAAAGCGTGCAACCGACGAGGTCGCGGACAAGAAAGGTGTCCGGAGCCAGCGCGGGCAACTCACTTTCCAGCAGGTAAACCCCGCGTGCCTCAATGGCCTCGGCGGCGGAGATGGAGTCCACACCCGCCAGCTTCAGGACCAGGCGGCCGGCATTGCGTCCCTGGGGTCGCCAGCAGTCCTCGAGCGTCGTCACCGGCGCATGTGCCGCCGTTTCTTCTGAGGTCACCAGACGAACCTGCCGTCCCTTGGCAAAGACATCCGGGAGGTCGGTGAGGGGTTCGCACAAAATCTCTCCGCGACGGCCCTGTGGCCGCAGCAGACGCCCTACCGCAATCCAGCGCTCGTTCTGTCCCCCCTCGGGAGCTGGTCTTTCCGAATCCACGTCTTGACCCTACTCCGAAGTTTCCTGAGATCCTGCGATTCCCTGAGATCCTGTGGTTTCCTGACGTTCTGCGGCTTCCTCAATTTCAACAATATCCAGAGCGAACCGGTGTTTCAGCTTCATGCTGGCCGCGCCAAGGATAGTGCGTAGCGACCGTGCCGTGCGTCCCTGTTTCCCGATCACCTTTCCCAGGTCACGGGAAGATACTCGAAGGCGCAACACCGTGGATCCAGAGTCCTGGTACGACTCCACCTGAACCGCCTCCGGTTCATCCACCAGCGCCTTGGTGATCTCCAGCATCAACGCTTGCATATCAAGAGCGGCGCGGTCTTGCGCCTCGAATTCAACGGTTTCAGTCACTCGCACACCTCAACAGACGTCACGGCGCAGTTCACGGCATACATGCTGTTCTCGTGCTTCTGGAACAGCTTCTAAACCGTGAGTAGCTGGCGGAACTCCTGCATTCCTGCGAATGGAGGCTAACGCTTCACTCTGGCGCTGAGGCGAGTGTACGGTGAGAGACCCGCGTCCGCTGCAACTCTTTGGGCACGGGATTCCTCTCCCAGGTTCGCGGCCTGAGGTTACTTTAGGAAACGGCAACCGGCTCTGCCGTGGCAGCGGCAGCCTTCTTCGCCACCAGGCGTCCCACGGTCTCCGAAAACTGCGCACCCTTGGAGCGCCAGTAATCAATGCGCTCCTGCTTGAAGTTAACCGTCGCGGGATTGGTGCGCGGATTATAGGTGCCGACGACCTCGATCGAACGGCCGTTGCGGGCACGGTCCTTTTCAATCACAACGACGCGGTACTGCGGCTGCTTGCGGGCGCCCACGCGCGCCAAACGAATCATCAACACTGGAAAGACCTCACTTGACTGACAGTATCGTCCGTCCTGTGACGTTGGCAGCCCGGGTCAAAAACGCACGGGTGCACACAGGGTCCGAACAACTAAGTATCGCGGAAAGGGAAACGGCTGTAAAGGCCGTCGGTCTCGCCGAGGCACTCCCCAGGCTCGGTCAAGCGGCGTCCTGCTGCGTCTGCAGGTCCGCAGATATCGCTGCAACACGACTGCGGTATGCTGCGCTCATGTTTGTGGGTCGTTCCTTTCAGCGTCGTGCAGGGTGGGTCTTTGTAGCGTTGGCGTCTCTTTGTGGCAACAGGGTGGCGGCGCAGGCCCCGCCGAAACACAACGTCATCCTCTTTGTGGCGGACGGGCTGCGGCGCGGTTCGGTCACGGCCGACGACATGCCCACGTTTCTTGCCCTGCGGACCCATGGCGTCGATTTCGCAAACAGCCACGCCGTCTTCCCGACGTTCACGACCGCCAACGCCTCCGCCATCGCGACCGGCCACGGCCTCGGCGACACGGGCGACTTCAGCAACGTGATCTGGCCGGGCCTGTGGTTGACCAGTCCGCAGGCGACTGCCTCGAGCGCCGGCTACGTGGCACCGTTTCTGGAATTCAACCCGGTGCTGGCGGATCTGAACAGCGCTTACGCCGGGAACTATCTCGGCGAGCGCACCCTGCTCTCGGCGGCGCGCGAGCACGGCTATGCGGTGGCTTCGGTAGGCAAACTCGGCCCCACGGCCATCCAGCAAAACGAGGCGGTGCAGTGGAATGCCGATGGCCAGCTCTCCCTCGGAGACGCCATCGTCGTAGACGACGCGACCGGTCAGGCCACCGGCTTACCCCTTCCGCCAGAGATCCTGAGCGCGATCGAAGGAAGCGGTCTGGCCGCGGAAGCGCCGCTGCGCACCAACGGCTACGGCGATGCCACGCCGGGCAGCAACGGGTTTTTTGGAGACGCGGTCACGCCCGGCACCCATAACAGCAATCGCGTCCAGCAGCAGTGGATGGCCGACGTCACCACCAAAGTCCTGCTGCCGCACTTCATGCAAGGGAAGAAGCCCTTCGTTCTATTGTTCTGGTCCCGCGATCCCGACGGTTCGCAGCATAATGAGGGCGACAGCCTGCAGCAGATTGTGCCCGGCATCAACGGCCCGACCTCGAAGCTCGGGTTGCGCAACGCCGATGGCTGTCTGAAACAGCTGCTGGACTGGCTTGATGCCCATCCCGCGGTCAAGGCCGTCACCGACGTCCTGGTCACCTCCGATCACGGCTTCGCCACCATCTCCCGCCGGGAGATCGCGGCGGACGGCCGTGTCACCGGGGAGCCCTCAGCCGCGCTCGATTACGAGCTTGGCGCAAAGGAAAAGGCTGAACCCCGGGGCACCCTGCCGACCGGCTTTCTGGCCATCGATCTCGCCATCCGCGAGCACTTGCGGGCCTTCGACGCGGGGCAGCGTGCCGTCGGGGGGCCTTCGGTCTACAAGGAGCTGTCGATCGGCGGCGAGCGCTCACAATATCCGGAGATGGGCAGCGCCCTGCTGGGGGCCAAACCGGTACAAAAGCTGGACGGCTCCGATGCGCAGCTGCTCATTGCCTCGAACGGCGGCTCGGACCTCATCTATGCGCCCACCCGCGATCCGGAGGTGGTTCGCCGGACGCTCGCCGTTCTTAGCGGTCTGGACTACGTGGGTGGCCTTTTCGTTGACGACTCCTTCTGCGGGCAGGGAGTGGCGGCCTGTCCCGGGGCACTTCCTCTCAGCTCCATCGGTCTTACCGGGAGCAGCAAGTTGCCCCTGCCTGCCATCGTTGTTACTTTCAAGGTCTTCTATCCAAAGCCCGGCGACCTGCAGAGCGCGCTGCAGATCTCCGATACCAATCTGCAGGAGGGCCAGGGCATGCACGGCGGCTTCGGGCGCGAGCAGACCTGGAACAACATGGCGGCGATCGGCCCGGACTTCAAGACCGGGTTCGTCGATCGGACCCCGGTCGGCAATATCGATATCGCTCCAACGCTGGCGCACATCCTGGAATTGGACATGCCTTCGGTGGGCAAGCTGCGCGGGCGCGTTGCAGAGGAGGCCTTTAAGCACGGCGAAACCGCGGCTATCCCGCAGGGGCAGGTGATGGTGTCAGCCCCAGCCGCGAACGGCTTCAGCACGGTCATGAACTACCAGGAGATGAACGGCGTTCGCTACTACGATCGGGCCTGCTTTGTCCTGAACGGGGCGAAGTGCACACCCTGAGAACGGCTCTAGCGGCCCGGAATCTCACCCGGCGTGCGCAGGAAACAACCATTTCAGCACCTGATCGAATCGGCCCGCCCAGGCGTCCTCATCATGGACCCCACCCTGTACCCGCAGGTATTGGAGGTCCACGTCGTCCTGCCATCCACGCGTGATCAGCCGCTGGTGCAGCAGATCGGTGTCGCGCAGGTGACGCACGCCTTCCGACGTTCCCATATCCAGCCAGATACGCGGCCTGGGCCGCTCCTCGCTGAACACGGGTTCGGGGCGGGGGGGAGCGCTGCCCCGGCGAAACGGCGGCAGGATGCGCGGACGCCGCGAGTCCTCCGGGCCGATCCGCGTCAGGATCTCCCGGCCGTTCCACCAGACCGAGGGCGAAAGCACGCCCAGCTTGCCGAAGATCTGCGGATAGTCGAGCCCGATAGCCAGCGAGATAAGGCCGCCCAGCGAGGACCCGGCAAGCCCGGTGTCCGCAGGCCCGGTCCGCGTACGCAGCGCGCCGTCGATCAGCGGCTTGAGCTCATCGACCAGCAGTCGGGCATACAGCGGTCCCTGCCCCCCGCCATGACGCCAGTCACGGCTCGGTGTGTACTCGGCCATGCGGCGATGGCCCGTGTTGTTGATGCCCACTAGGATGATTGGTTCCGCCAGACCTTCGCGAGCCAGGCGGTCCGCCGTGGCGTGCGCTCCCCATGTGCGGCCAGGGACGTAGGAGGTATGCGGGTCGAAGAGATTTTGCCCGTCATGCAGGTAAAAAACGGGAAAGCGCCGCTCGGGTTCCGTGCCATAGATCGGCGGCAGCCAGATGGACACGTCCCGAGGGTCCGGCAGATACGAGGATTGAAACCCATGGATGCGCCGCAGGCGAGGGTTGCCATCCAGGGCGTGGGTCTCGTCGAAACTCCAATGCCCTTCGACATCCCTTCCGGGCTGTGGGCCGTCGAAGGGCAGAAGCCGAGCGGGGGTCCCCTGCAGCTCGGCGATACGGGAGGCGGATTGTTCGGAGTCGGTCAGCAAGGCGCAGGCAAGGGGGAAGGAGCGGGGGAACACGGGACGAGCCAGCATAGTCCTGGTAGCCCGGGCTCTACCCTGAGGGTACATCCATGAACCGCGAATACGATCGCTGGCACTCGCGGGAGCTCGGCCGCGACATGGAAATGCTCGTCTTCGGTCATGCCGGTCTGCCCGTGATCGTCTTCCCGACCTCGCAGGCGCGCTTCTATGAGTTCGAGGACAACGGCATGGTGGCTGCCGTCGCAGACAAGATCGACGCCGGTCATCTGCAGCTGTTTTGCGTGGACTCCGTCGATGCGGAAAGCTGGTACAACCGCCAGGTGGGTGCGGACTGGCGCATTGCCCGTCAGGTCCAATACGACCGCTACATTGTCCATGAGGTGGTGCCCTACCTGCGCTGGCGCAACGCCTCGCCGTATCTCATCACCATGGGTTGTAGCTTGGGCGGCTTCCATGCCGTGAACTGCAGCCTCAAGCATCCGGACGTCTTTACAGGCTGTCTTTCGGTGAGCGGCGCCTTCGATCTGAAAGGCCTCGGCTTTCTACCCGGCTACTACGACGCCAATGTCTTCTACAACCTGCCCCTGGACTACCTGCCCGGTCTCACCGACGAGTGGTTCCTCAGCCAGATGCGGGCGCGGAAGTATGTGCTGGCGACCGGCGAGCACGACCAGTGCTGGAACGACAACGAACGGCTCGCGGCAGCCATGCGCGCCAAGGGTATCCCGGTACAGCTGGAGGTGTGGGGCGACGGTGCCCGGCACGATTGGCCGTGGTGGCGGCGCATGGTGCAGGTCTACCTCTAACTCCTCACTCCTGCAGCCACATGCCGGATCACGGCAGCTCAGGCTGCGGTGTCGGAATGGGCTTGGACCGGAACCGGGAGCCAGCGGGTTGGCCCAGGAGCAGGTTACGGCACGGCTTTTCCACAGTGAAGTAGGTGAACCAGGCAAACGGATAGACCAGCACGATCCAGGCCGGGCTATGCAGGAAACCAAAAGGCATCCGGCTCAGGATCGTGTACAGCCAATGACTCAGGGGCACCTGCAGGAGGTACACCCCATAGCTGATCTCGCCACCCAGTTGCAAAGGACGGCTGGCCAGGAAACGTGACTTCGTCAGGGCCAATGCCCAGATCAGCAGGCAGACAGGCCCTACGGTCAGCCCGTTCCGGACGACCTCGTGCGGGACGGAAAAGTTTAGGCACAGCACGGCAATGCAGAGTGCGAGACTCAACGGAAGCAGCCAGGCCGGCGCCTGCACCTCCCGCGCCTCCGTCGCTTGCCGGCGCAGAAACGCCAGTCCCAGCACGATCCCGGCAAGAAACTCGCCCAGCCGCAGCACGGGGAAGAACAGAACCGTATAGACCAGCGGCATCTGCGAAGGGTGGCCGTGAAACAGCCAGAGATGGCCCAGAACCGGTGGCAGAAGCTGGGACGCCCACAGCACGGCAATCAGGAAGGCGGGCCTTCGGCTCCGCAGCCATGCCTGACCGATCAGCCATGGAAACAGCAGGTAGAAAAAGGCCTCACAGGAGAGCGTCCATGCAGGCGTGTTGATCGCAAAGGCCAGGGGCAGACACCATGCCTGCAGCAGGGCAAGATCGAGCGGGATGGCCCAGAGTTGCCCCGGCGAGCCCACGGGAACGACATGCCTGAGGAAGTTCGGGAGCGCCAGCAGAAACGCCAGCAGGTAGAGCGGGTAGATCCGCGCAAAGCGTGCGCGGAAGAAGGCTGCCTTGTTCGGGACCCGAGGGTGGGTATACGCAAGAATGAAGCCGGACAGCACAAAAAAGCAGGAAACACCCGTGAAGCCCGCGCCTACCAATCGTTGGGGCACGCTGGGGTGCAGCGCTGCGCCTTCGCTGACGGGAAACAGGTGGAACAGCAGCACATAGGTCGCGGCAAAAAACCGGAGCGCGGTGAGGCCGGGCAGGGGCGCTCGCCTGTCTACCTTCTGCATGCCCCCTCAGCTTAGCATTGGAAAAACGCATAAGGTAGAAGGCAAACGGGTACAGGAGGCTGCGTTGAAGACGATTGGAGTTTTGTTCGGACAGGAGAACACATTTCCCGGGGCGCTGGTGCACAACATCAACGAGCGCGCCATCGACGGCATCCGGGCGGAGTTTGTGCAGGTAGGTGGCGTCGTCATGGCGAAGCCTTGCCCCTATGCCGTCATCGTGGATCGCATCTCGCACGAAGTGCCCTTTTATCGCTCCTACCTGAAGAACGCCGTGCTGACCGGAACGCAGGTAATCAACAATCCCTTCTGGTGGTCGGCCGACGACAAGTTCTTCAACTACGCCCTGGCGTCCAGGATCGGCGTTGCGGTGCCGCGCACCGTGATCCTGCCGCATAAGCTTTTTCCGCCCAATATCAACTCGCAATCGCTGCGCAACCTGGAGTTTCCCCTGAACTGGGAGGCGATCTTCGACTACGTTAAGTTCCCGGCCTTCTTGAAACCGCACGACGGCGGCGGCTGGCGCGATGTCTACCACGTCCGCAACCCCACCGAGTTCTTCCAGTCCTATGACCAGACCCACGATCTCGCCATGACGCTGCAGGCCGCGGTCAACTTTAACGAGTACTTTCGCTGCTACGTCGTCGGGCAGGAGCACGTGCATATCATGCCGTACGACCCCCGCCAGCCGCATGAGCGCCGGTACTGCCAGGATCCCCCGGACTACCCGCCGGAGTTGTTGGGGCGCGTCGAAGCCGACGCCCTGAAGCTCTGCCAGGCGCTGGGCTACGACCTCAACACGGTCGAGTTCGCCGTCGAAGATGGCATCCCCTACGCCATCGACTTCATGAATCCCGCGCCGGATGCCGACTATGGCTCCGTGGGCGAGGCAAACTTCAAGTGGATTGTCGAAAAGGTCGCAGACCTCGCCATCAGAAAGGCCCAGGCTCCCGCTCCCCAGAGCCACGGATTTCATTGGTCGCGCTTCCTCTCCGGCGGCGTCCTCGATGGGAGCGCATCGGTGAAGGCGCCGTCGCCGTCCACCAAAACGGCTGCCGTCGGGAAGCCTGTCGAGGCCCTGGCCGGCGGGAAGTTATAGGGTTGTCGGTCGTTCTGTGATATGGCTTTAACATCCACCTTCACGGCACCACTCAAAGAAGACGGAAAAGGCCCTGAACGATGCGACCTTCCTTCACGCTTGGCATTGAAGAGGAGTACCAGACGGTTGACCCCCACACCCGCGATCTGCGTTCGCATATCTCAACCAATATGCTGGCTCAGGGGAAGATTCAACTCGAAGAACGGGTCAAGGCGGAGCTTCATCAATCGGTGATCGAGGTGGGTACGCGTGTCTGCCGGAACGTGGAGGATGCACGCGAGGATCTCTACGATCTCCGGCGCAATCTGATTCGGCTCGCCGAAGAGAACGGCCTCCTTCTCGTCGCGGGTGCCACCCACCCGTTCGCCGACTGGCGCACCCAGGAGATCTACCCCGATCCCCGCTACGACAAGGTTGTTGAAGATCTGCAACTGGTCGCGCGCTCCAACCTCATCTTCGGCCTCCACGTCCATGTGGGTATCGAGGACCGCGATGCGGCCATCCGGGTCATGAACTCGCTGCGCTACTTCCTGCCGCACATCCTCGCGCTCAGCACCAACTCCCCGTTCTGGATGGGCATGGAGACCGGCTACAAGAGCTATCGTGCCAAGGTCTTTGAGCACTTTCCCCGGACCAATCTGCCGGACAGCTTTGCCAGCTACTCGGAGTTCGAGGACTACGTCAATCTCCTCATCAAGACCAACTCCATCGACAACGCCAAGAAGATCTGGTGGGACATCCGGCCGCATCCCTTCTTCAACACGGTCGAGGTTCGCGTGTGCGATATCCCGATGCGCGCCGAGGAGACCGTCGCCATTGCCGCGCTCATTCAGGCCACGGCCGCCAAGCTCTGGAAGCTGCACTCCTGCAATCAGGACTACCGGCAGTACTCGCGCGCGCTGCTCATGGAGAATAAGTTTCGCGCCGTACGGTACGGCTTGGCCGGCAAGCTGATCGACTTCGGCAAGCAGGAAGAGGTTCCCGAGTGCGATCTGATCGAGGAGTATCTGAGCTTCATCGACGATGTGGTCGATGAACTCGACAGCCGTAAGGCGATCGACTATATCCGGACCATGATCCGCGAGGGATCCGGCGCCGACCGGCAGCTCAGGGTCTGGCGGGAGACGGGCGACCTGAAGCAGGTTGTGGACTTTATGGCATCGGAGACGCGGGTCGGCTTGTAGGCGACCTTTCCGCATCGAATAGGGTGAATCACGAAAGAATTGAGGAAACGACCGAGTTGACCACCACCGAGACGCAGCCTGTGATCTCTGCTTCACATCCCGCCGCCACCGATCTCCGGACGCTCAGCTTTCCTGAGGAGTTCCGGCAGGGTGCGCGCAACGCGGCCACGACCTGCCTCCGGATCGAGTCGCACGAGCGGGTCACCCTCATTACCGACGAAGCCACGGCTCCGGTCGCCGCCTCCATCGCGGCAGAGCTGGACCGCATCGGCTGCACGTGGCACAGCTTCGTCCTGGAGGAACACGCGCAGCGTCCGCTCAAAGAGATGCCGCCTGAGGTCCTCGCCGACATGGAGCAGGCACAGGTCAGTATCTTTGCCGTGCAGGTGCAGCCCAACGAGCTACGCAGCCGCATGCAGATGACCGACGTCGTCAATCAGCGGCGCATGCGCCACGCGCACATGGTCAATATCACGCCGGAGATCATGCTTGGCGGCATGCGCGCGGACTTCGCCGCGGTCGACCGCCTCAGCCAGGCGGTGCTGGACCGCGTCCGGGAGGCGACCTACGTGCGCGCCACCACCTCGGCAGGAACCAACCTTTTCGCCGAGCTCGACCCAGCCTATCGCTGGTTCAAGACCTCCGGCATCATCAGCCCGGAGAAGTGGGGCAACCTGCCCGGCGGCGAGGTCTTCACCGCCCCCGGCGAGGTAAATGGCGTCTTTGTCGTCGACGGGGTCGTCGGCGACTTCCTCTGCTCGCGCTACGGCATCCTGCGCGAGACGCCGGTCACCATTCACATCAGCCGCAACCGCATCACCACCGTGGCGTGCGACAACAAGCAACTGGAGCAGGAGTTCTGGGACTACACCCACACCGACGCCAACTCGGACCGTGTGGGCGAGTTCGCCATCGGCACCAACACCGGCGTGCACGAGGTCATCGGCAACATCCTGCAGGATGAGAAATTTCCCGGGATCCACATCGCGTTCGGCGATCCCTATGGCGCGCACACCGGCGCTCCCTGGAAGTCCACGACTCACATCGACGTCGTCGGCCTGGAGTTCAACATTTGGCTGGGCACCGCCGAGGGCGAATCGCAGATCATGCGCGAAGGTGAGTTCCTGATCGGGGGCTGAGGTACGGGCCGGACCGCGACCTTGCGCGTACCGGAAAGGGGCAGGGCAGGGTGATCGAGCCGTTTCGGAGTGATTTCAATGCGCGTTATACCGACGCCAAATACCATGCCTTGATCGATCGCCTCAACCGTGAATCCGAATCGCAAATCGAGTTCCGGATGGCCGAAACGCCCTGCTTTTTTGAGCCGGGCTTCCTCCAGACCATGGTCGACGCCGGCATCGAGCTGACCCATCAGCTTGTGGATGATCCGATCTACATGGACCGTTCCCAAGCCGCCATTCCGGAGGCTTACAACGCACCCGGTCAGGGCAAACACCCGCACTTCATGACCGTGGACTTCGGCCTCGTCCGCAGCGCGGAGGGCACACTTGAGCCAAAGCTCGTGGAAATGCAGGCATTTCCATCCATCTTCGGCTTCCAGCCCGCGTTCGGTCGTGCCTATAAAGAGATCTTCGATCTCGACCCGCAGCTGAACTACCTCTTCGGTGGCCTGAGCGATGATGCGTATTGGAACCTCCTACGCAAGGTGATCGTTGGCGCGCATGACCCGGCCAACGTGGTGCTCCTGGAGATCGACCCATGGCAGCAGAAAACCTCCCCTGACTTCCGGATGCACGAAAAGCATCTCGGTCTGCGCACGGTAGACATTACCGCGGTCATCAAGCAAGGACGGGAATTGTTCTACCGTGATCCTCAACAGGGTGACCGGCTGACCCCGATCGAGCGCATCTATAACCGGGCGATCGTGGATGAGCTGGTGCGCAAAGAGATCCAGCTGCCCTTCGACTACCGCGACGACCTCCAGGTGGAGTGGGCCGGTCATCCCAACTGGTACTTCAGCATCAGCAAGTTTTCCATCCCCCACCTCCGGCATCCCACCGTGCCGCCCGCGGTCTTTCTCGACGCCTGGTTCCGCGGCGAAGGACGAGACCGACTGCCTGAAGATCGCGAGCAGTGGGTCTTTAAACCGCTCTACTCCTTTGCCGGCAAAGGCATCCAGTTTGCCCCGAGCGACGCCGATCTTCTGGCCGTTCCGGAGCCCGAGCGAGGCAATTACCTCTTGCAGGAGCGCGTACGGTTTGAGCCGACCATCCGCACGCCCGAGGGCATGACCCAGGCCGAGATTCGCATCCTCTACGTCTGGCCCGAGGGCGACGTCATGGTCCCCATGACCAGCCTCGTACGCATGGGGCGGGGCGCCATGATGGGGGTCGACCACAATCGCGACCGTACCTGGGTCGGCGGCACCGCCGCATTATTTCTTCCCCCACAAGCGGGATCTAACTTGTAGCTTTGTGACACCCTTTGGGTATAGTCTTCAGTAACCTTTCGAATAGAATTGCCACCAGCAGGAGACAGACACGACCCGTCCGCCTATGAACGAGATGCCCGCTGAAGAACTAACGAAAGCTGAGCCGGTCCGGACCGCGGTACGTTTTCCGCTGCATCTGGAGCTGGTCCTGTTCGCGGACCATCGCGAGTATCATGCGGTTACGGAAGATGTCTCTGCAAGTGGAGTACTGTTTTCTGCCGAAGACGTTCCACCCCTGGGAAGTTCCGTTGAGTTTCGGCTGAGTATGCCGGCGAAGGTCATGGGTGGGGCGGAAGATGTGACATTGCATTGTGTCGGTCGCATCGTTCGCCATGCAGTGTACGAGGGAAAACGGCTAGCTGCTGCTGTGATCGACGAATACGTGTTGAAGGCTGAGCAGGTATGACACTCGACGGAATCAAGGCTGCCAACGGCGACCTTTCGGGACACGATGCTGCCGCAAACCAGATTCGCGT
>CAXTGE010000033.1:2475-7677 GCA_964243645.1 uncultured Acidobacteriaceae bacterium | reverse complement strand
TGCGTGCGCAAGATCGCTCTCGGCGAGACCTGGATCGACAATCAGTCGATCAGCTGGGTCATCGAAGCCTATCGCGCCCAGGCGCAGATGCTGACCAACCCGCGCACCCAGCCCAGATTGTCGGAAAAAGAGCTGGCCATCATCGGGTGCATCACGCGCGGCATGCGCAATAAGGAGATCGCCTATCAGATCGGCACCACTGAGCAGGTGATCAAGAACTACCTGCGCAAGGTGTACGACAAACTCGGCGTCTCCGATCGCCTGGAACTGGCACTCTACTGCCTGCACCACCAGATTCTCAAGAACGAGGCCAGCAACGCCGAGATGGCCTACGCCGACCCGGGCATTCCGCTAAGGGCAAAGCTGTAGCGATGCAGAGGCCGTTACCAACCCGCAACGGCCTCCTGGTTTGCAGGTTCCAGTTCTAGGTCTACCTGAATGAAAAATCAAGGGCAGCCCAAAAGGCCGTAAGCTGCTTGGGGTATGGCCTTTGGACCCTTCCGCTCGCTTCAGATCCATCAGCGCCGCGTCTTTACCGCCTGCTTCCTGGGCTGGACACTCGACGCCTTTGACTTCTTCCTGCTCACCTTCTGCCTGGACTCCGTAGCCGCGACGTTTCACGTGAGTTTGCCCACGGTGACAACGGCAATCTTCTGGACGCTGTGCATGCGTCCGGTCGGCGCATTGCTATTCGGCTGGCTGGCGGAACGGTATGGGCGTCGGCCCACGCTCATGGCCAACATCGTCTGCTTCTCCGTGCTTGAGCTGGCCTCCGCCTTTGCGCCGAGCTTCCGCCTTTTTCTGCTCAGCCGCGCCCTCTTCGGCATTGCCATGGGTGGCGAATGGGGCGTGGGGGCCGCGCTGGCGCTGGAATCGCTGCCCGCCAAAAATCGCGGTTTCTTCGCGGGCCTGCTCCAAGAGGGCTACGCCGCGGGCAATCTGCTGGCAGCCGCCGTCTACGGTGTGCTCTCGACCGTCTACCACGGCCATGCCTTTCCCTCATGGCGTCTCCTCTTTGTCATCGGGGCGCTGCCGTCCTTGCTGGTCATCTATATGCGTATGCATGTCAGGGAGTCCCCCGCGTGGGAGGCGCGGCGGCAGCACGGCATCGGCCGGGACACCGCAAAGACCTCCTCCTTGCGGGAGCTGGCTCATCACCTGCCGGTCTTCGCCGTGCTGGTCCTGCTCATGACCGGCTTAAACTCGTTCAGCCACGGCACCCAGGACCTGTATCCCACCTTTCTCAAAACAGTGCATAAACTCTCTGCACGGCAGACCTCGCTCATCGCGGTAGTGGCCACAACGGGCGCGCTGTTCGGCGGCCCTGCGTGGGGCGCGCTCTCCGAGCGATGGGGCAGGCGAAAGGCGCTGGCCTCCGCCGCCCTTTTGGCGCTGCCGGTGATTCCCCTATGGATCTTCAGCCATTCGCTGGTTCTGCTGGGGCTGGGTGGCTTTCTGATGCAATTCATGGTGCAGGGCGCGTGGGGCATTGTGCCGGCCCATTTGAATGAACTCTCACCGGCACCGCTGCGCGCCCTGATGCCGGGGCTGGCCTATCAGATGGGCAATCTGATCTCCTCCAGAAACGGCGTCCTGCAGGCCCGTTTCGCGCAGCGCTGGGCCGGCGGCGATCTTGCGCCGATCATGGCGTGGACGGTCGTCGGCGTCGCCCTGTTTGTGGCAATCGTGGCAATGCTGGGTAGGGAAGCCCGCGGTGCAGACCTCGTATCCGAACAGATGCCCTCGCACGCGCGAAATCCGTCCTGAACTTGAACGGGTGCGCCGGGAATGCGCGTCCCGAACACGACTTCGGCACCCGTTTGCTTTGGGCATCGTTTCCTCGGTACCCTTAGGAGGTGAGATCTATGTCTCAGCGCCGGTCTGCCCTTTGCAGCGATGGTCGCGGCTGTTGTTGTTGAGGCGTCTGTTTGCCTACTTCATGGCCCTACGCCGTCCTGAGGCGTCTGCTGTAGCTCATCCCCCTCTCTTTACATAGCGACTGGAGATTCCTCTTGAGCACAGAAGTACCTGTCACTGCCGTTCCCTCCGCCGTGCCTGCTGCACCCGCGTCCAGGGAGATCAAGGAGACCAAGGCGCAAAAGGTGGAGCGCCTGAAGCTGGAGAAGAATCCCTGGGAGGCATGGGAAGAGGTCCGTCAGTTCGCTCGCGAGGGCCGTGAGGCCGTGCTGCCCGAGTGGGCAGGCGTCTACTTCAAATGGTGGGGCATCTACACGCAGGGCGACGGCGTAGGCGCTACCGGCGGCGTCGGCGGCGAAGGCAAGGCCAGCGAGTACTTTATGCTGCGCATCGGCATCCCCAATGGCCTGCTCACCTCCCATCAGATCCGGATCATCGGCGACATTGCCGCCCGGCACGGCCAGGGCTTGGCCGACATCACCACGCGGCAGAACATTCAGCTGCATTGGCTGACGATCCAATCGCTGCCGGAGGTGGTGGACGCGCTCACCGAGATCGGCCTGAGCCCCAAGGGCGCGTGTGGCGACGTGGTCCGCAATGTGACAGGCTGTCCGCTGGCCGGGCTGAACCACGAAGAGCTCCTCGATGCCTCACCCCTGGCGCTTGAGATCGCCGAGGTGCTCACGGCGAATCCCGACTTTGTCAATCTGCCGCGTAAGTTCAAGATCTCCGTCACGGGCTGCCCTATCTGGTGCTCCTACCCGGAGATCAACGACGTCGGCCTGACCGCGCTGAAGCGGGTCAAGGACGGACAGGAAGAGATCGGCTACAGCATACGCATCGGGGGCGGCCTTTCCACGGAGCCGCACATGGCCGTTCGCCTGAACGCGTTCGTCCCGCAGGACAAAGCATTGGCCGTGGTGATCGCGGTGTGTGAGATCTTCCGCGAGCAGCAGGAGCTACGCGAAAACCGCACCCGCGCCCGTCTCAAGTACCTCTTCATGCGCCATGGCTGGACAGCGGAATCGATGCTCGCCGCCGTGGAGGAAAAACTCGGGTATCGGCTGGATCCCTGCGACGAAGGGGCGATTGCGGACGACGTCTATCGCGACCACGTCGGCGTTCGTAGGCAGAAACAGGACGGCCTCAGCTCCGTCGGCGCGACGGTGCTGCGTGGCCGTCTGAACGCGGACATCCTGCACTCGCTGGCGGATCTGGCGGAGCGCTTCGGCGACGGCCATCTGCGCACCACGATCATGCAGAACATCGTGATCGTCAACGTGCCGAATGACCGTGTGCAGGAGCTCGCAGGCGAGCTTGCCGCGCTGGGTTTGCAGGTGGAGCCCTCGGTGTTCTACCGCGGCGCGATTGCCTGCACGGGCACCGAGTTCTGCAAGCTGGCGATCTCGGAGACGAAGGGCTTTACCAAGTGGCTGATCAGTGAAATGGAAGATCGCTTGCCCGGCTTCGAGCAGCAGATCAAGCTGCACGTCACAGGCTGCACTAATAGCTGCGGCCAGCACTGGATCGCCGACATCGGCCTGGAAGGCAAGAAGATCAAGAAAGACGGCACGCTGGTCGATGCGTACTACTTCTGCGTGGGTGGCGCGGTTGGCGAGAACGCGCGGCCGGCACGGCCCATCGGCTACCGTGCGGCCGCGGAAGATGTACCGCAGGCCATCGAGCGATTGCTGCTTGGTTACAAGGATCATCGCTTCGAGGGCGAAAACCTGCGCGGCTACTTTAACCGCACCAGCGACGAGGATCTGCGTAACCTGATTGCGGGTGCCGTGGTGGCTCCCGTGGACCGGGATCCCGCCCCGGGCCGTCACGCCGCGCCGAACATCGATATGTAGTCGCTGTGGTCGGTTCCTTCGTGGGCGCAATTGACTGGATGAACAGGAGAAAAGGAAGGTGACACCATGAGTCTTTTTCCGATGTTCTTGAAGCTGACCGCGCGTCCCTGCGTGATCGTGGGCGCCGGTGCCATCGCCGAGGGCAAGATCGAAAGCTTTATCCAGGCCGAGGCGCGCGTCCGCGTCATTGCCCCGGAGGCCTTGCCGCGCGTACGGGCCTGGGCCGAGACCGGGGAGATTGAATGGCTGCAGCGTCCTTACCGCGAGGGCGACCTGGAAGGGGCCTTTCTGGCCGTCGCGGGCACGGCAACGGCGGAGGTGAATCGCGCCGTTTTCGCCGAGGCCTCGCGTCTTGGCGTGCTCTGCAACGCGGTGGATGATCCGCCGTTCTGTGACTTCTACTTTCCGTCCGTGGTGCGCCGCGGTGAGCTGCAGGTGGCTATTTCCACCGCGGGCGAGAGCCCGGCGCTGGCGCAGCGGCTGCGCAAGGAGATCAATGCCGCGCTGCCGCTGGACATGAGTGAATGGCTGATGGAGCTGGGGCGGTTGCGCCGCGAGGTCACCGCCGTGGAGCCGATCGGGGAGCCGCGCAAGCAGCTGCTGCACGAGCTCGCCCAGCGCGACGTCTGTGGCTTCGACGCGTGTCCCTCGCGGATGCGGGCAAGGCAGCATGCCCAGCAGTTCGGGTTTGCTCCGAAGGGCTATGTCCCGGCATCTCGGGCAGCTTCATTGCCTGAACAGGATAGCGACGCGCTGGACCTTGAGGCACCCGAGGAGTCTGTCCTTTGAAGGCAAGCCGCGCGGTGAAGGGAACGGTGTATCTGGTCGGCGCGGGGCCGGGTGATCCGGAGCTGCTCACCGTCAAGGCGCTCCGTCTATTGCAGAGCGCGGAGGTCGTCTTCCACGACGACCTGGTGCCGGACGAGGTGCTGGCGCTGGCCCACCCTGAGGCTCTGGTGACAAGCGTCGGCAAACGCTGTGGCCGGCCACGGATCACGCAGAGCGGCATCCATCGCTTGATGATCGACGCCGCGCGGGCGGGGCAGTCCGTGGTGCGGCTAAAGAGCGGCGATCCGCTGGTCTTTGGACGGGCGGGTGAAGAGATTGCGGCCTTGCGGGGCGCGGGGGTGCCCTTCGAAGTCGTGCCCGGTGTGACGGCGGCCTTTGCGGCGGGGGCTGCGCTGGCCTTGCCGTTGACCGATCGCCTGACGGCGTCCAAGCTGATCTTTGTCACGGGGCACCATGCCGCGGAGAAGGAGGACTCCACGCCGATCTGGCGGGGACCGCTGCCGCCGGATGCCACATTGGTGGTGTACATGCCGGGCCGTAGCCTCCATCGGTTGGTGCGGGAGCTCGTGCAGGCGGGCGTGCCGGCAACCATGCCCTGCGCCGCGGTCTCCCATGCCGCGACCGAGCGGCAGGAGCATGT
>CAXTGE010000033.1:0-2375 GCA_964243645.1 uncultured Acidobacteriaceae bacterium | reverse complement strand
GCGGACGTGCAGCGAATGGCCGTGATCTGTGGCGTGCGCACGAGGTTGCCGAGCGGTGTCCAGTCGCCGGGCGTACCGTCCCCCGCCACTGGCCGCATTTGCAGCTTCCCAAAGGCGGACTGGCCGAAGGCGTTGAGCGGATCCAGCGTGGCGATGGCGGTACGCCCATCCTGCAGGATGAGATCGTTGTCGGCCAGTGAGAGCGTGGTGTGCACGGCGCCGTCCGCGGTCGCCACCTCCACTTTTCCGTCGCGGGGGAAGTCGGCCTCCGTCTGCACCACGAAGCTCAGCTTGCTGTTCAGGGGGATCTCGTCCTTGCCGGCTAAGGTGACCGGGAGTGCTCCCTGGGCCTGCCCCGGAGTCACGTTGAAGGAGAGAAGCCTGAGGCTGGGCCGTGCAGCCTCGATGGAGATCTTCACGTCCATCGTCCGCCCGTCCTTCAGCCTGACGGTAGCCTCTGAGCCGTCGTTGGGTGAGGTCCCGGCCGTCGCTTGGAGAGTGAGTTGTGTGTCGTTGTTGCCCTCACCTGCGGGGGTGAACGTCTGCTGGGCGATCCCGACGTCGGCAACACTACCCAAACCGCGGCCAATGAGGATCGCCTGGTTGTCCCCCGCATGGATCTTCAGGGACTCGACGTGGATATCGCCGTTGTAGGCGGTGAGACTGACCTTATCCGGGTCGCGATTTAGGTCGCGGTCGCCGTACTGCCCGATGGCCAGAGCGTAGCCGCCGGGCTGAACCTTTTTCATCGAAACGTCCAGGTCCAGAACGCCTCTAGCGGCGTCTCCAGCTGCGGGTTTGAAGTTGACGTCTATGTCCTTATCCTTGCCCGTGGTGAGGGCAATGTGCTGGATGCAGGCGGTGCCGTCGCCTTTGAGGTTGAGATGGTTGTCCTGTCCCGCGAGCAGCTGGGGCTCGCCGACGATCTTCCAGTTCCGGCCATTCATCTGCTGCAGCGTGAGAGTAGGGCCATCGAAGGGATCGAAGCCCCAGTAGCCGTGGACCGTCCCGGTCACGGTCAGATCGGTGCCCGAGGCCGGTTTGGTCTCTGGTTTCGAACCGGCGTCTGCGACTGCGGGCTTGCCCTCGTGAAGCGGCTTGCGGGGATCGTCTTTTGCCACGATCAGACCCCCCTCAAAGGCATCCGGCGCGAGCGGGATATCCTGTGCGCCCGCGCTCCGGTTCAGATGCAGCACCAGATCGTGGGCGAAGTTCGTGGAGAACACCAGCGGTGCGCCTTCCAGTTGAAGGGCCATGTGCGGCTGCAGTAGGCAGGCGACCTGGTCAGGGTCATGGGCGTGCAGCGGAGGAGGCACGGCCTTTTGTATGGCGGGCAGGCCGATCACGATGACGGACTTGGGATCGACGAACGAGACCGGCGCGTTCAACTTGAGGTTCAGCGTGGCGTCCTGCGGAAAGCTCAAGCCGGGGATGTACTGGTATTTGGCCGTGTGCAGGGTGCTGACCAAATGGACCAAGTCCACCACGGCCCCGACGTAGGCGGAGTAGACGCCGCCCCCCGCGGCCCCGGTAGCGCTGGCGGCGTTGATGAAATCAGACGAGGCACCGGTGGATAGCGACGCGGCGATGCTCTGGCCGTGGCCGTCATCCATCAGCACCGGCGCGCTGGACTGTGTCAGGCAGTTCACCTGGGCGTCGACTGGTTGTTTGAAGCAGTCGGCGTTGGGCTTGAGCGCGAGCGTGGTGGCGAGCTTGGCGGAGTGGTCCTGGATCGCTTTCGGGTCGTCTTTGGTGACAGACCTCATGGCGGCGAGGTAGCGCTCGATGCGCTGCTGCTCGAAGGAGGCCTCATTCAGGTCGACATCAGCCCGGATAAAGGTGCCGGGGCGGCCTTTTACGGCGGAGCGCAGGGTCTTGAAGTCGCCGCCGGTCTCGGGCGCAACGAACAGGAGAGCCTGCTGCGCATCGTCGGGTACGGTCACCGTGGTGCCCTCGGCGGTGTGCTTATGATCCCAGGTGTCGATCTCGGTAAACCACGTGTCGGGCGGCTCGTTGGTGGTGCCGCGGAGAAAGGCGACGATGAGGAGCAGATGATTCTTCTGGTCGTCGGGCAGATCGGCCTTGACCCAGAGCTTATCGCCGGGCTGCAGGTTCGGCACCTGCGCGATGGGCAGGGTCCTGTCGCCACGCGTGACGCGCACCATGACCTTGGGTCCGGCAAGGTCAAAGCGGGCGTTGTCGGCGTGGAGGGCTGCGGGAAGGGCAGCGGCGAGCAGGCAGGCGACGTGCGAAAGCTTCATCGTTAGATTTGGACGCCTGGCAAGCGCGGGGTGTTGTGAACCGGGCCTACACCTTTTGAGGGGAGCGTGGGGGAGTGTGTTTGCGCTGGTTTGGGCCTGCGGCCCTCGCGCTGT
>CAXTGE010000032.1:3621-24793 GCA_964243645.1 uncultured Acidobacteriaceae bacterium | reverse complement strand
ACCTGCTCGGCAAGCGCGTCGACTACTCGGGCCGTTCGGTCATCGTGGTCGGCCCCGAGCTGAAGCTGCACCAGTGCGGTCTGCCGAAGAAGATGGCGCTTGAGCTGTTCAAGCCGTTCATCTACCACCGCCTGGAACAGACCGGCCATTGCACGACCATCAAGCAGGCCAAGGAGATGGTCGAGCAGCAAGAGTCAATCGTGTGGGACATCCTCGAGGAGGTCATCAAGGATCATCCCGTGCTGTTGAATCGTGCGCCAACGCTGCATCGCCTGGGTATTCAGGCTTTTGAGCCCGTGCTGGTGGAAGGCAAGGCGATTAAGATCCATCCGCTCGTCTGCACCGCTTTCAATGCGGACTTCGACGGCGATCAGATGGCCGTGCACATCCCGCTGAGCCCCGAGGCGCAGATTGAGGCGTCGGTGCTGATGCTGGCCTCGCACAACATCCTGTCGCCGGCTTCCGGTCAGCCGATCACGGTGCCCACGCAGGATCTGGTGCTGGGTCTCTACTACCTGACGAAGTCGAAGCCGAACGCCAAGGGCGAAGGCCGCGTCTTTGCCAACATCGAAGAGGTGTTGATGGCCGTCGATGCCAACCAGGTGGAGACGCTCAGCCCCATCCGTCTGCGGTATACCGGCCCTGTGCTGGATATGACGACGGCCTACGATGATCAAGACATCCTGCACACTGAATCCGTCGAGTTCAACAAGCAGTTCATCAACACAACGGTGGGCCGCGCCATTCTGAATGACGCGCTGCCGGAAGGCATACCGTACATCAACGGCCTGCTCAAGAAGAAAGGTATCGGGCAGCTGGTGAACTACTGCTACCTGAACCTGGGCCTTGAGGTGACGGTGAAGGCGCTCGATCGTATCAAGGAGCTCGGCTTCCATTACGCCACCAAGTCCGGCCTGTCGGTAGGCCTGGATGACATGGTGATTCCGGAGTCCAAGTACACCGTGGTGCGCGATGCCGAGCGGCAGGTCGTCACGATGCAGCAGCAATACCTTGACGGCTCGATCACCAACCTTGAGCGCTCCAACAAGGTCACGCAGCTGTGGTCGGGCGTCACGGATCGTGTGGCGGACGAGATGTTCAACAACATGAAGCGCGCGGATAAGGAAGGAGCCATGAACCCGATTTACATCATGGCCGACTCTGGTGCGCGTGGCTCCAAGCAGCAGATTCGCCAGCTGAGCGGTATGCGTGGATTGATGGCCAAGCCTTCGGGCGAGATCATCGAGTCGCCTATCAAGGCGAACTTCCGCGAGGGCCTCACGGTGCTCGAGTACTTCATCTCGACGCACGGTGCCCGTAAGGGTCTGGCCGATACCGCGCTGAAGACCGCTGACTCGGGTTACCTGACCCGTCGTCTGGTCGACGTCGCGCAGGACGTGATCATTTCGGAGCTCGATTGCGGCACGTCGGAAGGCATCTACGTGATGCCGATCATTGAAGCCGGTGAGACCATCGAGCCGTTGCGTGACCGCATCATCGGTCGCGTGTCGCTGGAGCGGTTAAAGGACATCGATGGTCGCACGATTGTCGAGATCAATCAGGAGATCGACGAAGACCTCGCCGGTGCGGTGCAGGCTGCGGGTATTGAGCGCGTGAAGATTCGCTCGGTGCTGACCTGCGAAAGCAAGCGTGGCTGCTGCATCCTCTGCTACGGCCGTAACCTCGGCTCGGGCAAGATGGTGGAGATGGGCGAGGCCGTCGGTGTCATCGCGGCGCAGTCCATCGGCGAGCCGGGAACGCAGTTGACCATGCGTACCTTCCACGTCGGTGGTACCGCCAGCCGTGTGCACGACGCTTCGAAGGTCGAAGCCAAGAACACCGGCAAGGTGCACTTCATCAATCTCGTTACTGTGCGTGCCAAGGAAGGTGGTCTGGTTGCCTTCAATCGCTCGGGTACCATCGCCATTATCGACGACAAGGGCCGCGAGAAGGAGCGTTACGCCATCGTGTATGGCGCCAAGCTCCGGGTGGAGGATGGCCAGGACGTCAAGCAGGGCGACCTGATTGGCGAGTGGGATCCGTACACCTTCTCGATCCTCACGGAGATCGCCGGTACGGTGAGCTTCAAGGATCTGCAGGAAGGTTTGACGGTTCACGAGGAGATCGACGAAGTCACGGGTCTTTCCCGTCTCGTAGTCGCCGAGTCGCCGGACGAGAAGCGTCAGCCGACCATTCTGATCAAGGCAGGCAGCGGGCAAAAGCGATATATCATGCCGTCGCGCGCGTACCTGATGGTGCAGGATGGCGACGAGGTCTCGCCGGGTGATGTGCTCGCCAAGATCCCGCGTGAAAGCTCGCGTACCAAGGACATCACGGGTGGTCTGCCGCGCGTGGTGGAGCTCTTCGAAGCGCGTAAGCCCCGCGATCCCGCGATCATTTCGCGGATCGATGGTGTGGTTCGCTTCGGCGATGTGTCGAAGGGTCAGCGCAAGGTGTATGTCACCGCGGATAACGGCAACGAGGAAGAGTACTCGGTGCCGCGTGGTGTGTACATCAACGTGCAGGAAGGCGAGCGTTTGCGCGCCGGCGATGCCCTCATCGACGGGCCCCGCAACCCGCATGACATCCTAGATGTCCTCGGTGAGCGTCAGCTGCAGATCTATCTCGTGGAGCAGATCCAGGAGGTCTACCGCCTCCAGGGCGTGGGCATCTCGGATAAGCATATCGAAACGATCGTGCGGCAGATGATGCGCTGGGTGAAGATCGACGATGTCGGCGACACCAACTTCCTGCTGGAGCAGCAGATCGATCGCTTCCGCTTCAATGCGGAGAACGACCGCGTGCTGGCCGAAGGTGGCCGTCCCTCGATTGGCCGTCCGCTGCTTCTCGGCATCACCAAGGCGTCGCTTTCCACCGACAGCTTCATCTCGGCGGCGAGCTTCCAGGAGACAACCCGCGTGCTCACCGAAGCGTCCATCAACGGCGCGATCGACGGGCTGCGCGGCCTCAAGGAGAACGTCATTGTGGGCCGCCTGATCCCTGCTGGCACGGGTATGGAGTATTACCGCACCGTCGCGCTCTCACCGGAGCTCGAAGAGGCGGCAGCCCAGATCCAGGCCGAGGTCATGGAAGCGCATGAGGCCGAAGAGCGAGAGCTCGAAGCGATGCGCATGGAAGGCGAACAGGAAGAGATGGCCGCCGAGTAGTCCTGGGCGGACGGCCACACGCTCGCTTTGCGAGCAAGAACAAGAGGGCGGACTCGCGAGAGTCCGCCCTTCTTGCTGCGCTATTCGCCCCTACAGTAAGTGATTGCAATCGGGGTCAGTCCGTTACAAGGAATGATGCCGGTGCTGCTACTCGCGGGGAAGCGCAGTCTCGCGGCGTTGCTGCGGCATGGTATCGGTGGAGGCTGTCGAGGGTCGAGGGTTGAACTCTGCCGCAGGCCGTGAGGCGTTGTCGCCCAGCTTCATGCCCAGGGCGCTGAGCAGATCGAGTGGCAGCGGAAAGACGACCGTGGTGTTCTTCTCGACGCCGATCTCGATCAACGTTTGCAGGTAGCGTAGGGTGATCGCGTTGGGTTCACGGCTCAGCACGGCCGCGGCTTCGGCGAGCTTGGCGGAGGCCTGGAACTCGCCCTCAGCAGCAATGATCTTCGCCCGGCGCTCGCGTTCGGCCTCTGCTTGCGCGGCGATGGCCCGCTGCATCTCCTGCGGCAGGTCGAGCTGTTTTACGTTGACCCGCGTGACCTTCACGCCCCAGGACTCGGTGTGATCGTCGAGGATGACCTGGAGCTTTTCGTTGAGGACTTCACGCTGCGAGAGCAGGTCGTCAAGCTCGACTTCTCCCAAAACGGAGCGCAGCGCGGTCTGGGCGGCCTGTTCGACGGCGAAGCGGTAGTTCTCTACCTCGACAATGGCCTGCGTGGGATTAATCACGCGAAAGTAGACGACCGCGTTCACCTTGAGCGAGACGTTGTCGCGCGTGATGATGTCCTGCGGCGGTACCTCCCAGGTGACGATGCGAAGGGAGACCTTGATGATCCTGTCCAATGGCCAAAGGATCAGGACGAGGCCAGGACCTTTCGCCTGTTTGAGCATGCGACCCAGGCGAAAGACGACGGCTCGCTCGTACTCCGGCAGGATGTTCAGGCAGCGCACCAGCCAGATCACGAGGAGAAAGAGGAGGGGAAGGGCCACGAAGGAAACTTGAAATCCTGACTGTGATGGCATGCTGGCTCCTCTGTACAACGCGTGTGGCGAACAGATACTGTGGACCCGCCAAGGCTATACCAGAAACTCGTTCACACCGAAGTCATGCTCTTCTATGCTGGATCGATGGAACGAACGGTGATTGTGACGGGTGCCTCGCGGGGCCTTGGGGCTGCCATGGCTGTGTCGCTGGCAGAGGCCGAGCATCGAGTGGCCGTCAACTACTTCGCTAATGAAGAACGCGCTGAAACGCTCTGTGCGGACTTACGGGATCGCGGACTGCAGGCCCGGGCCTTCCGCGCTGATGTCCGTGATGAGGTGGCCGTACGAAAGCTTGTGTCCGAAGTGGAAGCGGCGTTTGGTCCGCTAGAGGTGCTGGTGGTGAACGCCACAGGGCATCAGCCCATGTTGAGCATTGAGGAGCAGACCTGGCAGGCGTACCTGGACCAGATGGAGTTCTTTGTGAAGTCACCTCTGCTGCTCCTGCAGGCGGCGTTGCCGGGCATGCGGGCGCGACGATTTGGCCGGGTGATCCAGATCGGCAGCGAGGTCGTCGAGCTTGGCAATCCACGCTTTGCAAACTACGTTGCCGCCAAGGCCGCGCAGCTCGGACAGACGCGATCCTGGGCAAAGGAGCTCGGCCCGGACGGTATTACCGTGAACCTGGTCGCGCCGGGATGGATCCCCACGGAGCGTGCGCTGGAGACGAGCGAGGAAGAGAAGCGGGCGTATGCGCGAGGCGTGCCGTTGCGGCGTATGGGGCTTGCCGAAGAGGTTGGAAGGGTCGTGACGTTTCTTGCGAGCGACGATGCCGGCTTCATCACAGGGCAGAAGATCGCCGTGAATGGCGGCAATACGCTCGAGTAGCTGCTACACAAAGGACAGAGCCCGGGAGATCCCGGGCTCTGTTGTAGATCCGCAACTAGGAAGCGTTCTTGGGCGGAAAGTGGTCGAACATTTTGTCGACCGTCTTCTCCACCAGCTTGATGTTCTTGTCCGCATGCTTGTGCAAGTTGGCCTGCGCACGTCCGCGAAAGACGAGGTTGTGGGTCTGCGTGTCATACAGATCGACTACGAGTGTGCCAACCGGAATCTGCTGCACGGTGGTGCTGGTCATGCCATCCCCACCCCAGCCACCGCCACCCCAACCACCCCATCCGCGCCAGCCATAGCCGGAGCCAAGACCACTGTAAAAGCTGTTGTACTGCTGCTGATCGTGCACGCCACCAATGGCGGTAACCGCCAGATCGCCGCCTGAAGGGACCAATTGCATGCCGTGCTGTTGCAGTTCAGACGTGATGTTGTCGCGAAGACGCTGCTCGTAAAGCGGATCCTCGGTCTGAATCTTGGTGAAGGAGAAGGTGTGGTATCTCTCGAACTGCGCGTTGTGATCGTAGTCCGTGTGAACGTCCTGCGCCAATAGTGCAGGCGACGCAAACACGGCGGATGCAAGGGCAGCGCCCAACAGGGCGCGACGTGCACTTTGTTTCAAATTCATAATGTCTCCAGAACAGGACCCGTCGGGACATGTCTTCTAGGTAAGATGCCGCATTGGGATATCGGGTGTTACGCTTACCGGGCCGAAGCGCGCGCGATCAACGTTGCCGTGTACGCCGCACCAAAGCCATTGTCGATGTTCACCACGGTGACGTTGGGGCTGCAGGAGTTAAGCATGCCCAGAAGAGCGGCAGCGCCTGCAAAGGAAGCTCCATAACCGACCGAAGTGGGCACCGCAAGGACAGGCACCGCCACAAGGCCGCCCACGACGGAGGGCAGAGCGCCTTCCATGCCCGCGCAGACGATGACGGCATGGGCCTGCGTGAGCTCTTCACGCACCGCGAGAAGGCGATGCAGGCCGGCCACGCCTACGTCATAGAGCCGGGTGACACGCGTACCGAAGGTCTCCGCGGTGCTGGCGGCCTCCTCCGCGACAGACAGATCGCTGGTGCCCGCGCATAGCACGGCAATATGGCCGAGAGCAGGCGTCGCTGTTTGACGCAGAGCCACGGTGCGGCCTGTTACATTGTGCGTCGCCTGCGGGTACTGCGCGAGGATAGCCTCCGCGGTCATCTGGTCCGCCCGCGTGGCCAGGACGTCTACGCCGTCCTTGGCAAGGCTGTTGAAGATCGCAGCGGTTTGCTCAGGTGTCTTGCCTGCCGCATAGATGACCTCCGGGAGGCCTGTGCGCAGGCTGCGGTGGTGATCGACGCGTGCATGCCCGAGGTCTTCAAAGGGAAGCGCCGCGAGTCGAGTGGCTGCAGCATCCACGGAGAGTTGACCGCGTTCGACCTCTGCGAGCAGTGCGAGGAGATGTGCCTGCGTCATGCCTGGCCGGGCTCGGCATGGAGATAGGCCGCGACGGCACTTTGCTGCACCTGCTTCAAGGGAATGCCATGCTGCAGGGCAGCGGCCTTGCAGTCTTCGTACTCCGGGGCCACGTTCCGGACAGCCCCATGCGCCAGCCCGAGCTTCACGCGAACCGGGCCGTAGGGTGTGTCGACCGACCGGTGCTCTCGGTCGAGGCAGACGCGCTGCTCCTGGCGGATGCGAAGTCCCAGCGTGGGTGTTTCGCGCAGCAGCAGGCCTTGCATGGCCGCGCTGGCTTCGGGCGTGCACAGCAAGGTCAACAGCGTGCCCGGGCGGCCCTTTTTCATGATCACCGGGGTAAGCATGGCATCCAGCGCACCCCCCGCGAGCGCCTGCTCGGTGACATAGGCGAGGAGCTGGGGCGTGGCATCGTCCAGCGCAGTCTCGAGCACCGTGACCGTTTGCGTCCGATCGCTCTCGCGGCCTGTTTCTGACATGTGGCTCTCAGGAGGAAGCAACGCAGGGATGTCCGCCTCGCCGATACTGAGCCGCAGCACATTGGGAAAGTCCTTCGGGTTGCGTGTGCCGGCGCCATAGCCGATCTGCTCCACACGCAAGGGCGGCTGCACACCGAACTCAGGATCCAGCGCCCGCAGCAGCGCTGCTCCTGTGGGTGTGACGAGCTCCTTCTGAATGTGCGCGGAGTAGGTGGGCACACCGCGCAGCAGATCCGCCGTGGCGGGAGCGGGCACGGGGAAGGTGCCATGGGCGCAGTGCACCATGCCGCCGCCCACGTTCAATGCCGAGCTGTACCATTTGCCGATCGCGAGATGATATACGCCCGCAGCGGAGGCGACGATGTCCACGATCGCATCGACAGCACCCACCTCATGGAAGTGGATCTGGTCGACGGGCACGTTGTGAATCTTGGCCTCCGAATGGCCGAGCAGCTCAAAGGCGCGGATCGCCGTGGCCTTCACCGTTCCGTGCAGAGACGCCCCTTGAATGAGGGCGCGGATCTCGGTCAGCGAGCGGCCGTGCACATGCGGCGGGTGATCGCCCTCATGCGTGTGCTGGTGGGCCTCCGTATCGCCGTCGTGCGTGTGCTCGTGGCCATGCGCAGGGCTGCCGCCGATCTTATGAAGGTGCTGCGTCTTCGGTTGCGGCGAGAGGGGCTGCTGCGCAGGCGTGTGTTGTTCCAGGGGAGCATCGTGTGCATGCGCGTGAGCCTTCGTCTCCGCCAGCTCGCCGCCTTCGAGCACATGCACCTTGGTACACGAGATGCCGCTTCGATCCACGCGCTCTACCCTGAGACTCGCGTTCAGGTGCAGAGCGCTCACAGCCTCCTGCAGAACATGCTCCGGCACACCGGCGTCCAGCAGAGCGCCGAGAAACATGTCGCCGGCAATACCGGCGAAACAGTCGAGATAGGCTATACGCATAAAAGGTTTGAGTCTCCCGACCGTCCAGAAAGCGGCGTTAGGTTATGGGTTGCCGCGGCGCACCGGCCAGGGCAGACACGGGAAGGATGTCGTTCATCGATCCGGAACGGTAGCCCTGCGTGTCCAAGGTGATGTACTTGAAGCCGAGCGACTTCAGAGCGGTCGTGATGCGATCGAGCAAGGGCAGGGACAGTGCCGCGGGCAGATCGGTCCGTGCAATCTCTATGCGGGCAAGGTCGCCATGGTGGCGCACGCGGACCTGTGGGAAGCCGAGATCGTGCAGGGCCTCTTCGGCCTGTTCAACCTGCAGCAGGTTCTCTCGTGTCACGGGGCGGCCATACTCGATGCGCGAGGACAGGCAGGCGCTTGCCGGTTTATCAGCCAGCTGGAGGCCGGCCCCACGGGCCAACTCACGGATCTCGCTCTTGGAGAGCTGCGCCGTGACGAGCGGCGCTTGTGCGCGGTGCATTGCCGCGGCCTGCTGCCCGGGGCGAAACTCCCCTTTGTCATCGAGGTTCATGCCATACGCGATGTGCGCAAAGCCGAGGTCGACACGCTTGCGTTCCATCTGGGAGAACAGCTCGTCCTTGCAGTGGAAGCAGCGCTGTGCGTCGTTGCGAGCGTAGTCCGGATTGGCCAGTTCCGCGGTCTGCAGGATCTCGAGCGGTATGCCTTGTTGCTGTGCGAAGTCAACGGCTGCAGCCAGTTCCTTGCGGGGCAGGGAAGCCGAGTCGGCGAGAACAGCCAGCATCCCCAGACCGAGTGCCCGGTGCGCGGCAAAGGCGAGATAGGCTGAGTCCGTGCCGCCGGAGTAGGCCACCAGCACGGAGCCGAGCCCGCACAGGTTTTCCCCCAACAACGCCGATTTTTGCAGGAGATCCACTGTGTCGATGCCCTTGTGTCGATGCTCGTGTCTCGATTTTAGGTCCACTGGTGTGATGCGTGGAGACGTCCTTCAGCGAACCAGGGCGGGAAGACGATCGCTGAGCCCGAAGAGAAAGATGGTTCCCACCGCGAAACTGTAGAGGGCGGTAAGGGAACTGACGGCAGCCTGGATGCGCGGGCGCGCGACGCTGCCCGCGAAGATCCCGCTCGCGCCGGCCGTCATGAGGGTATTCATGGTCAGCAGACCCGCAATGAATGCGAGAAGGCCGATGAGGCCGAGGCCCGTGCCTCCAAGATTGGCGGCGAGCAGAAAGAGCAGCAGCTGCGAGGGTGTCTCCGCGCCCAGGCCATGGATGATGCCGACCGTAAAGACGGAGCCGCGATCGTAGCGGAAGGCAAAGGGATCGGGTTTTTGCCGCGTGGGATCGAAACGGCGGCGTACCTGCCAGAACGCATACCGCGCTCCCGAGACCAGCAGGGCGACCCGGCTGCGGTGCAGGTGAGCCGCGCCATGCGTCCCGGGAGCGGTGAGATGCCTGCGGCGGCGCCACATGGTGACGAGCACATAGACGGCGAGCGCAATCAGTGTCGCCCCGACCAGACGTTCCCCTACGGAGTCCAGCCGCTGCGGCAGGGACAGGTGTAAAAAGATGACGGCGGCACCCAGCACGGCCACGGTAAGCGCATGACCCAGCGCATACAGCAGGCCAAGCCGCATGCCTTCTCGCCAGCCGCGCTGCACGCTGGTGATGTCGGTGATGGCGGCAAGGTGGTCGTAGTCGAAGCCGTGGCGGAAGCCCAGCAGAAGACAGGAGAACAGCGCGAGCTGCAGTGTTGAAAACATCCGGCTCGGCTAGGGTAAATCACCATGCGGACGCCGTGGCGATCGTTGACGCCGTAGAGATCCTTGGTGACACGCCGGCAGGCGCGTTGGCGTGCAGCACGCGGCGAGGGCCGGTCTTTCGACTCTTCGGAACATCTTTTCTGCATCGCTCGCTGCCGAGGCGGAATCTGAACCACAGCCCTCCACCAGGTCTAGTCCGGACTGGACCTTAAGGATGATGATTGAACACGATGAGATTGAACTCTTCACGCCCCCTCACCCGCGTCGTTGCCAGTGCACTCCTGTTCGCCGGAATGCTCGGCTGTAAGGACAACGAAGCCAAGGGCAAAGCCGTGGGCCAGCCCGCCGCGGGACCGATGCCCGTCTCCGTTGCCACGGTGCAGCAGACCGATGTGGCGCTTAATGGGGAGTGGGTCGGCACGCTGGACGGCTATGTGAATGCCCAGATCCAGCCGCAGGTGAGTGGGTATCTGATCCGCCAGATTTACAAAGAGGGCTCAAGGGTGAGCAAGGGGCAGGTGCTGTTTCAGATCGATCCCCGGCCCTTTCAGGCGGCGCTGGAGCAGGTGCAGGGCCAGGTTGGGCAGGCGCAGGGGCAGCTGGGACAGGCCCAGGCCCAGCTCGGCTTGGCGCAGATCAATGTAAATCGCGATACGCCCCTGGCCGAGCAGCGTGCCATCGCCCAGAGTCAGCTGGACAACGACAAACAGCAGGCCTTGCAGGCGGGGGCCAGCGTACGGCAGGCACAGGCACAGATCGCTGCGGCCCAGGCCAGCGTTGCAACCGCCAGGCTCAATCTTGGATTCACCCAGGTGCGGTCGTTGATCTCGGGCGTCGCGGGTCAGGCCACCACACAGGTAGGCAACCTGGTCAGTGCTCAATCGGTGCTGACGGCGGTGTCTCAGCTCGATCCGATCAAGGTGTACTTCGCGCTGAGTGATACGGAGTACCTGGCGCTTACCAAACGTACGGTGGGAGAGAACGGCGATCTGCTCAAAAGCGCCTCAAAGCTGCCGTTGACACTAATGCTCGCCAACGGCACGAGCTATCCGTATACGGGGCATGTGGTGTTTGTGGACAGGCAGCTGAATCAGCAGACAGGTGCCATACGTGTTGCGGCGGCCTTCCCGAACCCCGGCAATGTGCTACGGCCGGGACAGTTTGGGCGTGTGCGTGCGAACACCGAGTTGCTGCATGGTGCCCTGCTGGTGCCTCAAGCGGCGGTGCAGGAGCTGCAGGGCATCGAGCAGGTGTACACGGCGGGGGCGGACAACAAGGTGCACATCATCAACGTGCAGCTGGCTTCGCAGTACGGCAGCCAATGGGTTGTTAAAAGCGGCCTGCAGCCCGGGCAGCGCGTGATCACGGACAACCTCCAGAAATTACAGGAAGGCATGCCGGTAAGCCCGCATCCAGCTGCGGCGGCCGCTCCGGCAGCCCCCACGAACAACGACGCGACGGGACGGTAAGCGATGTCGAAGTTCTTTATTCGCAGGCCCATTGTGGCCATTGTGATCGCGATCGTTACGGTGATCCTCGGGCTGGTTTCGTTGTACAGCCTGCCGACCTCGCAATACCCGAACATCGTGCCGCCCGAGATCCAGGTCCAGGCGACCTACCCGGGCGCGGATGCCAAGACGCTGGAGCAGGCGGTGGCGACGCCGATCGAAGAGCAGATGAATGGCGTGGACAACGCCATTTATATGTACTCGCAGAACGCCAACAACGGGCAGTCGACGTTGTATGTGGACTTCGATGTCAAAACCGATCCCAACATCGATCAGGTGCTCGCGCAGCTGCGTGTGTCGCAGGCAGAGTCTCAGTTGCCGACGCAGGTGACCGCGTCGGGCGTCACGGTGCAGAAGGCGCAGAGCTCGCCGATGATGATCGTCACGATCAACTCGCCGAACAACAAATACGACGCGGAGTTTCTGACCAATTACGCGATCATCAACGTCCAGGATGAGTTGACCCGCGTCAAGGGCGTGGGTAAGGTTCAGGTGTTCGGTGGCGAGTATGCCATGCGGATCTGGGTGCAGCCGGACAAGATGGCCCAGCTGGGCGTGACGGCCAACGATGTCATCGCGGCGCTCGCAGCGCAAAACAACGTCTACCCGGCGGGACGAATCGGCGGAGAACCTGTCCCTTCCGGCCAGCAGCTGACCTACACCGTGCGAACCCAGGGCCGGCTTGTGCAGCCGGAGGAGTTTGAGAACATCATCCTGCGGTCCAATGCAGATGGTTCCGTGTTGCACCTGCGCGACGTGGCCCGCGTGCAACTTGGGTCGCAGAACTACGATCTTTCAGCCCGGTACAACGGTGCGCCGGCGGGCATCATGGGCGTGTATCAGCTCCCCGGATCGAATGCCGTACAGGCGGCCGCGGCGGTACGGGCGCGCCTGGAGCAACTTTCGCAACGGTTCCCGGCGGGCCTGCAATACTCCGTGACGCTGGACACAACCAAGGCCGTGACGGCCGGCATCCGCGACATCACGGTGACGCTGGCCATCGCGCTGGTGCTGGTCATCCTGGTCACCTACCTGTTCCTGCAGGGTTGGCGGGCCACGCTGATCCCGCTGCTCGCGGTGCCAGTTTCCCTGATCGGCACGTTCATCCTGTTCCCGGTCCTGGGCTTCTCGATCAACACGCTATCCCTGTTTGGGCTTGTGCTGGCGATCGGCCTCGTGGTGGATGACGCCATCATCGTCGTGGAGGCGGTGGAACACCACATCGGGGAAGGGATGGCGCCGCGGGAGGCCACTGAAAAGGCCATGGAGGAGGTAGGCGGTCCCGTAGTCGCGATCGCGCTCATCCTCGCGGCGGTGTTTATCCCGACGGCCTTCATCCCGGGCATCACCGGACGGCTATACCAGCAGTTTGCGGTGACCATCGCTGTGTCGGTGCTGATCTCCGCCTTCAATGCGCTGACGCTGAGTCCGGCGCTGGCTTCGCTGCTGCTGAAGCCCAAGGACGAGGCTCGCAAGCCGGGGCTGCTGCAGCGCTTCTTTAACGGCTTTAACCGTTTATTCAATCGCACCACCGAGACCTATGTTTCCACCTCGAGTGTGTTGATTCATAAGTCCGGAATCTCGATGATCGTGCTGGGCTGCATCGCGCTGGTGGCGGTGTTTCTCGGAACGCGGCTGCCGACCGGCTTTATTCCTACGGAGGACCAGGGCTACATGTTTGTGGCGCTGCAGCTGCCGAATGCCGCCGCCCTGGAGCGCACCGATAATGCCGGCCTGAAGGTGACCAAAGCTCTGCTGGACACGCCGGGGATCGGCGGGGTCATGCAGGTTAACGGCTTCAGCCTGTTGACCCTGACCGAGAGCACCAACACCGCGTTCTTCTTCGTCGCCCTGAAGCCCTGGGATCAGCGCACCAGCAAGGATCAGCAGCTTGCGAGCATCCAGCAGAGCGTAACGGGCAAGCTGGGCGGTATCACTGAGGGCTTGGCGTTCAGCTTTCCGCCGCCCGCGATTCCGGGCATCGGGACCTCCGGCGGCGTAACGATGATCCTGGAAGACCGTTCCGGATCGGACGACCCGAAGTTCCTGACGCAGAACATTTACGCCTTTCTCGGGGCAGCCGCGAAACGGCCGGAGATTGCCGCCGCGATTCCGTCGTATCTCCCTGCAGTACCGCAGCTGTATTCTGACGTGGATCGCGAGAAGGCAAGCCAGCAACAAGTGGATCTGAACAATGTCTACACCACATTGCAGACCTTTCTGGGCGGGTACCTGGTGAACTACTTCAACCGTTTCGGCCGTCAGTGGCAGACCTACGTGGAAGCCGAAGGATCGTCGCGGACAAGCATTGCCAACATCAGCCAGTTCTACGTGCGCAGCGCCAACGGCAGCCAAGTGCCGCTGAGTTCGCTGGTGCACACCAAGCAGATCACCGGGCCGGAGTTCACGACGCGTTTCAACGAGTATCCTGCGGCGCAGATCAACATCTCCGGCAAGCCGGGCTACAGCTCGGGCCAGGTACGCGCGGCGCTCGAACAGGTGTACGCACAGACGATGCCGGCCGGGATGGGTTTCGACTACTCGGGCATCACCTACCAGGAGCAACAGGCAGCCAAGGGCGTGCCGGCATCGACGGTCTTTGGGCTGTCGCTGCTCTTTGTCTTCCTGATCCTTGCGGGTCTGTACGAGAGCTGGACGCTGCCGTTCAGTGTGCTGCTCTCGACCCCGGTGGCCATCCTTGGGGCATACGTTGCGTTGAGTCTGCGCGCCTTTGAGAATGACATCTTTGCCACGATCGGGCTGATCATGCTGATCGGTCTCTCGGCCAAGAATGCCATTCTGATCGTGGAGTTTGCCGTGACGAACTACAAGGCCGGTCAGTCGATTTCGGACGCCGCGCTGCACGCGGCGAGGCTGCGCTTCCGGCCGATCGTGATGACGGCTCTGGCGTTCATCTTCGGTTGTCTGCCGCTGTGGACGGCGACGGGCGCGGGTGCGGCCTCGCGGCAGATCCTCGGCACGGTCGTCATCGGTGGCATGCTGCTGGCGACCCTGGTCGGGATCCTGATGATCCCGGTGTCGTTCTCGGTGGTGGAGTACCTCAGTCATCGGTTCTCGGGCGGCGGCAAAGGCACCACGATGGATTCAAAACATGACGTAGACCCTCGCGACCTGGGCAGGCAGGCAGGCAGCGCGCCGGAGCCGAAAGGAGAGCACGCTTGAGGGGACAACGCAATGAGAGCTTTGCTGCCCGTGTTCTGGTGGGGAGCTGTTTTCTGCTGGCTGCCGCAGGATGCAACGTGGGGCCGAAGTACACACGTCCGCAAGCCCCGATACCGCCGACCTTCCGGGGATCGGACAATGCGGTGGTGTCGAGCGATCCGAAGGGGTCGCTCGGTGACCAGCAATGGTCACAGGTGTTCCGCGAGCCTGAGCTGCAGGAGCTGATTCGCAAGGCACTGGCGAACAACTTCGACCTGCGCATTGCGGCCGAGCGCGTGCTGGAGCAACAGTCGCAGGTACAGATCACACGCTCCCAGCAGTTTCCACAGATCAGTGTGGGAGGCATCGGTGCCGGCGCGCGGCTGCCGAACTCTGTGACCAGTTCTTCGTCATCGACTGCCTCGTCCACCTCTTCGTCTTTTCCGGATCCCTTTATCGTGGGCTCGTTGAGCCTGTCGGCCTCGTGGACGCCTGACTTCTGGGGTCTCTATCGCAAGCAGACGCAGGCGGCGCGGGACACGCTCTTGGCCCAGGAGTGGGCGCAGCGAGCGGTGCGCCTTTCGCTAGTGCAGCAGGTAGCCACGACGTACCTGCAGATCCGGGCGCTGGATGCGCAGTTGGCCATTGCGCAGCAGACCCTGAAGACACGGCAAGAGTCTGTGGACCTTACCCGGAAGCTGGAGACCGGCGGAGCCGCTCCGCTGTCGGATGTGCGGCAGGCGGAGCAGCTGCTGTACACGGCGTCCAACCAGATTCCGCTGCTGGAGCAGCAGGTTCAGCAAAATGAAAACGCGTTGCAGCTGCTGCTGGGGGAAAACCCGGGGCCGGTGGCGCATACCGACCCGAACGCCCTGGCACCGCCGCCGCAGGATCTGCCGGTGGGCCTGCCGTCACAGCTGCTGGAGCGTCGGCCGGACATCCAGCAGGCCGAGGCGCAGTTACGGGCGGCGAACGCGCAGGTGGGCGTGGCGAAGGCGCAGTTCCTGCCGCAGCTGCCGTTGAGCGCGTCGGGCGGCTTCGGCGGCAATGAGTTCTCCAACTTCTTCGATCCGGGTGGCGCCACGATCTATGGGCTTGGACAGCTGACGCAGTCGGTGTTCACCGGTGGCAAGCTGCGGGGGCAACTGAACCTGTCGGAGCGCCAGAAGGAAGAGATGGTGCTGGACTACAAGAAGGCCATCGCTACCGGCTTCCATGATGTGTCGAATGCGCTGATCGCGGTGAACAAGCAGCGGGCGGCCCGGGTAGAACAGGAGAAGCTGGTGGCCGCGGCCCAGGATGCGACGCGGCTGGCGCGGATCCGATACGGCGGTGGCGCGACAGCGTACCTGGAGGTGCTGACGACGGACACGAATCTGTTCTCGGCGCAGCTGAACCTGGCGAGCGCGCAGCAGAGTGAGGCGTTGACGCTGGTGCAGCTGTACAGCGCGCTCGGAGGTGGGTGGCAGTAAAGTATTGCCCGTTGCCTGGAACTTTTTGGATAATTCCTTGTTTGGTTGGGTTTGCGTGTTGGGCGTACGTATAAATTGTTGATTTCAGGGAATTTATTTGCAGATTAACTAGAATGAAGGACTAGGCTTCCATGTTTGGTACTGCCGCTCCCGGCCCTTTGAGGCCTGGAGCGGTTTAGTTTGTCCGGATGCTTTGAGGGTAGCTGGTTTGGCGAAATACTGCGCAAGTTGAGGGTGATAAACAGATCCACTGCGGGATGACAGACAGACAGAAGTGCAAGGGCGGACGCTAAGGGCGCTGTGGTCTCGCGAAGGAGATCGGAGAGATGGTTATTGGTTGACGCCGCTGGCGAGGAAGCCGCCGTCTACGGCGAGGATCTGGCCTGTGGTGAAGGTGGTGGTGTCGGAGGCGAGGTAGAGGGCGGCGGAGACGAGCTCTTCGGCGCGGCCAAAGCGGCGCATGGGGGTGCGCAGCTGGAACTCCTGGCCGCGGGGCGAGTCGAGCAGAGCGCTGTTCAGGGCGGTGGGGAAGACGCCTGGCGCGATGGCGTTGACGAGGACGTCATAGGGGGCCCACTCGATGGCGAGGGATTTGGTGAGGGCGGCGACGGCGGCCTTGCTGGCACCGTAGGCGGCGACCTCGTGCAGGGCGACAAAGGTGGAGAGCGAGGCGATATTGATGATGCGCCCGGAGCGCCGGGCGACCATGTCGCGGCCGAAGATCTGGCAGGCGCGCAGAGTGCCGTTCACGTTGACGTCGAAGATGGCGTTCCAGGCCTCGTCGGTCCAGTCGAGGGTGGGAAGGCGTTTGGTAACGCCGGCGCAGTTGACGAGGATGTCGACGGTGGAAAATTTCGCGAGGACCGCCTCATGCAGCGCCTGCAGGGAAGCGCGGGAGGTGACGTCGGAGGTGATGTTCAGAGATTGGCGGCCGAGAGTTTCGATCTCCTGCGTTACGGCAGCCGTGCCTTCGCGAGAGCGCGAGGTGGCCACGACGTTCGCGCCGGCCTGCGCGAGGCCGAGAGCCAGGGCCTTGCCGATGCCAGTAGTGCCGCCGATGACGACGGCGTGTTTGCTGGAGAGATCGAAGGGGTTCATGGTTGTTGGTTGTTGGTTGTTGGTTGTTGGTTGTTCGTTGTCTTGGATCGATCGTTGTGGTGTAGGCCAGATGTGGGGTGCTAACTAATCCCGTAGTTGCTCGTCTGAAGGAGCAGACGGTATGCCTCCGAAGCGCTCCATCACGTTGACCGAAGCCGAGCTGAGGCTGATGCGCCTGCTTTGGATCCGCGGGGAGTCGGCGGTTTCTGACCTGGTGCAGGCACTGCCGGATGAGGCGCCGCTGGCGTACACGACGGTGCTGACTACGGTGCGGATCCTGGAGAAGAAAGGATACGTGGTGCACCGGCAGGAAGGCCGGGCGTTTCTGTATAGCCCGTGCGTGGCCGAGCATGAGGCGCGGCGCAGCGAGGTGCGGCATGTGATGCAGCGCTTTTTCGGGAACTCGCGGGAGCGTTTGCTGCTTTCCCTGCTGGGCGATGCGGATGTAACGCCGGAGGAGCTCGAGCGATTGAAGCAGGCGCTTGCGGAGGCTCCGGTCGATCTTGCAGCGGCGTCGGCGGATATTGCAGATGTTGCGGAGACGGATGCGGAGCTGCCGACGGGGGAAGAAGGCTAACGCTATGAACTCGCCCGTACAAATTGTGCATCTCGTGCCGCCGCTGCTTGCCGGAGCGCTGGTCGCGTCCCTGTGGCAGGGCGTCGTGCTCACGGCGGCTATTGCGCTGGGTCTGGTGGGAGTGCGCGGGCTGCGTGTCGATGTGCCTCCAGCGGTACGAACCTCCATCTGGAGTGCCGTTCTGCTGGGCGTGCTGCTGCTGTCCGCGCTGGCGGTCGTCCTGCCGCATGCAGCGGCTGGGCGCGCGGAGGTGCATGTCGCGGGCGTCTGGAGTGCGTTGCTGTTTGCCGGGTGGGCGCTGAGTTCGGCTGCGCTGGCCGTTCGCCTAGTGATGAACGCCTCCCGACTGCGGCAACTCGCCGGTCGCGCTACCCCGGTGAGCGTGGACGCGCGCGTGCATGCGCTGCTGGACGGTCCGCGCAAGGCCCAACTATGCCTGACGGCCGAGGTGAACAGGCCGGGTGTTGCCGGTTTCTTTCGGCCGAGGATCCTGCTGCCGGCAGGGCTGCTGGAGACCCTGTCGCCTGCGGAGCTGGAGCATGTGGTGCTGCATGAGATGGAGCACCTGCGCCGCTATGATGACTGGTTGAACCTGCTGCAGCAGGTGAGCCTGGTCTTGCTGCCGCTGAATCCCGCGTTGCTCTGGCTGGACCGGCGGCTATGCCGAGAGCGTGAGCTGGCCTGCGACGACGGCGTGCTGCGAGCGACACAGGCGCGCAAGGCCTATGCGGCCTGCCTGGTGAAGCTGGCCGAGGATTCCACGCTGCGCCAAGGGATGGCGCTGGCGCTCAGTGCGCTGGGTGCGGGCATGCGGGAGTCGGAGCTGGTGGGTCGGGTGCGGCGGATTCTGGCCGGACCGGAGCGGGTTGCGGGTACGAAATATCTGCCGCTCACCACCGGTGTTCTGGCGGTGACGATTTTGGGTGGTGTGACGGTGCTGGCGCGGAGTCCGCAGTGGATTCGGTTCGATGGTCAGGCGGAGATGGTGGCCCGGGCGGCCGTCCTCCCTGTGCCGCCAGCTGAGCCCATGGGAGCGGCGGCTGTGGCTCCGGCCAGGCTGGCGGTGTCCCTGAACGAGGGACAGGCGGCGGTTCGGCCGGTGCTTACCCGGGCGGTGCTCGAGAGGTCACCCGTGCATCGCGTCGCGACGGCCGTCCGGAGGAAGGCTCGGGTGCGGGCGTTTGCCGTGCGTACCACGGCTGTGCGGGCCACGGCCGAGCGATTTCCATGGCGGGTCACTCAGGATGTGCAGCCGAGCGTGGCTTCCACGGGGCACGTCGTGTTGACGCAGTTTGAGGTTTCGCAACCGATGTATGCCGCTGTGCCGTGGCGTGACGGCTGGCTGATTGTTCCACTGTAGGTAAACCCGGCTCCTGAGGAGGGGCTTCGCATGGCTGTACCAACTAAATTAATAGTTAGTGGCGTGAGGCGGTATGCGGCTCCCGCAGTGCTTTCGACGGCGGTGGCGGTTGGCGCGGTGACGCTGGTGAATTACAGGGATGTGCATGCTTCGGCGGTGACTGCAGCGCCGCTGGATGACCATAGCGTTGAGGCACTGATGTCGCTGGACCAGGCGATGGAGACCCTGGCGGCGCGGGTGAATCCGGCGGTGGTTAATATCGCGGTGACTTCGACGCCGAATGCGGAAGAGGCTGGGGAGCAGGGCGGCGGGGCTTCCGAACAGGGCCAGCAGGGTGGCATACCTCCGGGGTTGCAGCAATTCTTTGGCGGCATGGGTGGCAGTCAGATGCGGCCGCAGCAGCCGCAGCTGCAGCATGGGATCGGCAGCGGCGTGATTGTCTCGTCGGACGGGTATATCGTCACCAACAACCACGTCGTGGAGGGCGCGAAGGACATCAAGGTGACCCTGCACGACCGGCGCATCCTGAGCGGCAGAGTGGTGGGCACGGACAAGCTGACCGACATCGCGGTGGTGAAGGTGAATGCGAAGGATCTGCCGGCGATTGCATGGGGCGACTCGACCAAGCTGGAGCCGGGGCAGACGGTGCTGGCGTTCGGCAGCCCATTTGGGTACCTGCAGTTCTCGGTGACGCGCGGCATTGTGAGCGCGGTGGACCGTCCCGATCCGTTTGCGAAGGACGCGCACCGGCCGGGTGGATTTATCCAGACGGATGCGGCGATCAATCCGGGAAACTCGGGTGGACCGCTGGTGAATGCGCACGGCGAGGTGGTGGGAATCAACAACATGATCTACAGCAACAGTGGATCGTTTGAGGGTGCGGGCTTTGCGATTCCGTCGCAGGTTGCGCGCTCGGTGAGTGCGCAGCTGATTGCGCATGGCAAGGTGGACCACGGATATGTGGGCGTCGCGATGAACGATGTGACGCCGGACAATGCGCGGTTCTTTGGCTTGCAGGATACCTCGGGTGCGATTGTGGCACAGGTGAGCCCGGACTCACCGGCAGCGCAGGCGGGGCTGAAGCAGGGGGATGTAATTCTGCAGGTGAACGGCCAAAAGGTAGGCAACAGCGGATCGCTACAGGTGGCGGTCAGCCAGGTGACACCGGGCTCAAAGATCCGCTTTGGGGTGCTGCGGGACGGCAAGCAGAGCACGGTGGAGGTAACCGTGGGGACCTACGCCCCGAGTGGCACGCAGGTAGCCAGCAATGACGGCGATGGCACGGCTAACAGCGGCAAGCTGGGGCTGGCGGTCGGCGACCTGACGCCGGATGAACGGCAGCAGCTGCAGGTGCCCGCCGATGTACGTGGCGCGGTGGTGCAGCAGGTGCGGCCGGCGAGCCCGGCGGAGGACGCCGGTCTGCAGCCCGGGGACGTGATCCTGGAGGTGAACCGGAGACCGACGGGCTCGGCGAACGGGTTTGTCAGCCAGGTGCACGGCAGCGCGCAGGGTGACCTGTTGCTGCTGGTGTGGTCCAAGGGCAATGCGAGCTACCGGACGGTGCGCCCGGAAGGACAGAACGGGTAGCGCGGGCCGGTTTGCTGAAGGGCCGCTGCAAGCGCAGTGGCCCTTTCTGGTGTTGGGAGGGGAGATCTGGGCCGGGTGTTTGGTAGTCTGGACGCATTTAGTAGATATTCCAACGGTGGCGCCGTGTATCCCTCCTGGGGAGCTGCGCAAGACGGTGACGCAATGGCGAAGGTAGTTGTGATTGGCGCAGGCGCCATGGGATTGGCTGCAGCTTTTCGCGCGGCCCGCAACGGGCACGAGGTGACGGTCGCCGAAGCCGCATGGGATCCGGGTGGCATGGCCGGTCATTTCGATTTTGACGGGCTTTCGCTGGAGCGGTTTTACCATTTCGTCTGCAAAACCGATGAGCCGACCTTTGCCTTGCTGAAAGAGCTTGGCCTGAGCGATGCCATGCGCTGGCGGCCGACCAGCATGGGGGTGTTTACCGGGGGGCGCATGCACCGGTGGGGCGATCCGACGGCGCTGCTGCAGTTTCCGCTGCTGAGCGCGTGGGAGAAGCTGCGGTATGGGCTGTTTGCGTTTGTGTGTGTGCGCCGCAATCGCTGGCCCGCGATCGAGCATGAGTCTGCCAAGAGCTGGATCCTACGCTGGTGCGGCGCGAGCGTGTATGCACGGCTGTGGAAGCCGCTGTTCGACTTCAAATTTTATGAGTACGCGGACAACATCTCCGCCACATGGATCTGGACGCGCATCCGCCGGATCGGCCGGTCGCGCAAGAACCTGCTGCAGGAAGAGCTTGGGTACATCCAAGGCGGCACGAT
>CAXTGE010000032.1:0-3521 GCA_964243645.1 uncultured Acidobacteriaceae bacterium | reverse complement strand
TCCGAGCCGGACTTCGAGATACCGGGCATTATTGAGTTCAGCAACCTGCGCGAGATGGGCGGCGATACGGTGGTGTACGTGCCGTATTACATGCCCGTCAGCAACGCGAAGTTCAGCTGGCCCGATGAGCAGTTGCTGGAGGAGGCGTTCACGTGCCTGCAGCGCATTAATCCGGCACTGACCGAAGGGGACATCAAGGCGACCAAGGTGGCGCGTCTGCGCTATGGCCAGCCGGTATGCGAGCCCGGGTTTGGGGAGAAGCTGCCGCCGGTGCAGACGCCGATCGAAGGCCTGCAGGTGGCCGATACCTGCTTTTATTACCCGGAGGATCGCGGGATTGCCGAGAGTCTGCGGCTGGGGCAGCAGATGGCGGAGCGGTTGGGCAAGGGAACGACTCAGCCGACGGCGGCACTGGTCGAGGCAGTGTAGCTGTTGTTGTTGCTGGATGGGCTTAGGGCGGGTAAAAAGCGCTGACGCAACGGTCGCTACGGTCCCGCTAAGGGGCGCCAAGGGGCAAGCTTGCCTGGTGGTGCTGAGCGGGGTTTAGAGCTGTTCTCTTGCGGGTATGGCGTTATCCAAACAGCAGATCCCTCCGCTGCGCTGCGGGATGACAACAATAAGGCGCGGGATGACAACAGAAGATTTTGCCAAACCCACACCTGAACGTAAGCAGGTTTAGGGGGCGGGGCTGCGCCGGTAGACGGAGAGCCTGGGGTATCGATCATCGCGGAGGTAGCGGTTGCCGATCTCGTCCATGAGGGCGTCGGGGTAGAAGGTGTACTCGTCTTTGAGGAAGATCAGGGTTGGGAAGGCTTGTTGACGCCAGACCTGGACCAGAGCCGCGGTGCGGGCACGGTCGAAGGCTGTGCCGGGCTGAAAGAACGCGGGTAAGTGCGCGGGAGACGGCAGGCGATGGACGGCGTATTCGAAGTCGAGGCGCGGCCCGAGGAAGACGGGGCTGGCTGTGGCTCGGAGAGCCTGTGTGAGCTGGTCGTCGACCTCGGCCATTGCGGGGCTGGCGTGCAGACCGGCGAAGAAGCCTGCGGTGAAGACATGGTTGTTGTCCTCCCACTCGAAGAAGGCATGTTGCCCGATGGTGTAGACGCGTAGGCGGGCGATCCCTGTGTAGAGGTCCGAGGCAAAGAGGCCGCAGAACAGAGCGACGGTGCAGCGTGCGAGGCGCGGACTGTCTGTCCTGAATACGAAGGCGAGGAGGGCGAGCGCCGCGATGAGTAGGGTGCACTCCACATCACGCAGCTCGCCATTGGTGGCGGTGCCATAGACGGCGACGAACGCGGAGAACGGAAAGGAGAGCCAGAAGACGGCTTGCCGCCAGTGCCGTGCGCGGAGGTCGGCGCGCAGAAATCGCAGGATGCCAAGCAGGGGAAGGCAGAGGACGGGCATCCAGAGGCAGGTGAGCCACTTCTCGGTGATCGACTGCTCGTCAAAGCCAAAGGTGTTGAAGCCACCGCGCTCCCGGGCGACACCGACGTAGGTGGCAATCATGGCAGGAAGCGAGACGTGGGCCGCGAGGAGGAGACCGAGTGAGAACAGCAGGCCTCCCAGTGCCAGCAGCAGGACGCGTCCGCGACGCGGTGAGGTGAGCAGCAGAAGGGCCAGGCAGCCCGCGAGGGTGAGGCCGGCGATGTTGGGCTTTGTCAGCGGCAGAAAGCCGAGTAGAAGAACAAAGGAGACTGCGCCGAAGCGGGATGCGGGAAGGCGCGCGAGCAGAAGGGACGAGAGATAAAAGAGTGCCGCGAGGATGAGAGTCGTGTTGTTGTACCACCAGAAGCAGCAGGTGAGCATGGCGGCGGTCTGAATAACCGTCGATGTGCCGAGGGCCGCGGCGGAGCGCATGCCCAGACCACGGAAGAGCAGAAAGGCCCAGATCAGCGTGAGGCTGGAGAAGACGGCGGAGAGGTAGAGATTCGCGTTCCAGGTGACGCCGAAAAGACGAAAGGCGAGGGCAGTGGCCCAGTTGAAGAAGGGCGGCGTGGGCGTGACGAAGTCCACGAAGGGACGCTGCCCGAGAATCTGCCGCCAGCCAGTTTCGATGAGGAGGCTGAAGTCAAAGGCACCGAACTGGTGGCGACCGGCGGTGATCAGAAAAATGCTGAGGAAGCAACACGCAGCGGCGACGGCGACCGCCATCGTCACGCGGCGACTGTGCGGAGTGAGTCGCGCACGGGCGGCTGCGAGAAGGTGAAGCGCGGAGGGCTGCAGCAGCCATCCGGTGACGATGCCCGTAGCGAGGACGAGATAGAGGCGGACCAGGACGCGCTCATAGATGATGTCGATGCCACAGGCCAGGCAGGATGTTGTGATGAACAGGCCGGGATGGAAAAATGCGAGCGAGCCGGCTATGACGCCGACGGCCGCGAGCAGGATTTGGACCTGCCTGGAACGGGAGAGCGGCTGGGGAATGAGTTGGGAAAGTGGCTGGAAGGGCGTTCCACGCGGGGCGGCGTGCTGCGGTTGCGGGGGAGATGGCTCAGGTTGTGTCATGAGGAGTCTCCCCAAGCCTTGTGAGCGTTTGCGGCTCACACCTTTGTCCCGTCTCGTTCCATCCTACGATCGTGGGTGGACGTGTGCGTATGTGACCGCTAGGATGAGCCTACGATGTCCAAAAAGATCGTCATAACCGGGGCTGCCGGCCTTGTGGGGCAGAATCTGCTGCCCCGTCTGAAAGCAAAGAATCTGGGTCAGATTGTAGCGATTGACAAGCACCCGACCAATATCGCCATCCTTCGGCGTCTGCACCCGGACGTCGAGGTGATTGAGGCAGATCTGTCGCAGGCGGGGGCGTGGGAGGGGGCACTCGAAGGCTGCACGCAACTGATGATCGGGCATGCGCAGATCGGCGGCCTGTACCCCGCCGAGTACGTGAAGAACAACGTAACAGCGACGGAGCGGCTGCTGGAGGCGGCGCTGCGCTACAAGGTGCCGTATGCGGTGAGCATCTCGTCGTCGGTGGTGAACTCCAAGGCGGTGGACGATTACACCGAGACCAAGAAGGCACAGGAGGCGCTGGTGGCGCAGTCGGGCATCAAGCAGGTGGTGTTGCGGCCCACGCTGATGTTTGGTTGGTTCGATCGCAAGCATGTGGGCTGGCTGGCGCGGTTCATGCAACGCGTGCCGGTGTTTCCGATTCCCGGGAACGGGCGGTTTCTTCGGCAGCCGCTGTATGCAGGGGATTTCTGCGATGTGATTGTGAGCTCGCTGGAGACGGAAAAGACCGGGGCATACAACATTACGGGGCAGGAGCGGGTGGAGTACATCGACCTGATGCGCGCGGTGAAGCGGGCGGTGGGGGCCAAGGCGCGGATCATCAAGATTCCGTACCGTGTGTTCTGGCTGTTGCTGAAGCTGAACGCGCTGCGGGATAAGAACCCGGCGTTTACGCCGCGGCAGCTGGAAGCTCTGGTGACGCCGGATGTATTTGAGGTGATTGACTGGCCGGGGATCTTCCGGGTGCGTGCTACGCCGTTGCAGGAGGCGCTGCAGCAGACATTTCAGGACCC
>CAXTGE010000031.1:18485-25024 GCA_964243645.1 uncultured Acidobacteriaceae bacterium | reverse complement strand
CCATCGCAGCAAGCTGAACCAACGCACCACACCGAAATCGATGATGACCCCCGAGTGATTCTGGAGGTCGGAGCGGCTACCAGCTGGAACACAACGGGCGGCGCGGCCACCTTCGCACCCAATCTCGCCGCCGAGACTACCCCCATCGAAGGCGTGCTGGAACTGGAGGCAGGCATCTCTCCTTTCTATACGCACAATGCGACCGAGTGGGATACAGACCTCCTCTTCAAGAAACCGTGGACCCTCTCGAATAAAGCAGAGTTCATGCTCGGTATTGGGCCGGAGTGGGTCTACCTGCGCCAGAGCGGCAGGACGTCGAACACGCTGGCGGGTGAAGTGGCAGGGGACTTCATGTTCTGGCCAAGTGGGCGGCACCGTTTCGGGTGGTTCCTTGAACCTGCTTACGATTACAGCTTCGCTGCAGGTCATACGCAATCCCTTGGATTGAGTGCAGGTCTGCTCATCGGCATCGTGCGAAGGCACAGGTGAAAACGCTCGCTGTCGCCCCGAAGTTCTTTGGCATGCCGAGGCGGACCCTGTCCACTCCGTATGCCCATCACCGGCGGGCAACGCAGCTCATGCCCTTCTCAGTGGGTTTGCTCCGAACCTGAAACGCAGGGGCGGCCTCCCCTCTCACACTGATACCCTGCGGGATGAGGTAAGGCTCTCTGAAGCGCGCGTCCGTTGCTCTGCTGCTGGTTCTGCTCACCTGCCTGGCGCCGCGTCTGCGGCATCCGCTGCCGCCCACCTATCCCGTGGACTTCAACGTGTACTACAGCGCGGCAAAGCTCGTGCACACCGGCGACGCAGCCCATCTCTACACCGGTGCCGACACCGGGAACAACCCTCAAAAGCTCATCGCTCCCCCGGGCTCGCCCATCCTCCGCGCCGCACAGGCGGAGGGCCTCAGCTTTGTCGGCCTCTACGTCTACCCGCCCATCCTCGCCGACCTGCTGCTGCCCTTGACCCTCGTTCCCCTCCAGACTGCGGCCGAGCTCTGGCTCTACCTCAACGGCGTCTTTCTTGTCCTCACAGCGCTGCTCACCGCCAGGCTGCTCCGCCTGCCTGCACGCAGCTGGGGCACGCTGCTGATTCTGGTGTCCGTCCTGTGCTTTACGCCCGTGCTGCAGTGCCTGCACGACGGCCAGATCACCATCTTTCTGCTCCTGCTCTGGGTCGGCGGCCTGGTCGCATATCAGGAGGACCGCACCGTGCCTTCGGCGGCCCTCTTTGCGCTCGCCACTGCCATCAAGCTCACGCCCGCTCTCGTGCTGGTACCCTTTCTCCTCTGGCGTAAGGGCAGGTTCATCGCCGCCTATGGGATCGCCTTGCTGGCGCTCACCTTCATCAGCCTCTGGATGGACACGCCCCACACGTTTGCCGTCTATTTCACCCGCGTCATGCCCGCCATGTCCGGCCCCCTGCCCGCGCTCACCAACTACTCCCTTGCTGCCGCCGGGGAGCGCCTCGTCGCCATCCTGCGCACGGGATCGGTGGCCCTCTTCCCAGAAACCCTGCCGCATGCCACGGTCCTGCTCGGCCGGGCGATTTCCGGCGGCGTCCTCCTTGCACTCATCACCTCCATCGCACGCGCCGGTCACCGCATTGAAAGGCCTGCCCAGGTCACCGTCCTTGCCCTGCTCGCGCTCATGGCGCCGATCCTGTCGCCGGTGTCCTGGTTCCACGCTTACGCAACAGCCTTCATCGCCTTCGCCTTGCTCTGGCGCGACGGCTTCCGGGATCACGCCTCGACGGCGTACCTCATGGCGCTTACCGCCGTCAGCCTCCTGCTCGGCAGTGCCGTCTCGGAAAACCTCATCGCGCTTCTGGCAGCCTCTCCGCACGTTGCGGATCTCGCCTCGTTCCTGCAGTTCGGTCAGCTGTCCCTCGCAAGCGCGGTTGTTCTCTCGCGTATCTGGAAGATAGGCAGCAAGGAGCCTCCAGCAAGCATGCAAACAGCCCCGGCTGGCCTATGAAACAGGCCAGCTCCGAGCTACGCCCACGGCCTGTTTGATCACAGCGGCGGCCTGTCTGATCCTGCGTCGTTCCCTCCCCGCAACCCTGCAGCCCCGCTATCATCAAGACGTGTCCGATCCCTCCACTCCGCTCATCGGCGTGCTCGCCCTGCAGGGCGCCTTCGACGTCCACGCCAAGCGCCTCACCGAGCTGGGCGCCGGCACCCGCCTCGTGCGTAAGCCCGAAGACCTCGACGGCCTCGACGGCCTCGTCCTCCCCGGCGGCGAGTCCACCACCTTCCTCAAGCACCTCGAGCGCGCCGGCTTCTACGACCTCCTCGACACCTTCGTCCGCTCCCGTCCCACCTTCGGCACCTGCGCCGGCTCCATCCTGCTCGCTCGCGAGGTCCTGAACCCGCCGCAGCGCAGCTTCGCCGTCCTCGACGCAACCGCGGAGCGCAACGCCTACGGCCGCCAGAACGACTCCGCCATTCGCCTCGAGCCCACAACGCTCCCCGGCGGCCCGCTGGAAGCCGTCTACATCCGCGCCCCTCGCCTGCTGGACCTCGGCCCTAGCATCCAGGTCCTCGCCACCCGCGACGACGCCCCCGTCCTCGTCCGCCAGGGCAACCTCCTCGCCAGCACCTTCCACCCCGAGCTCTCCGAAGACCGCCGGGTCCATCAACTCTTCCTCGACATGGTCCGCGAGGCGAAAGCCCTTCGCGAAGCCTGAGGTCCTACTTCCTTCTGCCCTGTCATTCCCCGAAGGGGGTTCTGCTTTTCTGATACAAGACATACACGACGCGGTCGGCCTGCCTCTCCTGCACATGCCTCAGCTCCGCACTCAGAACTTCCGTCTGGGTACAAAACGCGAACGGTAATTGGCTCCTGCGCTTTCATGGGGGCACCCGCATGGAGCCTCGCGCCTACAATGGAGAGGTGCCCTTTCTGCACCGCGTCTTCGCGAGCCTCTCTGCCTGGCACCTGCCCACCGACGCCAGCGCCCACGGCCCCGCGCTCGATGCCCACCTCCTGCTCAATCTGGATATCTCCCTCGCACTGTTCGTCCTCGCGAACATTCTGCTCTTTACGGGCCTCCTCTTCAGCCGCCGCGCTCCCCGCCCCATCCACAAGCTCACCCTCGAGTACCTCCCCCTCGCCGCGCTCACGGTGCTCTTCTTCTGGCTCGGGCTCCGCGCCCAGCATCTCTGGGCGGAGCAGCGCTATACCGGCGCGGACCCCGCCGCCATGCAGGTCGAGGCCGTCGGCATGCAGTTCCTCTGGTACTTCCGCTACCCCGGCCACGACCGCGCCTTCGGCCATACCAAGCTCTCGCTGGCCGACGCCTCCGCAGGCAATCCCCTCGGCCTCGACCCGCACGACACCTACGGCGCTGACGATCTCGTCCAGGGCGCCCTCACGCTGCCTGCCAACCGCGAGGTGGACCTCACGCTGCGCTCCCACGACGTCATCCACGGCTTCGCCGTCCCCGAGCTCCGTCTCAAGCAGAACGCCGTGCCTGGTCAGGACACCCACATCCACTTCACGGCCACCAAGCCCGGCAACTACGCCATTCTCTGCACCCAGGTCTGCGGCCTCGGCCACTACCGCATGCAGGCCGTCCTCCGCGTCCTCCCCCAACCCGAGTTCAACCAATGGCTAGCCACCCAGGAGGCCGCCAAAACCTCTACCCCGCCACCAACCCCGTAGCGTACCTTAGCGTCCGTCGCGCCCTTTGCGTTGGTCGTTGCTGTTGCCTTTGCTTTGTCATGGCCTGCTTTGTTGATGCCTTGCTGTTCTATCTATTCATTCCCCAACGGGGACCTGCTGTCATTCAAGATCACCACCAGTCACAAACATGACCACCCCACCCTCCAACCCGGCCACCACCGTCAGCAGCGGCGTCCAGACTTCGCGTCCTACGCTCGCCCGGCGAATCCGGCAGGGTCTCTTCAGCACGCACCACCGCCACATCGGCTTCGCCTATCTCACGCTCTCGGCCGTCGCGCTGGTCCTCGGCACCGTCCTCAGCCTGCTCATGCGTCTTCACCTCACATGGCCTGACTGGCGACTTCCCCTGCACGGCCCCATACTCCCCGAGGAGTACCTCGCCCTCGTCACGATGCACGGCACGCTCATGCTGTTCTTCGTCATGACGGTCGCCCCGCAGAGCGGCTTTGCCAACCTCATCCTCCCCGGCCAGATCGGCGCTGACCGCATGAGCTTCCCTCGCCTGAACGCTCTCTCCTTCTGGATCACCGCTGGGGGCCTCGTCACTCTGCTCTCCGCCTTCTTCGTCCCCGGCGGCTCGCCCATCTCCGGCTGGACCGGCTACCCTCCCCTGTCGGCCACGCCGCTCGCCGGCCCCGGCCAGGGTCCCGGCCTCGATCTCTGGCTTGCCTCGCTCACCCTCTTCGCCATCGCCTCCACGGTCGCAGCGGTGAACCTGCTGACCACCGTCATCAAGCGCCGCTGCGAGGGCCTGACCTGGCAACGGCTCCCCCTCACCGTCTGGGCCTGGTTCACCACCTCGCTGCTCTCGGTCCTCGCCTTTTCCGTCCTGCTCGCCGCCATCCTTCTGCTCTTTTGCGACCGCCACCTCGGCACCGGCTTTTTCCTCCCCGCGCAGGACCTCGTCAACGGCGTTCTCCTGCAACACACCGGCGACGGCTCCCCCCTGCTCTGGCTGCATCTCTTCTGGTTCTTCGGCCACCCTGAGGTCTACATCGCCATCCTGCCCGGCATGGGCCTCACCTCCATGGTCCTGGCCAACTTCTCCCGCCGGCAGGTCTTCGCCTATCGGTTGATGATCGGCACCACCCTGGCCATTGGCCTGTTGGGCATCGTGGTCTGGGGGCACCACATGTTTGTCGCCGGCCTCAACCCCTTCGCCGGCACGGCCTTCTCCGCCGCTTCGCTCGCCATCGCCGTTCCGGCCGCCGCCAAGGTCCTCAGCTGGATCGCCACCACCTGGCGCTCTCGCCCCCGCCTTACGACGCCCATGCTCTTCGCTCTCGGCTTCGTCTCGCTCTTCATCGCCGGCGGCCTCTCCGGCCCCATCCTCGCGCAGCCCATCCTGGACGAGTATCTCCACAACACCTTCTTCGTCGTCGCCCACTTCCACCTCATCATGGCGATGGCCGGCGTCTTCGGTATCTTCTGCGCGCTTTACTATTGGGCGCCGCTGTTATTTCACCGCCGCTTCAATGAGACCCTTGGCAAGATCCACTTCTGGGGCACACTCTTTTTCAGCTACAACACATTTCTGCCCATGCACCTCACCGGCCTGGCCTCCGAGCCGCGCCACTACGCCCAGCTGAACGGTATCTCCGGCCCGGCCAACGCTCTGCTCGGCGCGACCATGCCCCTGCAGCGCCACATCACCGTCTCGGCACTGCTGCTCGCCGCCTTTCAGCTGCCCTTTCTGATCAATCTCCTCCTGCTCGCCCGCAGGCCCCGCGAGACCGACCCCAACCCGTGGCAGGCCACCACGCTCGAGTGGGCGCCGACGCAACCCGTCAACGCCCCCGGCACCTCCAGCCCCGTCATTGCCTATCGCATGCCCTGCATCTACGGCCTCCACGACGACGCCTTCTCTCCCCAGTGGGAGCCCGACGCCGTCCCGGAACGGGACATTCCTCCGCAGGGACGTCTCTAGGGACGGTGCGGACGCAGCAGCCGTCACTGCGGTAAGTTTTGACGGCACCCATCGAAGCCGCAGACACTGTGCTCGCCGGCCTCAGTCCCCCACACAGGCACGGCAATCAAGCGTAAGCTGAGCTCAGCGTTCTTCCCTCGAAAAGGCCCACCCATGCCCACGATTCTCACCCCTCCCGAGATCGATCGCCGCAATGGCAACAGCACCGGCGAAGGCGATAACGGCAACGGTAACGGCCGCCGTCCCCCCACAGACAAACGCACCGGCGGCAACGGCGAAGGCGACAACTGGAGCCAGCGCCCCCAGGGTCGCCGCGGCCCCCGGGAGCGCCTCGCCCAGGCCCGCGTCGGCCTCTTCTTCGCCCTGGGCGGCGACCTCATGTTCTTCGTCGCCCTCGTCAGCGTTTTCTTCGTGACCAAGGCCACCGGCCACTTCGACGCCTACGATCGCTACATCAATGAATGGCTGCCGACCGCCATCCCGTCCATCCTCTGGCTCAACACGGCCGTCCTCATCCTGAGCTCCGCCACCGCGGAGGTCGCGCGCCGTGCCATGTTCCATGAGACCCACGTTATGGACGAGTGGTTCGGCTTCGGCCGCCCCACCTCCCGGCGCGCCGGAGCCTGGCTGCTGGCCACCCTCGGCCTGGGACTGCTGTTCCTGGTTGGCCAGTGGGTCGCTTGGGATCAGCTCGCCTCCTCCCACGTCTACTTCCGTTCCAACCCCTCCAGCCACTTTTTCTACCTGATCACCTTCACCCACGCCGCCCATCTCTTCCTAGGCATCGGGGCGGTCGTTTGGGCACTCTGGCTGCTCGCCCGCTCCCGCGTCATGGCTACCCGCCAGGTCATCGTCGACTCAACCGTCTGGTACTGGCACACCATGGGTGTCCTCTGGATCTTCCTCTTCGCCCTCCTCGAATACGC
>CAXTGE010000031.1:17131-18385 GCA_964243645.1 uncultured Acidobacteriaceae bacterium | reverse complement strand
TCCATGCACACCGCCGCCGGATCGAACGGTGCCGTCCCGTGCTGCGTGGACGCGAACAGCATCACCCGCCCACCCGGCCGAATCGCGTCCATCGCCTGCGCGATCAGCTTGTCCGAGCCGACCGCCACGAGTGCCACATCGGCGCCACGCCCCTCGGTAGCCGCCCTGCAAGCCGCCACCACATCGCCGCGGGCGTCCAGCGGATGCTCCAAGCCATACTGCGCGGCCACAGCATGCCGCTCCGGATACATGTCTGACGTCAGCACCGTAGCTCCTGTCCGGCGCGCCAGCGCCGCCAGCAGGATGCCGATGCTGCCCTGCCCGATCACCAGCACCGTCTCATCCGGCTGCAAGCGCAGCATCTGGACGGCCTTGTAGCAGGTGTTCACCGGCTCAATGAAGGCGGCCTGCTCGAACGGGATGTCATCCGGCACATGAATCAGGCCCGCGGGGGCAATACCATCGCCCACAATCCAGTCCATCACACGGATGTACTGCGCAAACCCACCGCCCGAGGCCTCGCCGACACCCGCGGTCGTGCCCACCTTTTTGTACTGCTCGCATTGCGCAAAGGTCTGCTTGCGGCAATAGAAACAAGCGCCGCAGGGGATGTGGTGGAACGCCATTACGCGATGGCCGACCGCGAAACCGCGTACCCCGGCGCCCACACGAGCCACCGTACCGGCCATCTCATGCCCAAACACCCGCGGCGCAGTGTGCGATCCGCTGTGAATCTTTTTCAGGTCCGTCCCGCAGATCCCGCAGGTATCGAGGCGCACCAGCACCTCACCGGGACCGATCTCGGGAACCGCCACTGTCTCTGTTGCCACCTCATCCGGCGCGCGATAGACCGCGGCGCGCATCGTGCCTGGAACCGACTCAACCATAACCACTATCCAGTGTAGGCGATCAGGATCTCCCAATCAGCCACACGCCCCCGATCATCAACCCACACCCAATCACACGACCGACACTCACCGGATGCTGCTTCAGGCCCAGCAGGCCGAAGTGGTCCAGCATCACCGATACCACCAGGGACGCCGTCAGGCTCAGACTGGTAAAGATCCCCGACCCCAGCCGCTGCACCAGCGTCAACCCCGCCATGGTCGACAGGATGCTGAGCACTCCACCCATCCACGCCCACCAACTCACCCCGGCAGCCTGCCCCACCGGCACCGGCTGCCGCGCAAACAGCTGGATCAGCAGCATGCCGGCCAGACCGGTCGCATACGTCACAAGGCCCGCCCACACCGG
>CAXTGE010000031.1:0-17031 GCA_964243645.1 uncultured Acidobacteriaceae bacterium | reverse complement strand
TGAGCCAGAAGGTGCAGGGCAAACCGAGGTAGCTGAAGCTGCCCTTCGCCGTCCACAAAGCGGTCGATGTCCGGTAAAGTGGCGTCCGCAACATCAGAAACCGCCTTGAAGCAGCACATCGGCAAGCCACGCATGGCCGCTAGACGCGCCACTGTGGCTGCTTCCATATCGACCAGCACAGCACCATAAGTGGTTGCCAGGCGAGCCTTCTCCGCCGCGTCTGCGGTACGCACGACGGAGGCGATCCGCAGCTTTCTCCTGGACTCACTTAGCGCAAAATGCTCGCCCGTCTGCACGTCGATGATCTCGGTCAGGCTGTACACCTCTCCAAGCGCCGAGGAAGCTCCTGTTGCGCCAGCCAGCCCAACGCTGAGGACAAGGTCGAGAGGACCTGTCGCTTCCGCCGCTGCGAAGGCACGTCTTGCCGCGACGGCACCCATTCCCGCACACACAGCGATCAACTGATCGCCCACTGCGTCGATGTGACTCCACATCGAGACATAACGCGGCGCAGGCTCGCGTTTCCAATCCCGAACCAAAGGCTTCAACTCGCTGGGCAACGCGGCCAGAATGGCGACACGTCGCTTCAAGGCTGCACCGGCGGAACGGGTGCGTAGCCGTTCGCCACGAACCATCGGCAGGCCTGGCGCAATGCATCCTCCACGGACAATACCTTGAAGCCAAGCTCACGCTCGGCCTTTGCGGAGCTCGCAAACATCATCTTGCGGCCCATCCGCACGGCCTCCACCGTCGCACGTGGCTCCCTGCCGCGCAGCTTGCCGGCGATCGCCTCGTCAAAGAAGGCGAAGGCCATGGCCACCGCATGCGGCACCTTAACCTTCGGGGACGGCAATCCCGTGATCTCCCCAAGCCTGTCCAGAATCTGCTTCAGGGTCAGGTTTTCGCCGCCAAGAATGTATCGCTCGCCGGGTCGCCCGACCTCAAGTGCCCGCAGGTGCATGCGCGCAATCTCGCGCACATCGACGAGGTTCAACCCCGTCTCCACGTAGGCCGGGAAGTTGCGATTCAGGAAATCCACCACGATGCGGCCCGTAGGCGTCGGCTTCGCGTCCATAGAGCCGATGGGCGTCGTCGGATTCAGCAGGATGACGTGTTGACCGTTATAGGCGGCCTCTAGTGCCACCTGCTCGGCCATCCACTTGGACCGCTTGTAGTGGCCGATCATGTCGGCTTCGCTGACGGGCGTGCTCTCGTCGACGATCGTGCCGTCGGTGCGGAAGCCCATCGTTGCCACGCTCGACGTATAGACCACACGGTTGACGCCGGCCTCGCGAGCCAGGCGAAGCAGATCGCGCGTGCCCTCGACATTGGCCTGATACATCTCCGCTGGATCGGGCACCCATAACCGATAGTCCGCCGCGACATGGATCAGGGCATCACATCCTCGCAGAGCGGCGGCAAAGGCAGCGGGCGCGCGAAGGTCTCCGAGCACCTGTTCGGCACTCGGAGGCAGGGTCTGCGTCCGTGATGTGGGCCGAACCAGGACCCGCAGGTCAGCACCGGCCTCCACAGCGGCCCGGGCGACGTGGGCTCCCACGAACCCGGTCGCCCCGGTAAGGAACAGGCGCACCGCTAATCCAGCTTTTCGGGTGCGATCTGGATATTTGTCTCGCCCGCAGCCTTCTTTTCCCAGTACTTCTTCACCCAGGCTTCGAAGGTCTTACCCGCCGCCGTGTCACGGCCGGAAAACTTCAGCGCCGCCACGTCACCATAAGCGATGTTGACGCGCTGCACCGCTGACCCGGCAGGCGTTCCTTTGGGAGGCGTCGGAATGATGCGAACGACGGAATCGGCCAGCGACGGACCGGTGCGGCGATCGTACAGGTACCCTTCTATGACCGAGCCGTTCTTCTGGGTAACTGTGACATCCCCGCGGTAGTCGAAGGCCTTTTCCAGGGCGTCGCGCACCTCGGTCTCAGAGGCAAGCTCTGGGATCCAGCCTTCCAGGTTCTCGCGCTCGCGGCCCTCGATATGCTCCAGTTCATCGGCGGACGCATGCTTCAGTTGCTCTATCTTTCCGTGTTCCTGGTCGGGGGTCGCCATCGGCTAGTCTCCGGCCACTTCGGTGTAGGCATTGTCGACCGAGGTTGTCACGACCACGGGGGTCGACTTATGGGCGCTGCCCGCGATTTGAACCAGAGGCACGTGCCCCTCGGGCCTCCACTCGTTCAGCAGCCTCTGGGCGACCTCGTCTTCATAGAGAGACGGGAACATATACTTCTTGGCCGTTTGAAAGAAGCCCTTGAAGGAGCTGAAATTGTAGTCGACAGCGCTGGCCTCATGGCCGGAGTGCACCATGCAGTTGGCGCAGCGCGGATTGCCGCTCTTGGCGCCGTAGTTGGCCCATTCTGTGGCCTCCAGCAGCTCCTCAAAGGTGTCCGCATAGCCGTCCTGGAGCAGGTAGCAGGGCTTCTGCCAACCGAAGATCGAGTAAGTGGGCATGCCCCACGGCGTACATTCGAACTGCTGCTTGCCCATCAGAAACTCAGAGAAGAGGGGATGCGTATTAAACTCCCACTCCTTCTTGCGGTTCGACAGGATGGCGTTGAACATCCGCCGCGACTTCGCCTTACCGAGAAAATGATTCTGGTCCGGGGCTTTGTCATAGGTGTACCCGGGCGAGACCATCATCGATTCCACGCCGGCTTCCATCAGCTGATCGAAATGACGCCGTACCGAGTTCGGGTCGGCGCCGTCGAACAGTGTCGTGTTCGTGGTCACGCGGAAGCCTGCGGCGACAGCGGCCCGAATGCCCCCCATGGCGATGTCATGGCCGCCCTCGCGGCATACACCGAAGTCATGGTGCTCCTTTTCGCCATCCACGTGCACCGAGAAGGACAGATACTTCGACGGCTTAAAAAGGTGAAGCTTCTCTTTCAGAAGCAGCGCGTTCGTGCACATGTAGACATACTTCTTGCGCTCCACCAGGCCGGCAACGATCTCCGGCATCTGTGGGTGCAACAGCGGTTCCCCGCCCGGGATGGACACCATGGGCGCGCCGCACTCTTCGGCTGCCTGGAAGCACTGCTCCGGGGTCAACTCCGCCTTCAGGATGTGGGCTGGGTATTGGATCTTGCCGCAGCCGGCGCAGGCCAGGTTGCAGCGGAACAGGGGCTCCAGCATGAGCACCAGCGGATAGCGCTTGCGGCCCTTGATCTTCTGCTTCAGCACGTAACTGGCGACGGTGAACGCCTGCGATACGGGAACTGCCATCCGGAAACTCCTCTGGCTGCGGGTGCAGCCCGTGATCTTCAACTTCTTCGATGAGCGGAACCGAATTTACGCTTCAACAGCCTCGCGCGCTTCACGCTCCATGGCCTTCTCGTAGGTCGTTAAGGCAAGGAGCGGAAAGTACTGCTTATAAAGATGATAGCCAAGATAGAACACTCGCGGGAAACCCGTTCCGGTGTAGTAACTTTCGCCGTTGCGGCCCGGCATCAGTTCGTCCCACGACCCATCCTCGTGCTGCCGCTCGGTGAGCCATCGAATCCCCTTGGCGACTGAGTCGGAACGGGTGTCACTGGCGGCGAGCAGGCCCAGCAACGCCCAGGCGGTTTGTGACGGCGTCGAGGGCCCAACGCCCCGCTGCAGGGGATCATCGTAGGTGCCGCAGGTTTCACCCCACCCGCCGTCCGGGTTCTGGACCATGCGAATCCACTCTGCCGCCTGCTGCACGGGTGTCTCCAGGTAGGAGTATTCCATCGACTGCAGACCGCGCAGCACGAGGAACGTCCCATAAAGGTAGTTGACGCCCCAGCGCCCAAACCAGGAGCCATCCGACTCCTGACTCTTCAGGATGAACTGGATGGCGCGCTCCACCGGCTTGTCCCGGCGGGTGTAGCCATAGGCGGCCAGCATCTCCAGGATGCGCCCCGTGATGTCCACTGTAGGTGGATCGATCATCGCGTTGTGATCGGCGAAGGGGATAGATTCGAAGATCTTCTTCGTATTGTCCTTGTCGAACGAAGCCCAGCCGCCATTCTTGCACTGCATGGCGAACACCCACTGCACGGCGCGCTGCGTAACCTCGTGCTGGTAGCGTTCGCGTGGGTTGTCCACCGACTTAAGCGCGAGCAGCACCTCTCCTGTGTCGTCGACGTCCGGCTGGTGGTCATTGTTGAAGAAGAAGCACCAGCAGCTCGCGTCCACGTCCTTCACCTTGTGGGACCAGTCGCCCTTGTAACGGATCTCCTTGGACAACAGCCAGTCCGCAGCCTTGACCATGCGCGGGTCCGTCCTGGAGAGACCCACCTCTCCCAGCGTGGAGAGCACCTGGGCGGTGTCCCACACGGGCGAAAGGCAGGGCTGCATGCGAAAGGTGGGAGTGGGATAGTCTGGGGTGCCTTCCGGCTGATCGATGCCCAGGCGCTCAAACTCATACATGGCCCGGATGACCTGCGGGTCATCCTGCGAGTACCCGAGGTAGCGCAGGGCGACGATCGCGTTCAGCATCGCCGGATAAATTGCGCCGAGGCCATCGGAGCGCTCGAAGTGATCCAGCATCCAGCGCTCGGCTTTTTTCAGCGCCATCTTGCGCAGCGGACGGATATGGACCCGCTCGGCTCCATGCGCGACACGATCCCAGAAGAGGAAGAAGTTCCGCCAGGAAATCGGGTGCTTCTTATCCCAGCGGAGATGGAGGTTCGCGTTTTCGCGGCCACCCAGGAAGAGCTCATCGATGCCCTGGTCGGGGGCGAGCTTCTTGAAGGGTTTTTTTGCATAGATGATCGACAGCGGCACGAGAATGGCTCGCGACCAGGCACTGATCTCGTAAATGTTGAAGTAGAACCAGTTCGGGAAGAGGACAATCTCGGGTGGAACCGCCGGGACGGCGTCATAGTCGTACTGGCCCATGGCGCAGAGATAGATCTTCGTGAAGGTATTGCATTCAACGACGCCGCCCAGTGACAGCACGTTTTCCCTTGCCTTGGCCAGCACGGGGTGATCGGTCTTCCATCCCATCAGCTTCAGGGCGAGATAGCACTTGACGCCGTAGCTAACGTTGGAGGGGCCGCCGGGGTACAGGCTCCAGCCGCCGTCCTGGTTCTGGTGGCGCACGATCTCGTTGACACAGCGCGCCATCCGGCCCGGGTCGCCAGTACCCAGAAGGGTATGCATGAAGATGTAATCGGCCTCGAGCATCGAATCGGCTTCGAGTTCGCCGCACCAGTAGCCATCCTGATGCTGCTGGCTGAAGATCCACTCGATGGATTTGCCGATGGCCCGCTTTACCTGATCCAACCCGAGATCCAGGCGGCCGAATCGCGGCTGCTTAGTTCCTCCCGGATTCAGACTTGATGCACTCATGTACTCTCGTTTGCTGGAGTTAAACCCGACGAAACATAGATTCCGCGACTACGGTGCAGGGTGCAGAGGGGGTGCCGAGGCGATCGCCTGGACGATCTCGGGCGGAAGACCGAAACGGACGTTCTCCGGCATGACTTCGACCTCTTCGACGGAGGAGAAACCCTTGCCCTGCAGGAACGAAACGACCTGCTGCACGAGGATCTCCGGCGCGGAGGCGCCGGCCGTGATGGCAACCGTGGAGACGGACTCGAGCCACTCCGGGCGGATGTCTTCGGCTTTGTCGATCAGATAGGAGCCCGTCCCGAGATTCTCGGAGACCTCGACCAGGCGATTGGAGTTCGAGCTGTTGCGCGAGCCCACGACCAGCACCAGATCCGCCCCGTGCGCCACGTTTTTGACCGCTGTCTGACGGTTTTCCGTCGCATAGCAGATGTCCTGGGCGTGCGGACCGGCGATTTTGGGAAACTTCTGCTTGAGTGCCGCAATCATGGTCCCGGCTTCATCCAGCGACAGGGTGGTCTGGGTGAGATACGCGACCTTCTCAGGATCCGGAACCACCAGAGCCTCTACCTCTTCAGGGGTCGAAACTACCTGGGTGACGTCCGGTGCCTCGCCCTGGGTACCCTCAACCTCTTCATGGTCGCGATGACCGACGAGCACGAGCGAATAGCCCTGCTTGGCAAACTTGATGGCTTCCACGTGAACCTTGGTGACGAGCGGGCAGGTCGCATCGATGACCTTGAGGCCACGCTCTTTGGCACCGGCACGGACAGCCGGTGAGACGCCGTGCGCGGAATAGATCACCCGCGCGCCCTCCGGCACCTCATCCAGTTCGTTCACGAAGATCGCGCCCTTTTGCGCCAGGTCATTGACGACATAGCTGTTGTGGACGATCTCTTTGCGCACGTAGATCGGCGCGCCGAAGGTATCGAGAGCGATACGGACGATGTCAATGGCTCGCACAACGCCGGCGCAGAACCCCCGGGGTTTGAGGAGGAGCACTCGCTTTGCTGCCGCAGCCTTACCGTCCAGCTGCACTTCCGCGGGGTCGAGGACAGTGGTAGTCACAAGGCTCAGTATATCGCGTTCTGACGCGAAAACGCGGCAAATGGGCCTCACCCGAGATGCCGCGTCCCGGAATCCCGCTCTACACCTTATGGCCTGAGCACCCCGAATGGGGGCAATCGCAACCCAAGGTCGTTGTCGCGGCCGAGTCCTCACACATCTGCGAGCAAAACTTGTTGTCGGTGACGGTGCAGCTACAGCTTGGGTGGGCGCACTTCTTGGTTTCTGCCATAATTCCTCCGGACTTCCTGGAAGTGAGAGGTCTGCCACGAGGAAGCTGTTGCCTCAGCGACTGGCCTCAATCATCTGCCGGGCATGGGTGCGGGAGGCCTCTGTCAGGCTTGCCCCGGACAGCATACGGGCCACCTCTTCGATCCGCTCGCCTTCGCCCATGCTGCGCACCCCGGTGCGGGTGCGCCCGGACTTCTCACTCTTTTCGATCAGCAGGTGCTGATCCGCGAAGGCGGCAATCTGGGGCAGATGCGTGATGCAGATGACCTGCTGCGTGCGCGAGAGTTCCTTCAGCTTGTGCCCCACCGCTTCGGCTGCCCTTCCGCCGATACCGATATCGATCTCGTCAAAGACCAGGGTTCTCGGCAGCACGGAACCCTTTCGTTTTGCTTGAGCTGCGGCCTGTTCCTCAACGGCAGCCTTCAAAGCCAGCATGACGCGCGACATCTCGCCACCTGAGGCGATCTCGGTAAGCGGCTTAACTGGCTCGCCAGGGTTGGTCGCGATACGGCACTCGACAGCGTCCCAACCCGCGGCCGACCAACTGTCTTCAGCCTCGGACGGGGTGACCTCGATGGAGAACTTCGAGCGCATGGCCAGCTCGTTAATCTGACGCTCGGCGGCCTTGGCCAGCTTGGCCCCGGCTCCCCGGCGAACGTCGGTGAGCTTACGTGCGGCTTCACAGTAGCGGGCGGCCGCTGCCCTGACCTCGCCTTCGAGCGTCTGCAGGCGCACATCGCGGTTCTCTAGGTCAGCAAGCTGCTGCGCGGCGGACTCGCCAAAGGCAATCACCACATGCAGGCCCGGCCCGTACTTGCGTTTGAGGCGGTCCAGCAGCGCCAGCCGGTCTTCGACCTCGGCGAGCCGGTTGGGCGAGGCGGTGGCCTCGTCGGCAAAGTCCCGCAGGGTGGACGCCACATCCTCCACCGCCGCCTGAGCGGCTTTCAATTGCAGGGCAGCCTCCCCGAGGCTATCCCCAAAGCGCGCCAGGTCCTCGAGATGCCGGATCGCGCCGCCGAGCAGGCTTTCGGCAGAGACCTCGCCTTCATAGAGCAGGTCGAGCGCGGCATTGGCTCCGGTAAAGATGCGTTCGGCGTTCGCCAGCAGCCGTTTCTCCGCCTCCAGACGAGTGTCTTCCTCAGCGTCGAGGATGGCTGCCGCCTCGATCTCGCGAGCCTGAAAGCTCCACAGATCGATCTGTCGCAGGCGGTCGCTTTCGGCCCCGCGCAGGGATTCGAGCTCGCCCCGGAGACCGCGCCAGACGGTGTAGGCCTGTGTGACAGCGTCCGTCCCGATCTGCGCGGAACGATCCAGCAGCAACCGTTGCTGCGCCGCATCGAAGGCGACCAGGGTCTCCGACTGGGCGTGCACCAGGGCAAGCTCCGGGGCCAGTTGGCGCAGGACACCCACCGTAGCCGGCTGGTTATTGACGAACACACGGCCCTTGCCGCTGGAGCCGATCTCGCGCCGCAGCAGAATCTCGTCGCCGGCCACGTCGAGGCCGTTGTCCTCCAGGATTTTCTCGGATCCGGGCGTGGTCTCGAACACGCAACCGACGACGGCGCGCTCCGCTCCGAACCGCACCATGTCGCTGGAGGCCTTGCCACCAAGCAGCAACACGAGCGCGTCGATCAGGATGGATTTTCCAGCACCGGTCTCGCCGGTCAGCAAATTCAGCCCGGAACCGAACTCCGCGACGGTGTGGTCGATAACGGCGTAATTTTCAACTCGCAACTCCAACAGCATCGTTTCCGGCCCTTGAAGCGGTTCTCAGCACGCTGAACCGCTGATGTTGGTGAAAAGGAGGTCGTTTGTTCGCCACGGCTTCGCCTCGCCAGCGTAGCACGTCCCCCTGTCCGGCTTGGGCAGGGGCTGGCGGACCAAAGGAGGTTCGAGAACTGGGGTACTTCCCTACTTTGCGCGCCCGCGCTCCACGGCGAGCCTGCCTCTCCCCTTTACACTGAAGCGGTAGACATGATCGTGCTTGCAGCCTTTCTTCAGGACGTTCCCCTCGCGGCCAACACCGCGCCCCAAGACCCCCTTTCCACCGGAGCGCATACGAGCGCTTTGGCGGACATGCTGCACAACAGTGGTCCGGTTGCCCTGACGGTGCTGGTGCTGCTGCTGATCGCGAGCCTTTTTTCGTGGTCGGTGATGTTTTCCAAGTGGCGGGCCTTTCGCGAGGCCGATGTGCAGAATCGCCGTTTTGTGCGGGCTTTTCGCAAGTCGGGCCGGCTCAGCGAGGTGTCCGCCGTCGCCGATCAGTTTCGTCCCAGTCCGCTGGTCGCCGTCTTCAACGAGATCTATGACGAGTACCAGCGGCAGGCTGGAGGCCGCGGCACCCCACCCAACCCGCAGGCCCTGGAACGCGCGGCGCAGACCGCTGCCAGCGAGAGCCTCACGCTGATGGAACATCGCATGACCTGGCTGGCAACCATCGCCCAGGTAGCTCCCTTTATCGGGCTGTTCGGTACCGTGATGGGCATTATTGACGCCTTTCATGGCCTGGGCACCGCCGGTGCCGCCACGCTGCGGGCCGTGGCACCCGGCATCAGCGAGGCCCTGATCACCACCGCGGCCGGTCTCGTTGTGGCCGTTCCGGCCCTGGTGGGCTACAACCAGCTGACCGCGCGGCTGCGGGATTTCGCCGCCCGTATGGACGACTTCGGCCGTGAGCTGCTGAACGCGATCGAAAATGCGGCTCTGGTCGCCCCTGCGCAGACCACCCCGCAGGTGCAGAACCCGGCCTATACGGGAGAAGAACGTCGGAGGAGCTTCTAGCCCATGGCGTTCACCTCATCCAAAGGCCGAACGCAGACCGCGCTGGCCGACATCAACATCACGCCACTGGTGGACGTGGTGCTGGTGCTGCTGCTGATCTTCATGGTCACCGCGCCTGTGCTGCAGAGCGGCATCGACGTGGCCGTGCCACAAACCCGCACGGTGAACCAGGCGGTTGAACAGCGCCGGGTGTTGACGCTGGACAAGAGCCAGAATGTGTTTCTGGATGACAAACCGGTCAATGTACATGACCTCAGCCAGATCCTGACCCGCGGCGCAAACGCCAAGGAGACCGTGTATATCCGGGCCGATCAGCGGGTGCCGTTTGGGGCCTTTGCGTCCGTTATGGATGCCGTAAAGCAGGCCGGCATCACCAACATCAGCATCGTCACGCAGCCGTTTGACCGGTAAACCCGACCAGCTCGATAGATCTCGATAGATCAGGTACGACCCACCATGGAAATCACGCCACACCTGCACGCCGATGAGATCCGCGACTTCGATCGCTTCGGCGGCGGAGTGGCCGGAGCTTTGGGATTGCACGTCCTGCTGGCCGCGGTGGTGATCGGAGCGGCGTACCTCAATACGGGCAAACAGGACCATTGGGGTGAGAATGCGGCGTCCGTGGGAGCCATCCAGGCATCGATGGTGTCCGCGCTTCCCCTGCCTTCGCATGCCAAGCCGGTGGAAAAGCAGGTGCTGGCGTCAGAGGACGTGAATGAGGCTCCCCTGCCGCCGCCGAAGGCGACCACGCAACCCCCGCCGAAGCCGACCGACATCCTGATCAAGGCCAAGACGCCCGAAAAGCCGGCTCCGCCCGCGCCTGTGCACAGCACCGCCCCCGCCAAGCCTGAACTCAATGCAAAGCCTAGCGAGGCTCCGCCGACAAAACATCCGCAGCCGACGCCGGAATCGCCCAAGGCGCGCACCGGGGAGACCACGGCGACGCAGCTGCCGGAGGCTGTTTCGCAGGCCAAGAACGGGACCGCCACGGCGACGGTGGAAGACCGCACCTTTGGCGCACGGTACGCCTACTACCTCCGCGCGGTGAGCCAGCGGGTTTCGCAGAACTGGTTTTCCGGCGAGGTGGACCCGCGCAGCTCGCAGGGCAAGCGGGTGATGCTGCTGTTCGATATCGACCGGGACGGCGCGCCGCAGAATATACGGCTGGAGAACCGCAGCGGCTCGGCGACCCTGGACCAGTCGGCGATGCGGGCGGTGCAGCGTGTCGATGGCTTCGGTCCCCTGCCTGCGGGCGACCACATCACCATTGAGTTCGCCTTCGACTACAAACAGCCATAAGCCGCCGGGGGCACCAGCGGCGGTACGGTACTGGACAGAGTGCGCCTCCGGGCGTCTACAGTGGAGGGGAATGACAGGTTCGGGCACCATGCGTAGGCAGTCATATTTTCAACGCCGTTTCCTTATGGGTATCGTCTCAGCTTTGCTGCTCGGGGTGGGTGCGGCCGTCTCTGCCGCCTCTGCCGCCGCGCAGGACCCATTTCACCTGGAGACCAGCACCGGGGCCGAACGGCTGCGGCTGGCAGCGGCAAACTTTAAGGCCGGTACCGCCGACGGGGGCAGCGCAACCCTGGCCCATGCCTTTGACACGACGCTGTACGCCGATCTGGGCAACGCCGGCATCTTCGACCTTGTCTCGAAGAGCATGGACCCGGGAAGCCAGCCGGGCACACCCGCCGAGATGAAGCTGGATCAGTGGGCCGCGGCGCCGGCCAGTGCAGGCATGGTGGCCTTCGGCAACCTGTCCGTCGCCGGTGATCGCCTGACGGTGAACGGCTTCCTTGACGACGTGCGCAACACGCAGTTTCCGCAGGTCTTTGCCAAACGCTATGACGACGCGCCGAGTGAAGAGAGTGCCCGCCAGATCGCCCATAAGTTCGCCGACGAAATCATCTTTCGGCTGGGTGGCGGGATCCAGGGCATCGCCGAATCCAAGATCTTCTACGTCCGCTTCACAGGTAACGGCAATAAAGAGATCTGGGGGATGGACTACGATGGTGCCAACCAGCACGCGGTCACGCATCTTGGCCAGATCTCGCTGTCGCCGCGTGTGTCGCCGGACAACTCCCGTATCGCCTTCAGCTCGCTGAGTCGTGACGGCTTTCAACTGAAGATGTACTCCCTGCTGCTGAACCGGATGGTGAGCTTCAACTCCCCGGGCAGCACCAACATTTCGCCCGCATGGGCTCCCAACGGCCAGCAGCTGGCGTTCTCCTCCTCGCGCTCGGGAGATCCTGAGCTGTGGATCGCGGACGCGCAGGGTGCCGCGGCGCACAAGGTGACCAGCGTGCGCGGGCCGGATGTGTCGCCGACCTTCAATCCGAAGACGGGCGCGCAGATCGCCTGGATCAGCGGCCGGACCGGTCTACCGCAGCTGTACATCATGGATTCGGACGGCTCCGGTGTGCAGCGCATGACCGATGGCGGGTATGCCACCTCGCCGTCCTGGTCGCCCAACGGTCAGTTCCTTGCCTATGCCTGGGATCGCAAGTACGGCCCAGGGGCTCCCGGCGGGCAGGACATCTATGTGATGGAGATTGCCACCAAGCGCTGGATTCAGCTCACCCACGATATCGGCCGCTGCGACTTCCCGTCATGGTCGCCGGATGGCCGCCACCTGGTCTTTGCGAACTCGCCTGACGGTCGCGCCGACCACACCCGGATCATGACCATGCTGGCCGATGGTACGGGCAAGAAGGCGCTGACCGAGGCTGGCGGCGATATGCCCAACTGGAGTTTCCGGTAACGTTAAGAGGCCCTGAGCTGCAAAATCGTGCTGAACGGCACAGCAAAGCGCCGCAGTACATCGTCGAGATCTGTTAAGCGAGAGAAAGAGGAACAAGGATGAACCAAAGCCGATCGTCCAGGGCACTAGCGCCCCTGACCCGGACCGTGAGCAGGACAGCCTGTGCCCTGAGCCTGGCCGTGCTGGCCCTGGCGGGCTGCCACAAGAAGACAGCCGCCGTGCCCTCCAACGCGCTGCCGCCCGCTACGGGTCCGGCGCCCACTGCCACCCTGACGGCCTCCCCGCTGGCCATCGATCTGGGCCAGTCGGTAGTGCTGAACTGGCGCACGACGGATGCCACGGGTGTATCAATCGACGGCATCGGCGATGTGCCCGTGAACGGCACGCAGACGGTGTCGCCGTCGAACTCCACCAACTTTCACCTGCTGGCCAAGGGCGATGGCGGAACGACGGAGGCCAACGTGCGCGTTACGGTGCGTGTCCCCACGGTGCCTGGCGGCGGGAGTGCGAGCAATGCGGGAGCCAACGATTCGGACATGGGCTCGGATGCCGCCTTCCATGCCGCTGTGCAGGATCTCTACTTCGGGTACGACAGCTACACGGTCGAGCCGGATGCGGAGAGCACCGTGGCGTCGGCTGCGCGCTACCTGAACACACACCCTGCCATCAAGGTACTCATCGGTGGATACTGCGACGACCGTGGTTCAGCTGAATACAACATCACACTGGGCGAGAACCGCGCCAACTCCGCCCGCGAGGCGCTGGTAAACGCCGGTGTAGCGCCGGGCCGTGTGCGCGTGGTGAGCTATGGCAAGGAACGCCAGTTCTGCACCGAGGAGAACGAGAGTTGCTGGCACCAGAACCGCCGGGCGCAGTTCATGATCGACCGCTAACACATGCATTACAGACAAGGGCCGTGTTCCCTTCACCTGAGCATGGCCCTTTCGTCTCATCTCCTGCTGGAGCACAGCCATGGATACCAAACTCTTTTGCCGGCGTCTCGCCTCTTCTCTTGTCTGCCTCGCTGCGCTCACCGCCCAACCTGCCCTTGCCGCCAACAAGGACATGATCCAGCTGCAGACACAGGTGCAGCAGCTGATTGACTCACTGGCCCGGCTGCAGCAGTCCAACGACCAGCAAATGGGCGTGCTGAAGGACCTTGTGCAGCAGGACGTCGACGCGGTCAACAAGATGTCCATCACCGTGGGGGCGCTGCAGGCGAAGCTCGGGGCCCAGGCCGATGCCCAGGGACAGCGAAACGATCAGATCTCGGGACAGGTGCAGTCGTTGAACGATTCCCTGGATGAGCTGAAGGCGCGGATGCAGCGCATGGAAAAGACGCTGAACGATCTGCAGAGCCAGGCGCAGTCGACCAATGCCGCCCTGAGCAACTTGCCCGCGTCGGGGGGCACGCCCCCGAATGCCGCACCTGCGGCTCCGGCATCCGCACCGGCTCCCCCGTCGAATCCCGGGCCGGGTACCGCGGCCACGGATCTTTCGCCGTCCTCAGGCGGCCTGGCGACCCAGCCCGCACCGGTGGCCGGTGGGCCGTCTGCCCCTGACATGTACCGCGCCGCCTATAGCGACTACATGTCGGGCAAATACAACGTGGCCTCGGCAGAATTCGCGGATCTCATCAAGGCGCATCCGGACGATAACCTCGCCGGCAACGGGCTGTTCTATACAGGCGAGATTGCCCGGCGTGCGGACAAGCCCGCTGCCGCGATCAAGAACTACGATCAGCTGCTGGAGCGCTACCCGGACAATGCCAAGATCCCGGCTGCGCACCTGCACAAGGGCGAGGCGCTGATCAGCGAAAAGCAGACTGAGGCCGGCACGCGGGAGCTGCGGGCCCTGATCCAACGCTTTCCAAACAGCCCCGAAGCAGCCCAGGCTCGGGCGCGGTTGTCGGCGTTGAGTTCCTCAGGCTCCGCGCGCCGGGACCGCTAGCGTCAGTTCCGAATCAGCGCAAGCACACGTTCGATCTCCGCGCGGTGCTCCCCTGTCAACGGCAGCCTTGGCAGACGCGGCTGCCCCCCGTAGTAGCCGTTGAAGTCACATCCTGCTTTGATCGCCGCTGGCCCGAGGCGGTCCATCACCTCGTCCGCCATGGCGAGCCTGCCGGCACGCTCCTCGGCCAGGGCCGTGTCGCCGTCCTTCCAGGCCGCGTAGGCCTCGAAGCACCCCTGAGGCGCGGGAGCAGCCAGCGCCGGAGCGGCACCACCGGCTCCCGCTGCAAGCAGGGCGACTATGCTGTGGGCCGAGGCCCCGGAGAGCACCTGAAAACCGACGGTCCGGGTACGTGTTTTCAGGGCGGGTACGGCAGCCGACTCCGCGGCAGGAGCTGGCAGCGTCGCAGCGGTGACACCTTTCCCACTGCTGAGTGACTCCAACGTGACAAACCCTGAGGACGAGGAGGCTGCCCCTGGATCCGGCCTGAGCATGCGCCGGGTGACTGCCTCAAAGATGGGGGTGACAGTCACGTCGCGGCGGATCTCCCCGGTAGCCGAGCGAATCGCTCCCAGTCTCGCTTCGGTCAGGTCGGCGTCCAGAACGCCGAGCACATTTGGGTGACGGGCCAGGCTGGCCAGAAGCTCTAAGGGCAGTTGCAGGTAGGGCGGTTTCGCGTCGCTCCAGAGCACCACGGGTAGCGATGACTGGTCGGCGACACTCTCGTAGAACATGACGAGCTCCCGCGTGTCCTCGCCTCGCATCAGACGCGCCCAGTCGGTCGGGGGCGCTAACAGAATGGCGTCGAACCCGGCGCGCTCGGCGACCTGGGCCAACTTAAGCGCGGCGTAGACGCCGGCCCGCTCCACGCCGGCAACCAGTAATTTTTCTTTCCCCGCAGTCCCCCCGACAGCTTCGAGGAAGCTCTGCGCTTCGGCATCCGTAAGCGCCCCCGCTTCCCCTGCCGGAGACAGTGCGATAAGGCCGGCAGCCGGGCTCAGGGAGTAGCGCGCGACATTGTGCTCAAGTTTGCGGAGATAGGAGCCTCCGTCGCGATAAAAGGGACAGCTTAGCGGGACGAATAGACCTTGGAGCAGCACCCATTCAGTGTAGCCGGACGCAACGATCCATCGAAGAGAGGCACCGCCGGGTGTGTGCCACCTCTCTCACTCCGGTGCCTAAGCCGAGAGACGGAGCTGCGCGGAAGCACGCTGCGCCGCATGCAGTTCTTGCAGACATTCCACGCTGCCCCGCCCGCTCTGCAGTGACTCAATGCCTTCCACCGCTGCCAGGGCAGCCGCCAACGTGGTGATCATGGGCACCCGGGCCAGGACGGCCGCCCGGCGCAGCGCCTGTTCGTCAAAGATCGCATCCTGTCCCGTGGGCGTGTTGATGACCAGCTGGATACGCTCACTCTTGATCAGGTCGACGATGTTGGGCCGGCCCTCGTCCACCTTGAAGACCTTCTCTACCTGCAGGCCAGCCGCCTCCAGCACCGCGGCGGTGCCATGGGTAGCGACCAGCCGGAAGCCGGTGTCAGTGAACCGTTTGGCTAAGGCACCCAGCGCCGGCTTGTCGCGATCGTTCACGCTGAGGAAGAGCGTGCCCTGTGTGGGCAGAATCAAGCCTGCGGCGGTCTGCGCCTTGGCAAAGGCCTCGCCGAAGCTGCGGCCCACGCCCATGACCTCGCCTGTGGAGCGCATCTCCGGCCCCAGCACGGGATCCACACCCTGGAACTTGGACCATGGAAACACCGGCGACTTTACGAAGAAGTGATCGCCTGTGGCAAGATCCTTGCCTGTGGCGACCTGCTCGGGCAGGAGATCGCGGAGCCGTTGCCCTGTCATCAGGCGGGAGGCGATCTTCGCCAGCTGGATTCCTGTCGCCTTGGACACGTAGGGCACGGTCCGCGAGGCACGCGGATTGACTTCGATGACGAAGACTTTGCCGCGTTGTACCGCGAACTGCAGATTCACGAGGCCGATAACGTCCAGCGCCAGGGCCAACTTGCGCGTGTAGGTGCGTATGGTGTCCAGCACCTCCGGCGTGAGATCGACCGAGGGCAACACGCAGGAGGAATCACCCGAGTGCACGCCGGCCTCCTCAATGTGCTGCATGATGCCGGCGATCACGACGTCCTCGCGATCGCACAGGGCGTCCACGTCGACCTCCTGCGCGTCCTCCAGGAAGTGATCAATCAGCACCGGGCGCTCCTGCGAGTATTCGATTGCGGTGGTCATGTAGCGGCGCACGGCATCGTCGTTGTAGGCGATGACCATGGCGCGTCCCCCGAGCACGTAGGACGGTCGCACAAGCACGGGATACGTGACCTTGCGCGCTCCAGCCAGAGCTTCCTCGACCGAGGTGGCCATGGCTGCCGGGGGCTGCGGGATCTCCAGATCTTCGAGCAGCTTGCCGAAGCGCTTCCGGTCCTCGGCAAGATCGATCGACTCCGGCGAGGTGCCGATGATGGGCACGCCGGCCGCCTTGAGCGGCAGCGCGAGATTGAGCGGCGTCTGGCCACCGAACTGCACAATCATGCCGATCTCCGCACCCGCGGAGGCCTCGTGGTGGTACACCGCAAGCACATCCTCAAAGGTCAGCGGCTCAAAATACAACCGGTCGGAGGTGTCGTAGTCGGTCGAGACCGTCTCCGGGTTGCAGTTGATCATGATGGTCTCGTAACCGTCCTCGCGCAGCGCAAAAGCCGCGTGGCAGCAGCAGTAATCGAACTCGATCCCCTGGCCGATGCGGTTCGGACCGGAGCCCAGAATGATGACCTTCTTGCGTGCCGTCGGCGCCGCCTCATCCTCTTCGTCGTAGCAGGAATACAGGTAGGGCGTGAAGCTCTCGAACTCCGCCGCGCAGGTGTCCACCAGCTTGAAGACCGGCTTGACGCCGAGCTTCTC
>CAXTGE010000030.1:16656-25347 GCA_964243645.1 uncultured Acidobacteriaceae bacterium | reverse complement strand
TGAAGCAGATTCACAACAAGGATGAGGGTTTGTTCGTGCAGGAGTCGCAGGAGGGCTCGGCAGCGTACAAGGAGTTTGCGCACGGGACGGCGGTGCTGGTGAAGGCGCATCTTGGATGGCTGAATTCGTTGTAGCGATGGCGTCCGGAGCGGTGGCGGGGTGAAGGAAGAGCTTCAGCTTACCCGACTACGCCCTTACTGGAGTGCGTGGGCCAGCTGTAGATTAGTGCTAGCTGCGGTGTGCGGGAGCGCGTTAGGCTGCGGAGTATGAGACTGCGTGTGTTTGCCCTGACCCTCTTTTTGCTTACGAGTGTCGGTTGCCTGCTCTCCTGAGTGTGCAGACGCAGGAGGCCGCGCCGGCTGTGGCGCACACGCGGACGCGAAGGTGGAGGTGCTTGGGGAGACGGGGAAGGTGAACCTGGAGCCGTACCTGATGCACCTGATGGACGATGTGCGGGCGCACTGGCTGCCTCCGGCTGCGGCGGGGAAGGCGGAGACAGAGATCAGCATCGCTATCGGACCGGATGGCACGCTGGATGCCGTCCACCTCGACAGCGGTGTGCAGGATGAGGCGGCCAGTAAGGCGGCCTGGGCTGCGATCACAGGGACGACGTATGCGCCGCTGCCCCCGGGCCTGCGGGAGCCGAAACTCCGGTTGCGGTTGCGGATTTTTGCAGGGTAGGTGGTGGTTTGTGGTTGTGATTTGGCCTTCGTTGCCCCGTGACGGAAGGCAAGTAGTTTGCGGTTTCGCCTCCACTCTAGCTTTTCCACTCCAGCCAGCAGGTGTCCGGGGACTCCGGATTCAGCAGAGCGGACCCCCACTCAGGTGCGATGAAGCCTGCGCATTTTAAGGGCCCGTTCCTTCCCCCGTTGGAGTGAGTGGGCTACCTGCCATTAGGCAACCCCAACTCCGATTTGGGGGAGTTGGACCATATGTAGCTCAAAAGGCCCACCTACATGCCCGCGAGATCCTACAGGAAATGGAAGGTACGTACGAGAGAGAATCCGTGAACACAAAGATGGGCTGGTCTCTCGCAGTTTGCGCGTTGGAATTATTCGACTTTAACCCATCTTGCCGTTTGGCCTTTGAATTGCATGCCGCTAAATATCGCTAGCCAGCTTAGATCCAAAAGCCCCGTAAGCGGAAAGTAGAAGTGTCGTACCCAAACGGAACGGCACACAATACTTCCGGACCGGGTGATTCACTCATCTGCGCCGCTGCGCACACTTAAGGAGCTCCACCGCATGCAGAACCGGCAACTACGATTAGCCCTCCTCTGCCCTTTCACTCTTCTGCTCTCGAATCCGGCCATAGTCTTGGCCCAGGACGCAGCGGCCATGACAGGCGTCGTTACCGATTACAGCGGCGCTGTCATCCCAGGTGTCACGATCGTTCTGACCAATATCCAGAGTGGTGTTAAATTTAGCGCTATTTCGGACTCGCGCGGGTCCTACCGCTTCCCCAGCGTTCCGCCTGCGCCCGGCTACACCGCCATGTTCTCTCATCCTGGGTTCGCTGCGGTCACCGTCAGCAATGTCTCCCTTAATGTAGGCATCACCCGAACCCAGGATGCTCGCCTAGGTGCCGGAACCAGCGATACCGTCGTTGTTTCCGCCGCTTCTGACGAAGAGACAATCAACACTTCAGATGCGACGATCGGGAACAATCTTGACCCTAAAGTTCTGAACGAGTTACCCGTTCAGGATCGCTCCGGCGGCATCACCACTCTCTTCTATCTTCAGGCAGGTGTGGATGCGAATAGCGGTTCGGTCACAGGCGCCCGCACCGATCAGAGCTCAGTCACCGTAGACGGCATGGACGTCAATGATCTTGGCGCAGGCTCACTCTTCGGTCTCGTCACCGCAGCTCCCGTCGATTCAGTAGAGGAGTTCCGCGGTGTCGTTGCAGGAATGGTGCCAGCCATCGGAACCGGCAGTGGAGGGCAGTTCCAGCTCGTTACCAAATCCGGAACCAATGCATTCCACGGCAACATCAACGAGTACAACCGTAATACTGACACCACTTCAAATACCTGGTACGGAAACAATTTAGGTCTCGCGCGCACTGCTCTCATCCGAAATCAGTTCGGCGGAAACATCGGCGGCCCGATCAAAAAGGACAAGCTCTTCTTCTTCTTTGACGTTGCCGACTCTCGCATCCTGCAATCAGCCACCCAAGATCCAACGGTTCCACTTGATACCTTCCGCAACGGAACCCTGAACTATATTACTAATGCCGCTGGCTGCAGCGACGGCAGCCGTTTGAATACGACGCCTACATGCATCGGGAATCTTAGCTCTGCTCAGGTAACATCCCTCGATCCTGCAGGCATCGGCTTCGATGCTGGACTGCTCACTTTCATCAATAGTCGCTACCCTCACTCCAACGACCTCACCCACGGAGATGGTGTCAACACGGGCGGTTTTGCCTTCACCGCTCCAACACCGAACAATCGAATCGACTACGTCGGCCGCATAGACTATAACCTTTCTACGAAACAGCGCATTTTCGGACGTTTCACCATCGGTAGGCAAAATGCCGTCTATACCGCACCCCTGTTCCCCGGCGACGCCCCGACCACGCAGTTCTCCGACCGCAGCTATGGCTTCGTTGTCAGCCATGAGTGGGAGATCGGCGCCAACAAGGTCAATCAGTTCTACTACGGAGATACCATCTCCAAGTACGGCTTCCCCACGATCGATCCCAGCGGGCCTAATACGTTCGGCATCACCGGTATAAGCGGTCCTTATGGCGGTCCTGGAACTCAGCAGCGCCGCATTCCTGTCCCAGAGGTTCGCGACGATTTCAACTGGCAGGTGGGCCATCACACGATCACGGCTGGTGGCACGTTCAAGTTCATCAAAACCGACAGCCTACTCCAGAGCAACTTCAATGGCATCACTATCGGACAATCTGGAACCGCGCTTTATGCCGGACTTGATGCCTCGGTCCGGCCGGCGAACATCGGCACTGGCCAGACCTCGCTTGACGACTATGACTCGCTCTTCTCTGCCGGCCTCGGTGTGATTGGCGCAGTCGGTGCCGGCTTCGTCTACAACGCCCAGGGTCAAGCCTTTCCTCAAGGGAGTGGATCCTACCGTAACTATCGCTTTTTTGAGACCGAAGCCTATGTCGGGGACACCTGGAAAATGACCCCACACCTTACGGTCTCCTACGGTCTGCGCTATATGCTTTACTCGGTTCCTTATGAAACCCACGGTGAAGAGTCGGTTCAGTATCTATCTACCGGCCCCAATCAGAAGGGATCATTCGACAACTACTTCAATGCGCGCCTTGCTCAGAGTACGGCGGGTCTCTCGGGACCTAGCTCCGTCCCCCTCATCAGCTATCGGCTTGGTGGAAAAGCCAACAACGGACCCAATTTGTATGCTCCGTCATATAAAGATTTGGCACCACGCGTGGCCTTTGCCTACAATCCGTCGTGGTCCCCGAAAACAGTCTTTAACTTGGGCGCCGGTCTCGTCTACGACCGTACCGTCATCAATGCCATTAACTTCATCCAGGATCAATCCTCCTACATCTTCCAGAGTTCAAATACCAACGAATTTGGTTCATCCGCAGGTGCCGCTGCATCGCTTGCAGTAGATCCACGTATTGGCCCCAATCTCTCCTATAGTTCGTCCCTGCTTCCATCCGCTCCCGTCATCACCAAGCCGTATACGCCCTACATCGACAGCAACGGTACCCCTTATGGCCTTCCCCTCAGTACCTTCAACACCACCATTGACCCGACACTCAAGGATCCCTACTCCATTGCTCTCAACGCGGGCTTTCAGACCGAACTGCCAAATCACTTTCTGCTGAAGATGAACTACGCCGGTCGGCTGGGGCGACGGCTCCTTGCGCAAGTCGATGCCTCTCAGCTCATCGATAATCCCGACCCGACTGGAACACAGATGATGTCCCAGGCTTTCGCTGGACTTGAGGTCCAGGAACGAAACGGAGGGGACCCGAACTCATCGACCGGTCTTACTCCGCAACCCTGGTTCGAGAACGTCCTCCAACCGGGGATTGGTAAATCCTTCCGCTTTGCTAACAACACTTCTCTGGTGGGTAGTCTTGCGGGTATCCTGGGTACCCGAGGTGACATGGCTGATATTATTCAGTCACTTGCGTATTACTCCTACTACTACGGCTATCCGTTCCTGCCCACCAACGTCGGTATGGCCTCGCAACTGTCCGAGAACACCTTCATCACTAACAAGGGCTTTTCCAGCTACAATGGCCTGCTTGTAACCCTTAGTAAGAACTACTCAAACGGCCTTCAGTTCGACGCGAATTACACATGGTCGCACTCGATCGACAACACCTCCCTTGTGGCCAACTCCATTGCATTTGGCGGCTATGGATTTCTCTGCGACGCTACCCGTGTTCGTGAGTGCCGTGGTAACTCCGATTTTGACGTAACCCAAAACTTCAATGCAAACTTCATCTATGACTTGCCCGTAGGACGAGGCCGTCAATTCTTCGCCAATGATCCTCGCTGGCTCGATGAAGCGATAGGTGGTTGGACTGTTTCAGGGATCCCGACCTATCGCACTGGAGGCGTACTCAATGTTTTCTCAGACGCTTTCGTCGCAGGTTACGCCAATGACGCCCCTGCCATCTTTACTGGAACTAATAAGCGAGATCTCAAAGCCGTCGTCAACAAACAGAACGGAAGCTATGTCCAGTTTACCAATCCTGCAAAGGCTTTCGCTGACTTCTCCGGGCCAGTTGGCCTTCAAATCGGCCAGCGCAATGACTTCCGTGCTCCAGGCGCCTTCCAATTCGACGCAGGACTGGCCAAACGATTCGCGATCCTACCAGACGACAAGCTTAATCTAAAGTTCCGCGCGGATGCCTTTAACGTTCTCAACCACCCAACCTACGGAAACTCAGGTGCCAATATCGCGTCGAGTAGCAACTTTGGGCAAATCTCAGGTGGCGCAAATGGGTACACTAACCGCGTTCTCCAGGGGGCGCTTCGCCTGGAGTTCTAGACGTAGCTTCCTGTACTCCAGCCCACCTCAATTCGAGGTGGGCTTTTCCTTAGTTTCTTTGTTAGTGCGCTTTGCTGCCGCTGACTTTGGGTGGGGGTGGGGGGAAGTGGGGCTTCACTCTGGCGGGTTTGTGGATGGCTGGCTCTGGCTCTAGGGGGAGGGGGTTGGCTTTGCGGTGTTCTGCGACGCGCTCCGCTATGGCGTATTTGAGGGGCTCGATGCCTTCTCCGGTTACTGAGGAGATGGCGAAGAAGGGGAGCTTGCGGCGGGCGGCCATGGCTTTGAGCTTTTTGAGCTTGGCGGGGTTGGCGGCGTCGATCTTGGCGGCGACGATGATGGTGGGCTTGGCGGCGAGGGAGGGGTCGAAGCTGCGGAGCTCGTTGGTGATGACGCGGTAGTTTTCTACGGGGTCGGCGGTTTCGAGGGTGGGGAGTGAGGAGTGAGGAGTGAGGAGTGAATGGTCTGGCTCGACTTCGTCGTCGCCGGGGGAAGCAGATCCCTCCGCTCCGCTGCGGGATGACAAGGGGGCGAGGGCGGTGGCGGAGGTTTTGGGTTCGGGGGCCGTGCCTATGGCTGTGTCGGAGACGTCTACAAGGTGGACGAGGATGGCGGTGCGCTCGATGTGGCGGAGGAACTGGACGCCGAGGCCTGCGCCGAGGTGGGCGCCTTCGATGAGGCCGGGCATGTCGGCGACGGTGAAGCTCAGGTCGTAGGGGGCGTCGCCGACCTGGACGACGCCGAGGTTGGGTTCGAGGGTGGTGAAGGCGTAGTTGGCGATCTTGGGGCGGGCGGCGGAGAGGCGCGAGATCAGCGTGGATTTGCCGACGTTGGGGAAGCCGACGAGGCCGGCGTCGGCGAGGAGGCGGAGCTCGAGGCGGAGGTAGCGTTCTTCGCCGGTGCGGCCGAGCTCGTGCTCGCGGGGGGCCTGGTGGGTGGAGGTGGCGAAGTGCTGGTTGCCACGGCCGCCGCGGCCGCCGCGGGCGATGACGAACTCGTCGTCGGGGGTGGCGAAGTCGTGGATGAGCTCGTCCGTTTCGTGGTCGTAGAGGACGGTGCCGACGGGGACGTTGAGGGTGATGGACTCGCCGCGGTAGCCGGACATGTTGGAGCCGAGGCCGTGGCCGCCGCGCTGGCTCTTCCACTCGGGGTTGAAGCGGAAGTGGACGAGGGTGTTGTGGCTGAGGGACGAGCGCATGAGGACGTCGCCGCCGTGGCCGCCGTCGCCGCCGGACGGGCCGCCACGGGGAACGAATTTTTCGCGGCGAAAGGCCATGGCGCCGTTGCCGCCGTCGCCGGCTTTGACTCGGATGCGCGCTTCATCGATGAACACTTCTTTAGTGTAGCGGGCGGGTTGGCGCTGCGCGTTGGCGATGAAGCGGTCGGCGATGAAGCGGTCGGCGATGAAGCGGTCGGCTTAGAAGCGTTGGCGGTGGGGCGGTTGGCTATGAAGCGGTCGGCGGTGGCGTGGGGGCGGTGGGACGGGTGCGTGGGTCCGTTCAGTTTTGAGTTTTGAGTGGGGGATTTTGAGGTCGGTTGGGGTGGGTTGTTGATGTTGCGTTCGTGGAGGGTTCATGGCTGGTTCACAGCGGGGTGCGAGGCTGGGGTTCTACATGGGTTAGGGCTTAAGGACTTGGCGTGACGAGGTGATCTCCTGTCTCGGTTGCGGCTGTGCGCCTGCCTCCTGTGTGAGTTGCGTTTAGGAGTCGGGCATGAAGCGGTCGTTTCGAGGCATGTGGGCGGGTGCGGCGGTGGCTGCCCTGGCACCCACGATGGTGTGGGCACAGTCGGCGGTGGATGGGGCGATTGGCGGCACGGTGCAGGATGGCAGCGGCGCGGTGGTTTCGGGCGCGGCGGTGGTTGTCCGGAACAACGGGACGAATGCGGAGCAGACGCTGACTACGGATGCTGCGGGGTTCTTTCGGGCAATCCGGTTGCAGCCGGGGTTGTACACGGTGCGGGTGACGGCGGGTGGCTTTGCGGCGTTTTCCGCGCCGAAAGTGGAAGTGACCGTGGGGTCGCTGACGAACCTGGATGCGAGGCTGGCGCCGGCGGGGAGCAGCGAGGTCGTGGAGGTGACGACCGAGACGCCTGCAGTGAACACGGAGACCAACGACTTTTCGAACACGATCGGGCTGAAGGTGCTGGAGGATGTGCCGGTGAACAACTATCGGTGGAGCTCGTATGCGCTGCTGACGCCGGGTGTGGTGGAGAGCGGCGGGTTTGGGCTGCTGAGCTTTCGTGGGCAGTCGACGCTGCTGAACAACGTGCAGTTTGACGGTGAGGACGATAACCAGGCGTTCTTTTCCGAGGAGCGCGGGCGGACGCGGGTGGGGTACTCGACGGCAAAGGCTTCGATTCTGGAATTTCAGGTGAACACGTCGAACTACTCGGTGGAGTATGGCCGCTCGGCGGGTGGCGTGGTGAATGCGGTGACGCGGTCGGGCACCAATGCACTGCATGGCGAGGCGTACTTCTTTGATCGCGATGCTGGGTGGGGTGCGGAGAATCCTTTCACGACAAAGGCTACGCAGACAGGGACGACCGCGGCAGGTTCGCCGGTCTATAACCCCGTGGTGTTTAAGCCGAAGGACTGGCGCAAGCAGATGGGCATCGGTATCGGTGGGCCGATCATTAAGGACAAGCTGTTCTTCTTCTTTGCGTTCGATCGCTTTCTGCGGAACTTTCCGGGGGTGACGTCGTTCGGCAATGCGACGTATTTCTTTGCTTCGGTGCCGGCGGCGGCTCCGGGGACCAATGGAACATGTGTGGGAACCAACATGAATACGGCAGGCGGGGCGGTGTGCCAGCTGGCTGTGAATCTGAACAAGCTGAACAGCCTGGCGGCGGTGACCTCGACCCAGTACACCGCAGCATCCAACACGTATACGAACGGTATTGCGGGGCTGACGTCCATTACGGGCGAGACGCCGCGTACGGGCGATCAGTACATCTTCTTTCCGAAGATCGACTGGCAGGTGAATACCAAAAATCATGTGACGGCCGAGTTGAACCGGCTGCGCTGGACCTCACCGGCGGGCATTCAAACGAGCGCCACGCAAAGTTACGGCGTGGCGAGCTATGGCAACGATTTCGTGAAGGACACCTTCGGCATTGTGAAGCTGGATACAGTGCTGACGAATACGCTGAGCAACGAGCTGCGCTACCAGTACGGGCGTGACTTCGAGTACGAGTACAACCAGGTGCCCACCTCGTACGAGGACTCGGTGCTGGATAACGTTGCGTCGGGGCCAGCGAAGGGGTACACGAACCCCTATCAGATTCCACCGGATGTGAGCATTACCAATGCGTTCCAGTTCGGCACGGCGACGTTTCTGAATCGGCCGGCGTATCCGGATGAGCGTCGCTGGGAGATCTCGGACACGATCAACCAGGTGAAGGGGAACCACAGCCTGAAGTATGGCTTTGAGTACCTGCACACCAATGACCTGAGCCAGAATCTGACGGCTATCTTCGGTGGATACACCTATGGCAACCTGTCCGCCCCGGGTGCGGGCACGCAGAACTATTCGCCGTTTGTGGCCTATTTCACCGACCAGAACGTTGCGAATGGATGTGGGACGAACTCTTTCACGACGCATACGCAGGAGTGCTGGAGCTCGTACCAGCAGGGCTTTGGGCCGCTTGGCTTTGAGTTCCAGACGGCCGACTACGCGGGCTTCGTGCAGGA
>CAXTGE010000030.1:15418-16556 GCA_964243645.1 uncultured Acidobacteriaceae bacterium | reverse complement strand
TGCAGAACTCGACGATTTACAACGCGCTGGCACAGACGGGCAGCACGGCGGGCCAGAGCCAGGTGACGGCCAGCAACAGCAACACGGTGTTGGGTACGGTGAATGGTGTGAACGTGACGGCGCCATCGTTCCCACGCATCCTGGATCCGACCACGTTCAAGGCCAATGCGGCTTCGACGGCGGTGATCTATTTCGACAACAACTTCAAGATGCCCGAGGTGCACCAGGCGGATCTGACGCTGCAACAGGACCTGGGATGGAAGACGACGTTGAGCCTGACGTGGCTTGCGGCCTTGGGACGGCGCTTGCCGGACTATGTGGATACCAACATTGCCCCGGCTACGCAGTCCGTGACGTACAACATCGGGGCGGGCGGGCCGTTTGCGCCGTCGCAGGTGAAGATTCCGTTCTATACGAATCGTCTGAACACGGCGTTTGGATCGACGACGGATATCTTCAGCGGCGTGAACTCGAACTACGAGGGGTTTGTCGCGCAGATCGAGCATCGGGCGACGCGCAACCTGACGTTTAATGCCAACTACACGTGGTCGCATGCGCTGGACTACGGCGAGAACAACACGACGTTCAGCAACACGAACTCCGTGCTGGACCCGTATAACCTGCGGCTGGAGTATGGCAACTCCAACCAGAACATACCGAACCGGCTGGTGGCGTATGCGGTGTACAACACGCCGTCGGCATACCATGGGGTGCTGGGCTACCTGCTGAACAACTACGAGATCTCGCCGAGCTTCAGCGGGCAGAACGGGGCACCGTATTCGGCGGGGCTGGGTGGGACGTTTACCCCGGTGCTGGATAACGGCTGCGTGCTGGGCGTGGCCTGCGCGGCGGCGGGTGGCACGGTATACCGGTCGGCGAGCACGTCGGGTGGGTTGAATGGCACGGCCGGTACGGCACGGGTTCCGGGCACGGATCGCAACATCTTCCAGTTCCGGCGCGAGCTGATTCTGGATACACGGATTTCGAAGCGGTTCCGGGTAGCCGACCGGTGCGAGGTGGAGTTGCTGGCGGAGAGCTTCAACATCGCCAACCACCTGAACCAGACCGGCGTGAGCAGCATGAACGCGTACAACGTGACCAACGGAACCGCGGCTGTCCCTAATGTGCTGGCGAACAA
>CAXTGE010000030.1:13646-15318 GCA_964243645.1 uncultured Acidobacteriaceae bacterium | reverse complement strand
GTTTGTAGGCTGGGGGCGGGTGCGGGGACGTGCCCAAAATCTTACGTTCTCCTGTTGCGTCGTCAGGAGCCCCGGCTGAGGCACCCGGGGCGGAGTGCGGATTGGGTGCATGTGCGCTGCGGCGATGGCTGGTGTGGGTCTCGCTGCTCTGGGTGGCGTGGGCCGGCGTGTGCCCGGGGTGGGCGCAGACCTCGGGCGGTGCCGTGCTGCGGGGGGAGCTGCGGGATGCGCGCGGTGAGCGGCTGGCCGGTGGGGCGGTGCGGCTGGTCTCGGCGGACACGGGGCAGGGTGTGGTGGCGGCGACGGATGGGGGTGGCCTGTTTGGGTTTTTGAGCCTTTCGCCTGGGGAGTATGTGGCGTCGGTGCGGCTGCCAATGATGCCCATGTGGGTGGGATCGGTACGGCTGCGGGTGGAGGCGGGCGAGGTTGCCGATGTCCAGCTGCGCTTGCGGGACGGGCCGGAACGGATGGAGTTGACCGCGAGCGGGGAGAAGGGAGTGATATCCCCGGCGACGGTTGGAGGTGCCTTTCGGGGTAAGCCCTCTGGGCGTGTTGGAGCGGCTGTTCTTCCTGCGCCAGGTGATGATGCCGAGCAGCTGCCCGTGCCGGGGCGGGAGTGGGAGATTCTGGCGGAGGTGTCTTCGGCGGCGCGGGACACGACGCTGGCGGGTGGGGGTACCGCGCAGGATGCGACGGACGGCGAGGAGACGGCCAGTGTCCGCGAGGAACGGGAGACCGGGTCGGCGGCAACGGGTATGAGTTTCGATGGGTTGCCGGTGGTAGAGAATCGCCAGGCGGTGGATGGCCTGCCGGCAGAGCAGGGATTCCGGTCGGGACCAAGGGGTGCCTCGCTCGGCGGTGCACGGGCGGGCTCGGGGTTCGCGGAGGGCGCGGTGGGTCGGCTGCGGACTACGCCTCGGACGTATTCAGCGCAGACCGGCGGGGCGGCAGGTGGGACCGTCACTGTCGCGTCGCGGGGGGTGGATGCGCGGTCACGGTCGGGGCTGCATGGGGATGCGTTCTTTCAGGCGCGTGAGGCGGCGTGGGGCGCGGTGAACCCGTATGCCGTCGTGACCAGCTACAACGCGGGTGCGGTGAGCGCGGCGCTGGCGCGCCCGGCGGACTCGCAGCTGCAGTTTGGTGTGGCAGCGGGTCTGCCTGTGAGGGTGCCTGGGTGGGGCGAGCGCGGCCGGTTAGGTGTGTTTGGGACGGTTGAGGCGCGGGAGCGGCTGCAGACGCTGTTTTCCTCACCGGAGACGGCAGGATTTTATGAGTTATTGAATTCGGGACGGGCGCTGCTGGCCAATCGCGGCGTGAAGATGGGGGAGATTGCCGCGGCGCTGGGGTATCTGAGTGGGCTTTCCGGGCCGCAGAGCCTGCGGGGATCGCACAGGCTGAGTTTTGGGCGCGTGGACTGGTCGCCGGGACGGTGGGACCGGGTGAGCGTGAGCTACGCGGGGCTGCGCTCGGCGAGCCCGGCGACGGGGGGCGGACAGACGGCCGAGGGCGTTATCGATCGGGCGCTGGGCAGTGTGGGGACGAGCGGCATCCAGGGCGATGCGGGTACGGTGCGGTGGGTGCATGTGCTGGGGCCGCGGTGGACCAACGAACTTCGTGGGCAACTGGCGCGGGATGTCGAGGCGGAGACGCCGGGGCCGGGTTCGGCGGAGGT
>CAXTGE010000030.1:0-13546 GCA_964243645.1 uncultured Acidobacteriaceae bacterium | reverse complement strand
AGCACGAGTGGGCGGCGTGGGGCGTGGTTCACGGTGCAGGCCGGCTATGGGATGTTCTTTGGGCGGCTGCCCGGGGCGACGTTGAATGCGGCGCTGACCGATACGGGCACCGTGCGATCGACGACCAGCATCCGGATTACGCCGACAGTGGAGACCGCCTGCCCGCAGGTGGCCAACCAGGGTTTTGGGTACCCGTGCTCCTTTCAGTACGCGCCGGCGGGCGTGGCGGAGGTGGCGCAGACCGGGGCAATCACCGTGTTCAGTAAGCGGTTCCGGTTGCCGGCGGTGCAGCGGGCGTCGTTCACCCTAGAACGGGAGTTGGGGCGGATGATCCTGCGGGGCGAGTATGCAACGGCGTGGGCGACGCAGCTGCCGGAGACGACGGACCTGAACATCGCGCCGAGCACCGGTACGGCGAGTTACTTGGTGCAGGGTGGCGATGGCCGGCCGGGGTTGTGGACGGGGCAGAGCTTTCGCGTACCGCTGTACACGGCGCGGCGGACGACGAAGTTTGGGCCGGTGACGGCGATCGAGTCGAATGCGAACGCGACCTATCACAGCGGAACGGCGGAGGCGATCCTGCGGCCGTGGCATGGATGGGGGGCTCGCGGGGGTTATACGTTCTCCAAGGCGATCGACTACGGGCCGCTGCTGGGCGCGACGCCGCGGCAGGATGGGCAGTTCGACCCGTTTATGAATGGGTATGACAAGGCGCGGTCGAGCCTGGACCGGCCGTGGCAGACGGCAGGAGCCCTGACATATCGGAGCACCTGGCAGCGGGGCGGTGGGGAGTGGGCGCGGCAGTTGCTCGGAGGATGGGGCGTGGCGGCGATCGGTCGCGCGGGCAGCGGCGCGCCGTACAGCTACGTGATCTTTGGCGGGACGCGCTTGAGCGGGGGACATGAGTCGATCAATGGGTCAGGCGGAGCGACCTATCTGCCGACTGTGGGACGGAATACTTTGCGGCTGCCGATGCGGAGCAAGCTGGACGTGCGGGCGTCGCGGGAGGTCACGTTTGGGCGAGAAGGGGAGAGCGCGTGGCGGCTGGAGCTGCGGGCCGATGCCTTCAACGTGCTGAATACGGTGAGCCTGTCGCGTGTGGAGACACGGGCGTTCTTGCCGGGCGCGGCCGGCAGCGTGGGGGGCATGACGCCGCTAGTATTTCAGGACGCGGCGACGGTGGCTGCGGAGGGCCTGAGCACGCCGGCATTTGGATCGGCGCTTTCTTCCACGACAGGGCTGAGCCGTGAGAGGACGATTGAATTAGGCGCGCGGCTGAGGTTCTAGAACGCTGCCAGGCGCGGTAGCCGGGCCAGACTCGCGAAAGCTGGAGGCCTGTGGCGAGACATCGGAGCCGTAGGGGACGTTCGGCGCATCTGAGGAAAGAAGATCACTGCAATGTGAGCCGCAAGGTTTCGGGGGCTGGTACGTCATGAATCTGTTGGCCGCTGTAGGCCACCATGCCTATGCTGCAACCGCGGTGATTCTTTTCCTGGGTGCCTGCGGTCTGCCGATGCCTGCCTCGGTGGTGCTGCTGGTGGCGGGCGCCTCCGCGCATGGAGCGGGTCTGAATCTCGGTACGGTGATTCTTTGCGCGGTTCTGGCGGCGGTCTGCGGGGACAGCCTGCTATATGCGGGCGGACGCCTTACGGGCTGGTGGCTATTGGCGGGGTTGTGCCGGGTCAGTTTGAATCCGGAGACATGCATCTTTGGGTCGGCGAACTCGTTTTATCGGCGTGGCCCGAAGACGCTGATCTTCGCGAAGTTCATTCCGGGGTTGAGCACGGTGGCTGCACCGCTTTCCGGAAGTCTGAACCTGCCGGCCAGCCGCTTTTTGGGACTGGATCTGCTGGGAGCGACGCTATACGTTTCCGCGTGGGCGCTGACGGGGTTTGTCTTTGCGCCGTTTCTGCGACAGACGATTGCCCTGGTGCAGCGACTTGGCCACATCGGGGCCTTGATGCTGGGTGCGATGCTGTTGCTGTATGCGCTCTGGCTGGTGATGAGCTACGTGCGCGATACAAGGTTCACTGCCGTGGAGCGTGTCGCTGCCGCGGAGCTGCATGCGAACCTGCAAGCGGAGTCACGGGATCGCATTGTGGTCATCGCGGACGTTCGATCGCATGGGTATTACGACTCCGGCATGCAGCGCATCAAGAACTCGATACGGGTTGAGCCGAACCGGCTGCGGGAAGAGCTTGCGGCCCTGCGGGAGTTTATGGCCCCGGAGTGCGACATTTACCTTTACTGCTCGTGCGCTCGCGATGCCACGAGTGTCCGCGTCGCCAAGGCGCTTGAGAAGGAAGACTGCAAGACCAAGGTGATTGCGGGTGGGTTGAAGGCCTGGATCAAGGCCGGCGGTGCCCTGGAGCCCGTGCCGGATACGGATCTGGAGCACCTTCCTCAATTCAAGTAAGCGGTTGGAGCTCCTGAGGTCGAGCCGGTGAGACCAACAGTGCGTCAGGCTGGTTTTGTGCGCTTGAAGAAGCAGATGGCTTCGCGTTGCTCGATGGGACAGCGTAGACAAAAGGAAGACGGCACACAAAGCACCGGCAACGGTTGGGTCGCTTGCTTGGGCTTCGGCGAGAGAAGCGGAAAGTGCATGCTTCCACTATCGGCAAAACCGGTGGAAAGGTTTATGCCACCTTTGAGGGAGCAAGTGACGCCCGAAGGATGCGTGGGGAGGTGGAACGGCTTGCGGACGCCATATCAAGGCAAAAAGAAGCGCGAGGCTCAGCCTCGCGCTTCATGGTTGAGAGCGAGCTATCGTCCGTGAGGGTGATCGCCTCCGTGTGGCTGGGCACCGCCACCACGAGGCGCTTCGACGTGGGGCGCTGCGGCCGGGGCCGGAGCGGCAGGCCGAGGAGCAGCTACCTGCGGCCGAGCCGGTGCGGGAGCAGGCGTTGCGGCGGGCCGCTGCCCCTCGAAGCGGGAAGGGGTCTGCACCTGTCCTGCTGTCTGCGGACGTCCTGCCTGAAGGTTCGGCCGCGCCTGCACGGGGGGCTGGGGCGTTGGGTTGGGTCGGCTGACCTCGGCAGGTCGACTGTTGTTGAATGCGGGCTGGTTGGTGGCACCTGGCCGATTGCCATGGTTGTTGGCTGGTGCCGGCAGGGGTGTGGATTCCGGACGATTGGCTACGCCAGGGCGTCCGTTGCCGACCTGGTTGGGAGCTATTGGCCGTGTGTTGTTCACGGCCGGCTGAGACGGCGTTCCCGGGCGGTTGAACGTGCCAGGGCGTCCATTGCCTCCCTGGTTGGGAACGGTTGGGCGTGCGTTGTTGCCGGCTGGCTGATTGACGACGCCGGGTCGGTTGATGGCCCCTGGCCGATTGCCGTTCAACCCACCTGGCTGATTTGCGTTCGCCGGGCGGTTGCCGTTGAAGCCGGGTCCATTGACTGTACCGGGTCGAGCGGCATTATTGGCTACAGGCTGGTTGAAGCCGGGCCGAGCTACATTTCCTGCAGGCTGACCGGCAATGCCGGGCCGTAGGTTGTTGTTTGCGCCTGGCTGATTGGGCTGGTTGAATACGGCCGGATGATTGAAAGGTTGGACCTGCGGCGTGGCAGCGATGGCGCGCACGTTGCCTACCGGGCGGCCAGCGAAGGCCTGCGCGGGACGACCGCCGTTGGCATTGAAGAACTGCGCGCGGTTATTTGCGGCGGCGAGCCGGTTGTCGCGCTGCGCGGCTACAGGAGCGTAGTGCGCTTCCCGCATCGCAGCCAGTTCCTGCGGACGCGGCTGCACGTTAAGGCCGCCACGGCCGCCGTTGTAGCTGATGCGGTTGTCGGGGCGCGCGCCATAGGTGACGTTGTTGTAGATCACGGTGCGGTTGTAGACGTTGTGGACATTGTTGATGTTCACGTTGGTCACCGCGCGGTTGTAGTAGAAGTTGCGGTTCTGCCAATAGCCGCCGAAGTAGCCGAAGCCGATGTAGCCGAAGCCGTAGTTCACGCCACCGTAGTAGCCGACGTGAGGGCCCCAGTAGCCGTGGTGGCAGATGTAGCGGTTGCGCTCATAGCCCCAGTAGGGTGGGGTCCAGAGGGCACCGTAGAAGGGTGGCGCGACCCAGGCACCGGGCACCCAGTAGTAGCCGGTGTTGACGTAGTTCCAGTAGCCGGGCGTCCAGAGATAATCGTCCTCCGGAGCGGGGGGCTGGTCGTATTCGGGCAGTGGCGGCGGGGGTTGATCGGCCTCGGCAAGCGCTTCTTCGCCGGCGGCCTCGGCATCGCCGTATCCCCCGTTGTAGGCATTCGGGTCGTAGTTCCCGCCGTAATTTCCTTGCGGGGCCTGGGCATAGCCCTGTTGCGTAGCCTGCGCGTAGCCCTGACCCTGGTCATAGCTACCCTGCGGCGTCTGATAGCTTGCCTGGGAGTTTGCCTGCGGGACGGGGTAGTACTGTGCCGGCGCGCTCGCGGTGGCGCGGTGGCGCACAATGGGCGCGGGCGTTTGGCTTTCGTAGCTTTCAGAGCTGCTCCCCGGCGTGGAGGACTGGCTTTGGCCGAGAACCTGCGTCTGGCCGTTGGCGTAGCCACCGGTGTCGCCGCCGGTATACGGCTGAGCCACATTGGCCGCGGCAGGGTCGTTACCGGTGATCACCGGTGCCTGGTCCTTGCTTTTGCAACCCGCAATCGACAGGCTGAGAGCCCCTGCGAGGCCGGCATAAGCCGCTGCGCGCAGCGTTTTGTGGAAATTCGTCGTATCGTTCATGGTGCCTTCCTTCATACCGCGCAAACAGCCGGGCGGCAACCTTCCAATGCAGGTTCAGATGCGGCGACCCAGGACAGCGGACCGATTCTCTGGCGCACGTCGGTAATGACCCGGATGTCCTCCGGAAGTCGTTCCCCGCGTGAACTGGGTTGCCGTAAACTGTTGCCATGCGCCGCGCTACCCTGAAGCGATTTCGTCTCGGCCATCACGATCGCGGCCGGTAAGTCCCTGCCGCGCCCCTTCCCGCCTTACTCAAAAGTGATCTTTTGACCCGTGCCCGTGGCTCGCTTTGCGCTGAGCCGGGTGCCGCAAGACGTTCCCCGGCGATGCGCCGGATGGGCGAACGAGGAGATATCTATGGCCAGCACACCGATCCAGCACCCGAACACCTTTGACGCCGCGGCGACCCTGTCGTCGGGGAACAGAACGCTGCGTTTTTTCGAGCTTGCGGCGTTGGAGCGGAAGATCGACGGCCTCCAACTGTCAAAGCTGCCCTTCTCGTTGCGCGTGCTGCTGGAGAACCTGCTGCGCCGTGAGGACGGCGTGAGTGTCACCGCAGAAGACATACGGTTTCTGGCGACATGGCAGCCCAAGGCAGAGCCGTCGCGCGAGATCGCCTACATGCCGGCGCGGGTGCTGATGCAGGATTTTACCGGCGTACCGGCGATCGTGGATCTGGCGGCGATGCGCGATGCGATGAAGGCGCTGGGTGGCGGACCGGCGGAGGTGGAGAAGATCAATCCGCTGGTACCCGTGGAGCTGGTCATCGATCACTCCGTGCAGGTGGATGAGTACGGCACGAAGAATGCGTATGACCTGAACGCGGCGCTGGAGTTCAGCCGCAACCGCGAGCGGTATGCCTTTTTAAAGTGGGGACAGACGGCATTTCGCAACTTCTCGGTAGTGCCGCCGGGGATGGGGATCTGTCACCAGGTGAATCTGGAGTACCTGGCGCGGGTGGTGTTTACGACGACGAGTGAGGGAGTGAGCGAGTCAGGGAGTGAGGTGCTGGCTTACCCGGATACTTTGGTTGGCACAGACAGCCACACCACGATGGTGAATGGGCTGGGTGTGCTGGGCTGGGGTGTGGGCGGTATTGAGGCCGAGGCCGCGATGCTGGGGCAGCCGGTGAGCATGCTGGTGCCGCAGGTGGTGGGTTTCCGACTGACGGGTAAGCTGCGCGAGGGCGCGACGGCGACGGACCTGGTGCTGACGGTGACCGAGAGCCTGCGCAAGCTGGGCGTGGTGGGCAAGTTTGTGGAGTTCTTTGGGCCGGGGATCAGCGAGCTGCCGCTGGCCGATCGCGCGACGATCGCCAACATGGCACCGGAGTACGGCGCGACGTGCGGGATCTTTCCCGTGGATGCCGAGACACTGAACTACCTGCGTCTGACCGGGCGCAGCGAAGAGCAGATCGCGCTGGTGGAGGCGTATTACCGGGCGCAGGGGTTGTTTCATACAGCGGACGCGCCGGAGGCCGAGTACTCGGCGCTGCTGGAACTGGATCTCGAGACGGTGGAGCCGAGCGTTGCCGGGCCGAAGCGGCCGCAGGATCGGGTGTTGCTATCGCAGGCTCCCCAGGCGTTTCGCAAGGTGCTCCCGACGTTGATCGCCGCCGGCGCGAACCGCAGGGCGGAGCGGCAGATGGTGCGCTGGGAGGGTGAGGGCGGCCATGTGTCGGAGACGGGCGATGTGACCTCCGGAAGTGGACAGGCGTTTCCCCCCGTGCCTGCAGTGGTCGAGGTGATCACCGGTGTCCATGCGAGCACGGACGCCGCGACGGTGATGGCCAATGCCGCGCAACCGGTGACGCCGGTGGAGGGAGTGGCTCCGTTGGTTTCAGTGAAGCCCACCTTAGCCGGCGATAGAGCTGCCGGCGACGATGGGGCACCCGGTGCTGCCGTCGAAGATGGGGCACCCGGTGCTGCCGGCGAAGATGGGGCACCCGGCGGGTTGACGGGGGCTTCAGATTTTGCGGCCAGGGCGGTTGAGGACGGGTCAGTGACGACGGCGGTGCTGGAACCGATCCGCAGCGTGGGGCAACGTTTTGGGGTGGATCCGGACAGGTATTTGCGCGATGGATCGATCGTGATCGCGGCGATTACGTCGTGTACGAATACGTCCAACCCCTACGTGATGATGGCGGCGGGTCTGCTGGCGAAGAAGGCGGTGGAGGCCGGGCTGAAGACGCCGCCGTGGGTGAAGACGTCGCTGGCACCGGGGTCGCGCGTGGTGACGGATTACTACAACCGCTCGGGGCTGATGGAGCCGCTGACCAAGCTGGGCTTTGACGTCGTGGGCTACGGCTGCACGACGTGCATCGGGAACTCGGGGCCGCTGCCGGAGGATGTGTCGAAGTCGATCGAGGAGCATGGGCTGGTGGCCGTGAGCGTGCTGAGCGGCAATCGGAACTTTGAGGGCCGGATCTCGCCGGAGGTACGGGGGAACTACCTGATGAGCCCGCCGCTGGTGGTGGCGTATGCGCTGGCCGGTCACATCGAACACGACTTTGCGAATGAGCCGCTGGGTCGTGGGCACTATGGCGCGAACGTGTACCTGAAGGACATCTGGCCGACGCAGAAAGAGGTGTCGGATGCGGTGCACGCGAACATCGACTCCGCGATGTTCCAGGCGCAGTATGCGACCGTGAGCGATGGCGATGCGAACTGGCAGGCGCTGCAGTTTCCCTCAGGGGACACGTATGGATGGGAGGCGGACTCGACCTACATCCGGCAGGCGCCGTACTTCGACGGCATGCCCGCGACGCCCAAGCCGGTGGAGGACATTGCGAATGCGCGTTGCCTGGCGTGGCTGGGCGACTCAGTCACGACGGACCATATCTCGCCGGCGGGCAACATCAAGGCCAGGGGGCCGGCGGGAGAGTACCTAAGTGAGCATGACGTGCCGCAGTTCGAGTTCAACAGCTATGGCTCCCGGCGCGGCAACCACGAGGTGATGGTGCGCGGCACGTTTGCGAATGTGCGGCTGCGGAACAAGCTGGCTCCAGGTACGGAGGGTGGCGTGACGCGCTTGTTGCCGCAGGGTGAAGGGATGTCGATCTATGACGCCTCGGTGGCCTATGCGGAGCGGGGGGTGCCGCTGTGCATCCTGGCCGGCAAGGAGTACGGATCGGGCTCGAGCCGTGACTGGGCGGCGAAGGGGCCGAAGCTGCTGGGGATTCGCTTTGTAATTGCCGAGAGCTATGAGCGCATCCATCGCTCGAACCTGGTGGGCATGGGCATTCTGCCGCTGCAGTTCCAGCAGGGTGAGGGCGCGGAGAGCTATGGCCTGACCGGCGAAGAGCTGTTCACGCTGGGTGAGCCGGGGCAGTTACGGGCGATGCTGGAGGGAGGCTTTGCCAATGGCAAGAACCTGACGGTGACCGCGACGACCGCCGAGGGGCAGACCATCGAGTTCCCGATAAGTCTTCGCATCGACACACCCCAAGAGATTCTGTACTACCAGCATGGCGGGATTTTGCAGTATGTCTTGCGGCAGCTGGCGGGGGTGGCGTAGTCGATAGGAAGGGAGCAGTGCTGCCTCAGCAGGGAGTTTGGGTGGGCATGCTTTCCAGGAGAAGCCTGTGTCGGCTGAAGACGGCAGAGCCTTTCTTTTCATTGAACATGGGCTAGGCGCTTGGTAAGCTCCGATTGTCTCAAGGCCAAGTAGCCCGATCGTCCGACGTTCTGCGATTTAGAACGGTGGGCGATTCCTGTCAGTCTGCCTATCAAGCTCAGCGGCGACTTTCCAAAACTCAGGATCAACCCTCCGTGTGCATAACGCGAGAGGCGGCCGGCGTCACGTCTTGCGACCCTGACAGCCGGAGAGAGGAATAGTTTTTATGAAACTTCACGCAGCAATCGTTGGGGCGCTCTGCATAACTACAGCGTCCCTGGCCCACGCAGATTCCTTCACACAGAAGTCACCTAATGGGGGCGTTCTGCCTTCCACGGTATCGGCGGTCGGCGGAGTTGTCACGGACCTCATCGGCAAGAACGGGAACCGTGTGGTGGCGCAGGTGGCGGCCAGCAAGGAGTTCATCGGCAACGAAAATTTAGCCTCTTCTCCCACGTATCTGATCTTTGCGCAGCAAAGTGGGATCACCTCGTCCATCGTCAGCGCGTTAGGGGGAGGACTAGCCTCGGCTTCCTTCAGGATCACTCTTTATGACGGGGACAGTCAGCCACCGGATTTCGACTACAACCAAAACTCGCTGATCGTTGGGCAGATGGGTGGCTCGGTAAGCGATGAACCGACGACGAGCAATGGTGTCTCCATAGGCAACTTCAGCAACGTTACTACTGAAGAGACGGACGGCCTCGGCAACGCCTCGGGCAACAACAACGGGTATAGCGCCGGCTTTGGAAACAACATCCTCGACACCGGCTTCTTTTCGACGACGGATGCGGCGAAGCTGGCCTCGCTGTATGCCGCGTTGTCGGGCGCCGCTTCCAGTTCCGGCATGATCGACTTCCAACTGCTGGACAACACACCGGGTGATCAGTACTTCGATTTCACCCAGGGCTTGGATGCATCGCAGATTGGCATCGGCAGCGGCCCTGTGGTTTCGCCTCCCACAACGACAACCGGGGTCACGCCTGAGCCGAACTCCCTGCTTTTGCTGGGCACAGGTGTGTTCGGGATGGCTGGGGTGATGCGCCGGCGCATCCTGTCACGCTAGCCCGCGACAAGGTGAGAAAAGGCGAGATTTTCGGATCTCGTCTTTCTGTTGCCCTAGGCTCGCCGCCGCGCATTCGACAAAGTCTCCCTGCATTTGCACGATGGGGCCCTCTCGATCTCGGTTTGCAGGCGCTTGATCAGCCCGATTACGCCCTGTCTACCTTGTTCTAATTGCCGCGCCTCCGTGGTGTGTGCAATGCCTGAGGCTCGCTGTCAGGAGACGGTCCAGATCGATGCAGATGCGGCTTTGGTCGGGTGGCTCTGGTGGTGGAAGGGCTGCCGCGAAAAGGTGTTGCCGCTCCATGCTGCATGTCTCTCCCCTGCGCAAGATGGTGAGGCTGTCTTGCTCCGGTCGAGATGACAGTGATGGGGAATAGGTTCAGAACGCAGTGAGGGTTGATCCGAACCGCCTACCCAGAGACAGCTAGACGGCGGTGGTGGCGAGCTGGTGGACAGGGACGCGGGCCCACTGCATGCCGGCTGCTTCCGCTGCCTGGATGCCGGCCTCGGCGTCCTCAAAGACGAGGCAATGTTCGGGGGCCACGTTGAGGAGCTTCGCGGCGTTCAGGAAGGGCTCGGGGTCGGGCTTGCCGTGGGTGTAGTCCTCGGCGGCGACGATGACCGGGAACGCGTCGCGCAGGCCGAGAATGTCGAGGCTGCGCTCTACCGTGAGGCGGGGTGAACCGGAGACGATGGCCATGGGCAAGTTGCCGCGTTGCAGGGCAATGTGCGCGGCGACAGAGGCGATGGGACGCAACTGGTCAACGACCTTAAGGAAGATCTGCTCCTTGTGATCCACGACCTGCTGGGGATGCATCGTGTAGCCGAAGCGCTCGTTGAGCATTTCGACTGTCTTGGTCAGAGGGATGCCGCCCCATTGCCAGAAGAGCTCCTCCGGGAAGGTACCGCCGAAGTCGCGTGTGGCCTGTTGCCAGGAGACCAGGTGCAGCGGCATGGAATCGGCCACGGTGCCGTCGAGGTCGAAGAGGTACGCGCGGAAGTTGCCGTCGGGGATCGGGAGCAGTTCAGACATTTGGGTTAGTTTATGGGTTCCGGGGCATTGACTTTGTGAAGAATGGATGAGAGCTAGCGTCTCATCCATTCTTTTTGGGCTAAGCGGTGAGGCGACGAAGCGAGCGGACGGCCAGGGCCACGGAAGCGGCATCTCCCGTGAGGGCGACGGGCAGGTCGGCGAGCCCTGCGCCGTGGGTCAGGCCCTTGCGGAGATAGAAGCCGCCGTAGGTGCCGGCTGCGGCGCCGGCCGCTCCCATGGCGATGCCGCCGGCGATGGGACGACGCATTGCCGTGGCAATGACGGCACCGATGAGGCCACCCAGCGACAGGCGGCCCACAAGGCCCAGCGGCGAGGTGCGGTCGGGGGTGTTGGGGAGCTTGTCGCCGACGTACTCGCCGAGCGCCGCGGCAGTGGAGATCCCGACGGCTGCCGGATGTGCGATCCACGAGGCCCATGTGCCTTCGACAGGGAGCTTGCCGAGGTAGGCAAACCAGGCGGTGACGGCGATGGGCGTGAAGGAACGCAGCCCGACGCTGACGCCCAGGAGAACTGGAGCGGTGTGGCCGACGATTTTAGAGGGTGGCATGGAGACTCCGAGTGGCGCGGATGCGCGACAAGGGGTTGGATGCACGGGAGCGAGCACCGCCGCCAGCCGGGAAGCAGGGTGGTACGCAGCGCGGCTGAGCCCGGCGTTAGCATGGTGAAATGATCGGCACCGAAGAGCAGAAGACAATGTACCTGGCGGACATCCTGGAGCATGTGCTGGGGGTGGTGAGGGACCGCAAGCGCAGCACCGATGTGCGTGCGATGGAGGCGGCCGCTGCCGCGCATACGCCGCGTGGGTTTGCGCGGGCGTTGCGGGCCAAGGCTGCCCCTGGCGAGCCCGCGGTGATTGCGGAGTTGAAGAAAGCTTCGCCGTCCAAGGGGCTGATTCGGGCGGAGTTTGATGCCGCGTCGCTGGCGAAGGAGCTGGAGGCGGGTGGCGCGGCGGTGCTGAGCGTATTGACCGAGGAGAAATTCTTTCAGGGCTCGCTGGAGAACCTGCAGCGGGCTTCGGCGGCGGTGACGATTCCGTGTCTGCGCAAAGATTTCATGGTGGATCCGTTCCAGGTGGTGGAGGCGCGGGCGAACGGGGCGGATGCGATTCTTCTGATCGTGGCGGCGCTGAGTAATGTGGAGCTGCGGACGTTGCGGGCCGAGGCGCGGCGATGCGACTTGGATGTGTTGTGCGAGGTGCATGACCGCGAGGAGCTGGATCGCGCGCTGGTGCTGGACTGCGAGTGTGTAGGCGTGAACAGCCGCGATCTGAAGACATTTGCGGTGTCGCTGGATCGGGCGTGTGAGCTGGCCGAGCACCTGCCGCGGAACGCGGTGCGTGTGGCGGAGAGCGGCATTCACACGCGGGCGGAGATGGATCGTCTGGGCCGGGCGGGGTACCAGGCGTTTCTGGTGGGAGAGTCGCTGATGCGGCAGCCGGAGCCGGGGGTGGCGTTGCGGGAGCTGCTGGGGAGCTCGGCGTTGTAGGTTCTAAGTTCCAGGTTGTAAGTGTCTTGTTCTTGATCCTTGCTATCCAGGGTGCGCTTTTGCGTTGGCTATGTTTGTGAAGATCTGTGGGACTACGAATTTAGCTGATGCTCGGCTTGCGGTGGAGCTGGGGGCCGATGCGCTGGGCTTTATCTTTGCGCCCAGCAAGCGGCGGGTATCGATTGAGACTGCAGTGTTGATCGTGCGCAGTTTGCCCCAGCAAATTTTGTGCGTCGGTGTTTTCACTCATCCAGATATCGAGGAGATCGAACGCACAACTTTCGGGGCCAGGCTGGGTGCCGTGCAGATGCATTGGGCCTATGACTCCATAGCCGTTGGGGCATTGCAGTGTCGGTTTGGCGATGCGATCAAACTCTGGCAGGTGGTCGGCTTTCGGGTTGATGCGATCGATGCGGAGGGGGCAGAACGGGAGTTCACGCGGGAGTTGCGGGCGGCTCTGCTTGACTCGCGGCTCGATCTCGTTCTGCTGGATGCAGTGAGAAACGGAGCGTCAGGTGGGCTCGGACAGACCTTCTCGTGGGAACGAGCTGCGGCTCTTGTGACGCTCTTGCTGAAGGAAGCCGAGCAGATGCAAAGAGAAAGTGGGCTCAAGCTTCCGCACTTGGTCGTTGCAGGAGGTCTGCGCGCCGAGAATGTTCGTGAAGCTATCGACTATCTGCAGCCCTGGGGAGTCGACGTGGTGAGCGGGGTGGAAGCCAGCCCGGGAAAGAAATCACCGGACCGGCTTGCCCAATTTATAAGCGCCGCCAAGGATAAGAACGCTGCCAAGTCTTAACGTTGTCAGGTCATCTGACCTGATCGCAATTAGTTTGCGTGAACGGTGCCGTACTCCTGCCGCTTGCGCACGTCCCGCTTTTCGCGGGCGTGATTGGCGAGCAGGCCACCGCCGGCACCGGCGCCCGCGCCGATGAGGGCACCCTTGCCCCCGCCGAGCAGGCCGCCGACTACGGCACCACCCGCAGCGGAGCCGCCGACGATCTTGGCCTTGGTGTGGTGGTGGGCGTCGCTATAGTGCTGCTGGCGCTTGGCCTGGTGATAGGACTCAACCTGACTGACCCCGTGCAGGGGAGTGAGAGCGAAGAGTGTCAGTAGAGCAAAGCCTTTATTTCGTAGGGAGTTCATGGATCGCCTTTTCTGCGGCCGGAGCGTGTCGTGTCTTGCGTACCAGCGCTGTCTGAGCGTTTCGATGCTGCCGATTTTGGGTAGATGCACGGAGAAAACAAATCTTGAGTAACCCACTTGCAGCACGGCTGGAGCGGATGTAGCCTCAAGAGGACGATGCATACCGCGATCTCCTTCACGTTTGGCTTTCCATACCGCACCTGGTGGTCAGGTGCGGTATCGGCGGTTTAGCCCTCGCGAAGCAACGTCACGAGATGCGAAACACCCCCGAGCCGCGACCTTCGAGTCGCGGTTTTGCTTTTTGGCGCAGAGCAAAGCTTTCGAGCACGTAGAGCAGCAGATGGAGTCGACGATGAGTGCAAGCCCAGTCCTGGATGTCCCGGTGGAGCAGCAAGCGAAGGTCAAGCCTGGCCGCTTTGGCGCGTATGGCGGGCGGTATGTGCCGGAGACGCTGATGGCGGCGTTGCTGGAGCTGGA
>CAXTGE010000029.1:22550-25364 GCA_964243645.1 uncultured Acidobacteriaceae bacterium | reverse complement strand
AAGCTGTAGCGCAGCCCGCCCTCCACCCGCCGCCCGTTGTCCGCCGCATATGGCACCCCGAACAGCGGCGACGCAAACACGCCACCCACCTGCGTCACGTTGGTGTGATTCAGCACATTGGCCGAGCGGATGTTCACCGTCAGCACCTGCTGGTGTTCGGCCTTGCTGTTGCGCGTCAGCGTAAAAGCGCGCTGGAGATTGGTGTCCAGATAGAACTGCCAGGGCATCACGCCCAGGTTCCTCTGCAGAACGCCCGTCCCGCCTGTAGCCACCAGCAGGCCATACCGTGTCGGCACCGCGCCCGTCGTACCCGGCGCCGCATACTGCGGACGATCGTTGAAATCACCATCTCCATTGTTATCGAAGCCTGTGATGATGTTGTAGTGCGCGTCGCCACCGCCATGCAAGTTGCCGCTCAGCACGATCTTGGCCGGCAGCGTAAAACTCGCATTGCCGAACAGGTTCCAGACCGGCTGATTGCTGCGATGGGCAAACTCGCCGGCCTCTGTGAACGAACTCTGCGGCGTGGTGAAGGTGCTGTCATCCGTGTTATCGACAAGATTTACCCGGACGCCCCCGAAGAACAGCTGAACCCGCTTGATCGTGTGCTGCTCTATGCCCGCAAAGACCACACTGGCGCGGCCCTGCCCGCTGTTCTGCACCTGCAGCAGATTCAGATTCGCCGCAAGCGGCCGTGGACCCGTGGGCTCGCCATTCAGGGGAGAGTTGATATTCATCGTCCTCGGGATATTCCAGAGCCGCCCGATGTAGTAGTCCAGCGATAGGTTCCAGCCATAGGGCAACGCGCGCGTTCCACCAATGTTTTCAATGGCAAAGCTGCCGTCCGTGAGGTGCCCTGCCACGTTGCGCGCGCTCGCGATGGAGCTTGTGCCGACAAAGGGGCTGCAGCCGCCGGTGCTGCCCGCGGGGCAATACGCCGGGTTATAAACGGTACGGGTCGTCCTCGTGGTACCGTCTTCGCGAAGGATCTCTGCCCAATCGTCACCCTGGATTTGCGTGGCAAACAGGCCCGCATGGGCATGCAGGGTCCAGGTGCCCTTCTTCGTCGGCGACCACAGGATGCCGGCACGCGGCGTGAAACCACTCAGCGTGGACGGATCTGTCTGCCAGAAGTAGCGCAGTCCCGTGGACAGGTGCACGCCCTTACCCACATTCCAGTCATCCTGGACGTACAGCGCATCGCGTACCTGCGTGAAGCTCACGGCCGGACTGCCCGCTACGCCGGTAAACGCTGTAGGCGTGCCGCCGGGCAGGTTCAGCAGCGCCCGCCGGTACTGCTCGACGCCGGTGATCGTCTCCGTTTGCGAACCCGCGGCCGTGCCACTGCTGCTCAACACAGGCGCCACGCCGCCGCCAAAGGTATAAGCGCCATTGAATCCCGTCGTTAGCTGGTCATCCGCATGGAAGACGATCATCTCTGTTCCCAGCTTCAGGGTGTGCTTCCCGGTGGTTAGAATGGCGTCGTCATCGACCTCTGTGCGCAGATCATGATCGCGCTGGTTGCCCAGCGTGGCCCCACCCCCGGTAAAGGCGCCGGAAACCTGCACCTGGGGTGCCGTGGAACTCGGGACATCGGTCTCGTTGTTCCATCGTAGGGAAAAACGTGCCTCATGCATCAGGTGTGCCGAGATGGTCGTGATGTCCGTCAGCCGCAGCGTGTGCTCTGCCGTCCCGCTGTTGTAGCCCGATTCCGCCAGTGTCGTGCCTCCCACGCCGACGTTCTGCAGGCTGTTCACGTTGGCCGAGTACGACGCGATGAACGTGTTCTTCGCGCCGAGCTGCCAGTCCACGCGCGCCTCGCCCACCCATAACCGCTGCGGCGTCGGGACGTTGGCCACCGTGTTTACCGGGTTGCCGGTGCTGTCCAGCGTGACCGCATTCACAACACCAAAATTGTCGATAGAACGGTGCTCCAGATCGGCAGAGAAGTCCGCGCCCTTGCGGATCGGTCCCGTGAGCTCAAAGCCATAGCGCTGCTTGCCCAGTGCGGCCTTGCTGGTGGAAAACGGATCGCGTGCATTCATCCACGGGCTGCCATTGGTCGCGAACAGGGCCCCATGCAAGGCGCTCTGGCCCGGCTTGGTGTACACCTCCACCCTGCCCCCATCGAACGGCGGTTCGCGGTACTCCGCCGAGTACATGTCCGGATTGACCTTGATATACGCGATCGAGCTCTTCGGCGGCAGCTTGCTCGAGTCCTGAAAGCCGTCCACGGCGATCGTCGTATTGGCCGGGTTGCCCCCGCTTGCCGCGCCCAATTGCTGCAACTCGCGCTGCAGGTCATCCGGATCATCCGCCAGCGCCTGCAACTGCGTCCCGGAGAGCGTCAGCGAAGCGCCGGTAGACTGCGTATCCTTCACGTCGACCGCGTCTTCGTTTACCTCCACGCCGATCTGCACGGTATCGGGCTTCAGCACGAACTGCACCTCGCCGGCATGCGGCAGCTGCAGCGCCATCGTTCCCGGGGCAAAGCCCTCGGCCGCGACCTTCAGCTCGTGAACTCCCGCCGGCAGGCAGGGGAAGTGGAATCGTCCATCCGCACCGCTGGTCAGTGTGGCACCGCCGTCCAGCGTGAGCGTCGCGCCGGGAACCAGGGCCATGGTCACGTCCCGCACCGTGCCGGTGAGGGTGGTCTCCCGGGTACCCGGGCAGGTGGTCACGACGGGCGATGTCTCGCCTTTCGCGACGGCAGAGGAGAGCGTTAGCGCCGCAAGGGCGGCTGCTGAGATCAGGCCACGCATGGTGCATCCTTTGGAAAGTGGTACGTGAGGGAGACCCGCAAGCGATGCGGTC
>CAXTGE010000029.1:20975-22450 GCA_964243645.1 uncultured Acidobacteriaceae bacterium | reverse complement strand
TCGTTGTTGTGTCCGAAATGCCGTTCAATAACAGGCACGTAGTTGGCTCGCAGAGACTCCGCATATACCGGCCAGGTGTTGACCTTGTCGAAGCTGGTCATTGTCTGGTGATAGTACTCATTGCCAAGCACAATCACTGTCGGCGGATGCAGGGGCTCTCGCGCCGCGAACCAGCCGCGATAGTAGTCCACCGCCGGCCCGGGTTTGGGCGAAAACAGCAGTAGATCGCCGGTGGTTCCGGTGCTCTGCTCGATTCTCAGCCGGTACAACGCATTCAGGCACCCATTCACCAGGTCGAAACACTGCACCTGCCGCTGCAGCGAGTCTCCACCCAGATCCTGCAGGGCTTTGAGATCTTTTTGGAGGCCCAGCGCCAGATTCTGCGGCGGCGGCGTCACCAGGGGGTACATGTACATCGTGTGCGCGAAGGTGGGGGCTGCCCACAACAGGATGTACAGGGTCGCCGCCAGTTCCAGTGCGCGCGGCATCCATCGATGGCTGGCCTCCGATCCGGTCAGCTCCCAGCAGGCCCAGAGCACCACAAAGACCGTAAACATGTAGCGGTGATACAGATAGCCCTTGCGCTGGATCCAGTACGAAGCCAGCCCGCTGAACGCCCCCAGCAGAAGCGCCGCTCGCTCCCAGCTCGGGGGCCGCTTCTGCAGCGCCACGGAGACTAGCGCCATCCCCAGCACGGGCAACAGCAACGGCGAGAGCAGATTCTGTGCCAGGTAACCAGGCCCCTGGTTCTTCTCTCGCACGTAGTACGGCAGCACGTGCCGCGCAATGAAAAGCAGGCTGTCAAAGGCGTGATAACGGAAGATAAACCCCACCATCATGACCAGAATGAACAGATTGCCCGCAAGCGCCCACAGCAGGTAACTCCCGAAGCGTTCGCCACGGCGCGCGACCGTGAACACGGCCAACAGCATAAGCGAGGCATCCAGCAGCACAGCGCCCGGTTTAAGTCCCGCAGCCAGTCCGGCGAGCACGCCGAAGGGCAGCAGCAGCCGCGGGTCGCGTCGCCGCATGGCCACGAAGAAGAATGCCATGCCGGCCACCAGCAGCACCGTCATCACCTCGTCCCGCTCCACCGCCATCATGGGACCCTCGGTCCCGTGCATCAGCGTGAACAGCAGGGCGGCATAGATACCCGCGAGCCAGTGCCTTCGTCCGCCGATCACCATGCCGCTCACGGCAAGCACCGCCATCAGAAAGTATTCGTAGACACGCCAGGAGAGGTCGCCCCATCCGAAGATGGACATCGCCCATCCTTCGGTCAGGTAGCAACCGGGTAGGTTCATGTCCGTAATGTCGACGTAGGGGCGAAAACCGCGCGTGATGAGGAAATGGATGTAGTGCATCACCGCCCCATCCCACATCACGATCCAGCCGAGCGACGCCTGGATGTAGAAGCAAAAGAAGCCAAGGGACAGGAGGCCGGCGAGCCAGCGCGATCGCTTCAGCCAGAGATC
>CAXTGE010000029.1:10431-20875 GCA_964243645.1 uncultured Acidobacteriaceae bacterium | reverse complement strand
TTCTTCTTGTTGGGGGCCTTGGTCTCGGCTGCAGGCTGCGGATGCCCCTGTACCTCGTTCACCGTATCCGGAGCCGCGGCAGGCGCCTCCGCGGCGGGCAGTGGCGCTGTATCGCCGCGCGCCGGGGTCACGATCCCGTAGTTTGCATCCGGCTTCCCCGTGGCGGCAGGACGGTCACTGGCCCGGTTTCCAATCGCGTCGCCGGTCATCGCTCCGGGTGTGAGCACATCCACGCCCAACGACGCACCGCTTCCACCCACGCTGGTGCCGCCCCCGCCTGCCGGTGCCGGACTTGTCTCACTCATCGTGCCCGTTGTGCGCTCGCCTTCCGTGGTGCCGTTTCCTACATCGGACAGCGTGAGCGGAGCCGCCGCGGCGGGTGCCGTCGGCGTCGGCTGGGCCGGCGCGGGTTCGTTGCGTGCTGCCGCTGCCGCCGCCTCCTTGGCCGGCTGGGCTGCCGCGCCAGGATTGAATGCCGTCACGTAATCCGCCTCAATCTGGTGGACGATCGTCGGTGCAACCGTGGGCTTCGCATCCTCCAGCGGCGGCGCGCCCAGCTGGGCCGCGGTCACCGTGTCCGGCTTACGCACAATCAGCAGCTCAAGCCGCTTGCGCATCGTGTACTGCGCCCGGCTGCCCTCCAGCGCATCGCTGGCTGCCACCTGCTCGGCTGTGGGCTGCGGAATCGGCAGGTTCATCGCCGCAAGCCGCTCCTTCGCGTCCTCGGCGTGGGGCGCCGCGGCGTGCTCCATTACCACCGCGCGATAGGCTGCCGCGGCCTTGCCGTCGTACTCCTCTTCCAGCTTGGCCCGCGGTCCCTCCGGCATCTGCACCTGCGCGCGCACCACCCTGGCCTCCGCCTCGTACGCATCGCCGATCCCGATCAGCGTGTCGTCCATGTGGCTGAACAGAGGATAGGTGTCCACCACCGTCTGGTACCGGGCAATCGCGGCCGGGTAGTTGGCATGGGTGCCATAGAACTGCCCCAGATCGAACTCGCGCTGGCCCAGGACCTCCTGCACATCGCGCAGCTTCTGCGTGGCCTCCGTCAACACCGTCTTGGGCGCATCCGGATAGGTCTTCAGCATCGTGCGGTACTGGTCCTCCGCCTTGATCGCTTTGGAGTAATCCCGATCCGGCACATCCATCTGCTTCAGGTAGATGTCGCCCATGCGCATCTGCGCTTCGGCAGCTTCCGGGGCATTTGGAAAAAATGTAATGAAGTCCCCGTATTCCTGTTCGGCCTGCGCCATCGCCGCCGATCCGCCCTCCTTGAACCAGCAATCCGCATACGCCAGCTTCGCGCGCATCAGGTACTGCGAATCCGGATAGGTGCCCATCAGCGTCTGCAGATCCAGCCGCGCTACGTCGAAGTGGCCCTTCTTCTCCTGCTCCAGCGCCTTGTCGTACAGCCCCTTGTCCGGAAGATTTTGATCCTTGCCGATCAACGGGTTGTATTTCTGTGCCCGGCGCACCTCGGCCTTGGTGTCCTTGCTCTGGACCGTGCGATCTTCCTTCGCCACGTGCTCCTTGGTCTTCTTATCGGTGTCCTTGACAGGAGCCTTCACCTTCTTCGGAGCGGCCGTCGCGCTGCTCGACTCCGTGGGCTCGTCCTTCTGGATCCACTTGTGCTTCTTGGGCGCGGGAGCCGGTGTGTCTTCTGTCTGACCTGTCTGGTTTGTCTGACCTGTCTGAGACGCCCCGCTCGGGGTCCCCGCCGCGGGGGCACCATCCGTCGCAGGCGTCTGGCCCGCAAGGTACGTGGGCCCGGAGAGCAAAAGCAGCAGCGCAGCCCCGGCTGCCCAGCCAGATCGGCGATGAGGAAAGAAGTTCGGCGTACCAGCGTGCATCCACAGCTCCTGCCACCGGCCCCACAGGCTGGTGTCTTCATATTCTAGGCGTCGGACGGCACTTCCGACCACTCCGCGAGCCCCGTTGCTGTCTGTTCGACGTGCGGGCACCGGAATCGCTACCCGGCTTCGGGCAAAGATACCCCCTGGCTCACCCAGCTCACTCAACTCACCTGGATCACCAGATCCCCTAGATCCCCTAGATCCCCTAGATCACCTAGATCACCGTCTCCAGTGACCCCCGAGCCGTCTCCAAAAGCTCCCGTGCATTTTTCTCGGTCGCCCCGGGCTGAAAGACCGCCGAGCCGGCGACCAGCATTTCCGCGCCCGCCCGTACGACCGACGCCACCGTCTCCTGCCCGATACCGCCATCCACCTCGATGCGGAAGTTCAGCCCCATCTCCCGCCGCAACCGGCTCAGGTGCGCGATCCGCTCAACCGACCGTGGCAGAAACTTCTGGCCACCGAAGCCCGGGTTCACACTCATCACCAGCACGTGATGCACCATCGGCAGCACCTCGATCAGGTGCTCCACCGGCGTGTGCGGGTTGATCACCACCGCCGGCTGCATCCCATGATCCGCAATCAGCTGCAGCGTCCGGTTCAGGTGCCGGCACGCCTCCCAGTGCACCCCGATCATGTCCGCACCCGCCGCGGCGAAGTCCGGGATGAACTTGTCCGGGTCCTCAATCATCAGGTGACAGTCCAGCCGCAGCCGGGTAATCGGCCGGATTGCCTTTACGACGGGCGGCCCAAACGTGATGTTGGGCACAAAGTGGCCGTCCATCACGTCCACATGCACGATGCTGCCGCCCCCGCGCTCCGCCAGGGCAATCTCCTCCGCCAAGTGGGCAAAATCTGCCGCAAGTATCGAAAACGCCAGCTCAATCAACCGCGTACTCCCCCGAAAACGTCCAGACCGCAGAATAGCAGCGCGCCTCCTGGGGCAGGTCCACACTCGGACACACGAACGCCCAGCGTTTGTCTGCTCTGCCGGTGAACGGGGCATTTATCCAATATTCATTGCCTCGCAATACATCCTTCGTGGGATTGGAAGACAGTCTGGCTCTGAGGGGATTTATGAACAAAGCTGCTGTTCTCGCCACGCTTGCGGGTGTCTGTTCCTTAGGCACTGCTGTCGCTCAAACCAGCTCCAACACCACCGCAGCGGGTACCGCGGGCGTAAAGCGCGTCCTGCTGATCAGCATCGACGGCATGCACGCAATCGACTTCAAGAACTGCACCGAGGGCACAAGCACCATCAATAATGGCGAGGCCTACTGCCCGGCCCTCGCCACGCTCAAGCACACTGGCCTGAATTACGTGGCAGCCAGCACCTCCAAGCCGTCTGACTCCTTTCCCGGTCTGACGTCGATCGTCACCGGCGGCAGCCCCGCCCTGACGGGTATTTACTACGATGTCGCTTACTCCCGGAACTACGACGCCCCGGCCAAGACCACCGGCAACGGCCTTGCCGCCGGTCCCTGCACACCCAACGCTGCCCCCACTGGGACGACCACGGAGTACGAAGAAGGCATCGACATCGATCAAACCAAGTTGAACGGCGGCGCCCCGGGTGCCTCGTTGACCGATGGCGGCCTGAAGTCGATCGATCCCGCAAAGCTGGTGCGCAACCCCGCGACCGGCTGCAGCCCCGTGTATCCCTGGGATTTCGTCCGCGCTAACAGCATCTTCACCGTTATCCACCAGGCCGGCGGCTATACCGCATGGGCCGATAAGCATCCCGCCTACGCCTCCGTCTCCAGCGGTATCCTGGGGGCCAGCGGCCTGGATGATTTCTACTCGCCGGAGATCAACTCCAACGTCGTTGCGCTGCCCAACGTTGAAACGCCCACCCGCATCTCCTGCGCAAAGATCCTGGATACGGGCAATGTAAGCGCCTGGACAAACAGCTTTCAGAACATCCAGTGCTACGACACCCTTAAAGTCAATGCCATCCTCAACCAGATCGATGGCAAAGACCACCTCGGTCTCCGGACCACAAAGGTTCCTACCCTCTTCGGCATGAACTTCCAGGCTGTCAGTGTCGGAGAGAAGCTGAATGAAAAGAGCAACAGCACCAAAGGTGGTTATCTGGACGCTGCGGGTACCCCGTCGGCCGCTCTTCTGGACGAGATCAAATTCGTCGACACCTCCATCGGCCGCTTAGTCCAGGAACTGCGCGACCGTGGCCTCTATGAATCCACGCTGCTCGTGATCACGTCCAAGCACGGCCAATCGCCCATTGACCCCAACCGTTACGTGTCAAACCTGATCAACGGCTCCTCCCCGGCAACGCTGCTTTCAAACGCCGGCTACCTCCCCACCTCCGAATCCACGAACAACCCCACGGGCATCGGCCCCACGGAAGATGACATTTCGCTGATCTGGCTCAAGAACTCCTCCGACACGTTGGCCAGCGTTAAGCTCCTCGAAGACAATGCCGCCCAGATCGGCCTCGGACAGATCTTCTACGGCCCGACCGTTGCGCTCAACTACCATTCGCCAACCCAGGATCCTCGCACCCCGGACATCATCGTCACGCCCAACGTCGGTGTGACCTACTCCGGCAGCACCTCCAAACAGGAGGAGCACGGTGGCTTCTCTCACGACGACACCAACGTGATGCTGCTGCTCTCCAACCCCAACATTGGCGGCAAGACCATCTACGCCGAGGTCGGCACCGCGCAGGTAGCTCCCACCATCCTCAAAGCACTTGACCTCGATCCCGCCCAGCTGGATGCGGTCCGTGAAGAGGGAACCGCCGTCCTTCCGAACTGGTAACTCCCCTCACGCATCACCGTACGCTCTATCGGCAAGCGGACGTCCTTCACCGGGCGTCCGCTTGCTTTTGCGCGGGCTCTCCCAAGGCACGCCGCCGCTGAACGCTGAACTAGACCACGACCTCCCCGGGTAAAACAGCCTTGCCACGCCGCTTGCGCTTCGGCAACATCGCCACAACACGCTCCACCCCCTCGCGCCCCGGATGCAGCACGCGGGTTCTGACTTCTTCATCGGCAGTTTCCGCTGAAACTTTAGCCCCGTCTGCCAGGATCTTTGCCGCCTCGCGATCCACCGGGGCCAGCTCGGCCGGAGGCCCCAGCACCACCCGCGCCGCCGCATTCAACAGCCGCCGTATCGGCCAGCTGCCATCGGCGTTCGGGAGCAGCACCTCGCCCATGCGCTGCTTCTCCGGACGGTAGTACCAGCGCTTGAATAGCGCCAGCGCATCGCCCCGCAGCGACGGTTCAGGCTCCTCCGTCTGCCGGATCTCCAGCTCTAACCTCTCCAGCACGTCCCGCGCCGCGTCCTCCGGAGACATCGTCGCGGCGCCCTCGCCGCCACTCTCCGGCACGGCACTCAGCATCAGCGGCTGCGCGAACAGGGAGGACCCCACGGCCGTCTGCTCCCGCACGGCCCGCACCCCCAGCGTCGAAAGCCGCATCGGGCCCACCAGCCGCCCGCTCTCAAGCAGGAAAACCGAAGCCTCCGGCACCGTCTCGCTGTCTGAGGTCACCTCCGGCACTGCAGCCTGCACGATCAGGGCGCGTACCTCGTTGGCCGCCCGCACCAGCGGGTCGGCTCCCTGCGCGACGGCTTTTATCTTCTCCCACTGCCGGTGGAGTGCTGCCGCGCCCTCAAAATCCATGGCCTCGCTGGCCTCATCCCGCCTGGTCGCGATCTCCGCCAGCAGCGACTCACCCCGTGTTCGCAGGTAGGCAAACACCCGCTCGGCCTCCGACCGGTACGCGGCCCCATCGACGGCGGCCTTGCAGGGAGCGAGGCACCGCCCCATCTCGCCATACACGCACCCCGGGTGCTCGGCATGCACCTGCAGATCCTCGTGGCAGCGCCGCACCTTGAACTGCTCCCCCAGCGCTTCGGCCACGCGTTCCGCGGCCGCGCGCGAGGCAAACGGCCCAAAACTCTCCCCCAACGCCCGTCGGCTCAGCTTGTTCGAGACATACACGCGCGGATGCTCATGGTTCATCGTGACCCGCAGAAAATACGGGCAATGCAGCCGCAACCGTTTGCGTGCCTCCGCCTCACCGAACAGCGCATGGGTGGCACGGTATAGCGCCAGAACCGACTCGAACTCCGATCCCGTGATGGTCCATTCGATCCAGCGGACCCGGTCCCGCAGATTCAAACGCTTCGAAAGCACGGGTCTGCCCTCGGCATCCATGGTCTCGGGGGGCAGCAGCAACCGTCGCAGCCGTCGCCGCACATCCGCCGCGCGCATCAGGTATGGCTGGTCCGTCTCTCGCTCGCCGCGCAGGGCAAAGATCCCCGCCCGCGCCGGTACGCCGCGCAGAATGGTCTCGGCATCGTCCGGGACAAAGGCCACGCGCGCGGCGAAGGTAAACCCCTCCACCGCGAAGCCCTCTGCCGCTGGATTCTCTGCCATAGCTGGATTCTAGACTTCGCCCCAATGCGGAATCCATGTCTCGAAAGTGGAGCAGCGCGAGGGCGACTGTGCCGGGTTGAGCCATTTCTCCTCCGAAAGGTCGAAGACAACAACCGCGCGGTCCAGTAGCGTGGGCCCACTCAAGCAATCGGGCCCCAGGCCGCTGCCAGCGCACACCGCCGGAGGCCTTTCAGGAGATCTCATGTTCACTGCCTCTGTTTCGCGCTTCGTATCGTCCCTCTTTGCTGCCGGCACGCTCGCCCTTGCGGCACATGGGGCTTCCGCGCAAGGCTGTGTTGCCGCCCACACCAATCAGCGTGCGCTCAGTCAGCTCGTTACCCCGGACACCGGCCATACCGGCGATCGTTTCTCCCTTCACAACCTCACCGTAAACATCGGCTATCGCGTTTTTAATTCCAACAAGTACTTCCAGGGCAGCGAAGAGATCGCCCGCCCCACCGCCGTCGAAAATCACCAGAACATCTTCGACGTTGGCGTCGAGTACCGGCTCTCGCCGCGCTGGAGCCTCCTCGCCGACGTCCCCGTCTTCAACGGCACCCGCAACCAGATCTACGCGCCCGTCGGCGTCTTCCAGGTCAGCGGCCTCGGCGACATGCTCGTCGGCGCGCAGTCCTGGATCTTCCGCCCACCCACAGAAGGCGGCGGCGACGTGGCGGTCAGCCTGGAGCTCAAAATCCCCACCGGGGTCAACAACGCTACCGGCTCCGCCCTGTACAAGGGCCAGGTCGTCAAAGCCACCGCCGACCAATCGCTGCAACCGGGCGACGGCGGATGGGGCTTTGCTCTCGGCACGCAGGGGTACCAGCGCCTCTGGCACGGCGCCTCCGCCTACGCGCAGGCCAGCTATCTCTTCAACCCGCTCGACACCAACGGCGTGCAAACCTTCCGCTCGCAGCCCGGGCAGGGCGTCATGTCGGTGACTGACCAATACCTCTACCGTGGCGGTGTCTCGCAGGCCATGCCGCATCTTCGCGCCATCGCGCTCTCGCTTGGCGTTCGCGGCGAAGGTGTCCCCGTCCGCGACCTGCTGGGCGACAGCAACGGCTTTCGGCGCCCCGGAAACATCGTCTCGCTCGACCCCGGCCTGATGGTCAACTACAAGCGGGATACGCTTTCCGTCAACGGTCCCTGGGCGCTCTACCGCAACCGACCGTCAAGCGTGCCCGAACTTCAAAATCACACGATCAACGGCGATGCGTTCTTCGCGGACTACACGGTGATTGCAAGCCTTACGCATCGGTTCTAGGAGCTGTTGCAGGTCGGACTCCTGCCCAGGATGGAAGGTCCCATTCATTTCAATGATTTTCAAGACAGAAACGGAACCGCCGTAGAATGCCGGGCGTATAACCATCCGTACATTCACGTCCACGTTCAGGAGATGCTATGCGCTCTGCTACTCTCGGTTGCTCCCTTGTGCTGTTCGCCGTCTCGACCTATGCCGGTGCGCAGAACTTCAGCACCTCACCCTGCAACGAGAATGGCGGTGGTGGCTCCAGCTGGTGGAGTCATGACGAGCATGCCTGCGAGATCCGGCGCGCCACGTTTCCTCTCAACGGCAGCAACCTGGGCGTGACAGGCAAGAACGGCAACATTGAAGTGATTGGCGAGGATCGCTCCGACATTGCTCTTGAGGCCAAAGTCACAGCCCAGGGCTCGTCACGAGGTGAGGCGGAATCCCTCCTGCACGAAATCAAGGTAGTGACCGGGAACGACATCCACGCCGAAGGCCCGAACCAGACCGGCTGGTCCCACCGTGGGTGGTCTGTGGATTTCAAGCTGCGTGTGCCGCATCGCGTGGAAGCAGAGCTCCGGACTAGCAACGGCAACATCAACGCCGCCAACCTCCAGGGTCACCTGAACGCAAGCTCTTCCAATGGCAACATCACCCTGGATCACATCGGGGGTGAGGTCCGTGCGACGTCCACCAACGGAGGCCTTAGATTGCAGGATCTCGCGGGCGGTGTGCATGCCGAAACAACGAACGGCGGAGTCGACATATCGCTGGCGTCAAACCAGTGGCGGGGCAACGGCCTGTTCGCGAAGTCCACCAACGGTAGCGTTAGTCTCAAAGCTCCTGACCACTTCGCAGCCCACCTCGTCGCTCAGACCACCAACGGCGGGATCTCGGTAGGCTTTCCCATCTCCGTACAGGGGAAAATCGGCCGCAGTATCGATACCGAACTGAACGGCGGTGGTCCTCCCGTTCACCTGGAAACCACCAATGGCGGTATATCCATAAACCGCATGTAGTCGAAGCGCTTCCGCTAAGCCGTAGCAGCCAATGCCGCAACAACTCTCTGGAACCAGACGCGGGGAGCTACCTAGCTCCCCGCCACCGTCATGCCTTCAATTCGCACCGTAGGCACCGCACCCGATCCCCGAAACTGCAGATCATTCCCAATCGCACTGACGTTGCGGAACATATCCTTCAGGTTCCCGGCGATGGTGATCTCCTCCACAGGAAAGGTCACCTCGCCGTTCTCGATCCACAGCCCGCTCGCACCCTGCGAGTAGTCGCCCGTCACCAGGTTCACGCCAAAGCCCATCGTGCTCAGCACCAGCAAACCCTGCTTCACGTCGCCGACAATCTCGTCGTGCGTCGGCGTGCCCGGCTCGAGAAAGTAATTCCCACCGCCGATACCCGGAGCCCCTGCCAAACCGCGCGAAGCCTTCGCATTCGAAGCCATGTTGAGCTTGCGGCCGGTGTAGGTGTTCAGCAGCAGTTCTTTCAGCACGCCACGCTCGATCACCACGGTCCGCCGCGTCGGCAGGCCGTCTCCGTCGAACGGTGACGTCCCAAAGCCGCCGACCTGGATCGTCGTGCCATCCGCCAGCGTATGGTCGAAGACCATGGTGCCGTCGTCAATCATGGTGATGTTCTCGCCCGCGACCTGTTCGCCCAGTTTGCCCGAGAACATGCTCGCGTTGCGGTAGATGGCGTCACCATTGGCCGCACTGAGGAGATTGCCCATTAGCCCGCGGGCGGTCTCTGCCGGAAAAACCACAGAGCATTGCTGCGTGGGAACCCGCCGCGCGCCCAGCAGCCGAAGCGCTCGCCGCGCAGCCTCACGACCGACCGCCTCAGGGTCCTCCAGCAGCTGCGCCGTGCGTGCCGTCGAGTACCAGTACCCGCCCTGCATGCCACGCGCATCCTGCGCGATAGGGGAAGCGGAAAACCCGACGTACGAGCGCTGGTACTCACCATGGAAGCCGCGCGAGTTCACCATCACTCGCCGCGTGGACGAGCAGTCGAAGCTCCCGCCCTTGGAGTTCTGGATGCGCGTATCAAAGCCCATCGCGGCAGCCTCGCAACGGCGCGCGATGGCAATGCGCTCCGGTGCGGGTATGCCGTTGGCGTCTTCGAAGTACAGCGCCTGGGCGTCGGCATCGTGTTTGCCGAAGGCCTCACGCTCCGGCAGACCCGCAAACGGGTCCACGCCGGTCACCCTGGCGAGCGCGACCGCGCTCTCGACGATACGCGCCAGACCCGCCTCGCTGAGGTCGGAGGTGGAGGTCGACGCCGTGCGCTGTCCGCCCTCCGTCCCGCAAAAGACACGCAGGCCGATGGCCCGTGAGCCGGCCTCGGTGAGCTGTTCCACCTCACCGAGGCGCACACGGACGTCGAACTCATCGCCCTCGTACGCCACGGCCTCTGCATCCGTGGCCCCCGCCCGCAGCGCCCGCTCGACAGCTTGCCCGGCGAGCGCGGCCAATGGCGAGGTGGCTATTTCCTTCACGGGGCAGGGCTCTCGGAGTAGCGGGAGACACGCCCGTCCTTGGCCTGCTGAAAGTGAATTCCGGACGTGCAATACTCCGAGTCCGGACGGCTCAGGTGCTCCGCGTGCGACGCGAGGCCGTTCACGGCCTTGCGCTTGTGCAGTTTCATCACGCCGTGGCATTCCTTGCAGCGGAATTCGGTGTCATTGTCGTCCACTGCTTCCTGCACGGACTTCACCTTCCAGAAAGGCTCATACCCCGATCCGCTCGCGCGCAACTTGCGCCGTTTGACTTCGACCTCGTAGATCTTTTCGCGCTCTTTAATAGCCAATCGGCCTCCTTATACTGTCAACGACTAACGTCCGGTACCGCCTACCGTCATGCGATCGAGCTTGATGGTCGGCATCCCTACACCGACCGGCACACTCTGACCCGCTTTCCCGCAAGT
>CAXTGE010000029.1:0-10331 GCA_964243645.1 uncultured Acidobacteriaceae bacterium | reverse complement strand
ATGTCCGCCGGGTCATCCTCGCCGTTCAGCATGTACGTGTTCGTCATGCGCGGCATGGGGATGGCCTGGTAGCTCTCGCGGCGGCCGCTGCCGGTATTGGGCATGCCCATCAGTCGCGAGCTCAGCTTGTCGCTCAGGTAGGTGCGCAGGATGCCGTTTTCGATCAGCACCGTCTCCTGCGTCTGGTTACCCTCATCATCCACGTTCAGCGATCCACGGCGTCCCGGCATGGTGCCGTTGTCGACCACCGTGACCTTGCTCGAGGCAACCTGCTGACCGATCAGTCCGGCGAAGGCAGAGGTCTTCTTGCGATTAAAATCCGCCTCCAGCCCATGGCCCACGGCCTCATGCAGCAGCACGCCGGGCCAGCCCGGACCGAGCACCACTTCCATCTCGCCGGCGGGCGCGGCCTTGGCCCCAAGCTGCAGAATGGCCGTGCGCGCGGCTTCGTGCGCGAAGTGTTCGGGGCTCTTGTCGCCGCTGAAGAAGTCCAGGGTCACGCGGCCACCGCCGCCTGAAGATCCCCGCGACACCTCGCCGCTCGCGTCCTTGGCAATCACGGCAACGTTGAAGCGCGCGAGCGGTTGCGTATCACTGGCAAAGGTGCCGTCCGAGGCCGCAATCAGGATGCGGCGCAGCTCATCGTTCAACCCGGCACGCACCTGCACGATGCGCGGATCGAAGGCGCGCGCGGCACGGTCGGCACGGGCGATCAGCTCCAGCTTGGCGGCAATCTCGGCATCCACCGTGGCGCCGGCGACAGGGTAAAGCTGCGGCACGGCCTGCTCGGTAAAGCCCTGCACGCGCTCAATCTGCGGTCCGCTGGCGATCAGCGCCGCCGTACGCGCGGCCTTCAGCAGCCGCTCCGGAGATAGATCGTCCGTATACGCAAAACCCGTACGCTCGCCCGAGAGCACGCGGATGCCGCAGCCCACGCTGATGCCTTCGGACGCCGTTTTGACCAGGCCTTCATCCATGCCGAGAGAGCTGGACGTCACGGCCTCGAAATAGAGATCGGCGAACTCGCCGCCTGCGCTCAACGCCTCGCCGAGGCAACGCTCCAGCAGCCGTGCACTCAGGCCGAGCGTATCGAAGAAATAGCGCTTGTGATCATACGCCGGCTGCAGAAACGGGGAAGGGAGAGCCGCCATACCTCAATTGTACGGTGCTTCTGCTCGCGTGATAGATTACCGCGTTATCGCCCGTGCGACGGGTCGGGGCTGCCTGCCACGTTCCTGTCCAGAAAAACCGACGGCGCTCCCGGGGCATAACAGTTCCCGTCAGGGGCATAGGTCGCGCCGCAACTCTTCGTGATCTCCGGCCGCCGGGGCGACTGCGCGTACTGCCATACGTCGATCTGGGGATCCGGTGTACTGCTCAGGGGTTTGGGAGACGCCGTGCAGCCGGGAGACGGCGGGCATTGATCCAGCGCGTCGAAGATCGCAACCTCATGCAGGTGTCCGGCTTTGACCCGTGCGCGAATATCTTCCACCGTGTCGATCTTCGCCCCGGGGCCGTCCTCCACCTGCTGGCCGCTGGCATACACCCCGGCGCGAAACCCTGAGGCGGCCAAAGCTTCTGTCCAGCCCAGCAGGTATCCCGCCTGCTCTTCGAGCAAACGGCCACCCTCTTCCTGATCGAGAAAGAGCACAGTACCCGCCGGGAAACCCTCCCCTTGCGCGCGGGCGATGGCCCCCGCGGCATCCTTGCGGCCCAACGCCGCGGGCGAAATACCCGCTTTCCCCGCCTTCAGGATCTCCGCATCGAGACGCCCGTTGGCCAGAACCAGGAAGCCCCACCCCGCCTGCTTCAGTGCCTCCCGCTTGCCCACCCAGGAGTTTCCGTTCTCGCCGGGAGGGTTCGTCAGCCAATAGCCGGTAAAAGCAAAAGTCCTGTGCAGTGTCGCCATCGCGGCGTCGCCCGGGTAGTCGTTGCGGTCGAAACCCATCCACTCGCCCGGCGCAACCGCCGCACTTTGCCCTGCCGCTTTTTGCCCATTTTGCCCCGCCGCGTTTTGCCCTGCCGCAACAGCCGGCTTCGGAGCCCCGCCCAGACCGTGTCCGCTCTGCCTCACTTGCCCCGCGCTGGCAGCCGCCCCCGATGGCCGGCCGTGCGCACATCCCAGACTCGCGAGCAGCAAACCGCCCAGTACCCATCGCCGTCCACACATCACCGAGGCGCCTCCGAGGGTAGACTACAGCCCACGGCGTCTTCGCCGTGCCCGCCTCCCGCAGTTAAAGGAGATCCAGATTCATGTCCGCCGCCACTGATCCCTACACGCCTGATCCTCGGTATCCCCTGGGCCAGTTCCCGCAACCCAACGTCATCCTGCCCGAAGACCGTTCGTACGCCATGGCCGTTCTCGCGGAGACGCCGGAGCAGCTGCGCGAAGCGGTGCGTTCCCTCGACGAGGAACAGCTGAACACGCCCTACCGCCAGGGTGGCTGGACGGTGCGTCAGGTAGTCCATCACCTGGCCGACTCCCACAGCATCGCGTTCACCCGCGTTCGGCGTGCGCTCACGGAGGTCTGGCCTGAGGTCCATGGCTACGACGAAAAGGCCTTTGCCGCGTTGCCGGACACGGTGGCTCCCGTCGAGTGGTCGCTCGAGATCGTGGAAAGCGTGCACGCGCGCTGGGGCATGCTGCTGGGGAGCCTTGCCGAAGAGCAATGGCTGCGGGGCTTCCGGCACACGGAGCGCGGCCCGATGGCGCTGGACCTGGTGACCCTTCACTACGCCTGGCACTCGCGTCACCATGTGGCGCATATTCTGCATCTCCGCGCACAGCACGGCTGGTAGCAACCAACGGACCTGTCTGGCGAGGTGGAAGCCTACGTCGGCCGACGTAGGTAATGGCCAGGGCGGGGGAGTGTCTCGCGGATGCCCCGGTGGTAGTTTTCCCCCATGCCGCCGCCCAGCGCCGCCTGCCCCGCGATACCCGACATCCCCCCTGCGGCGCAGTCCCCGGAGTACCTCGCCGTCACGCTGCAGCGATTTCTGACACAGCACCCGGAAGGCGCTGTTCTGGAAGACGGCAAGCCGCTGTTTGAGCTGGCCAAGACGCAGCATCGCGTCGTGGCCGAGCACGAGCGCTGCACCATGCAGCTGTGGAGCGGCGAACGCAATCTGGTGCGCACCGTGATCTCCGCATCGGAGCGGGGCGGCACGCTCCGCCTGAGCACCAAACGATTCGGGCATGCACCGGCCAAAACCCTCGTCCTCGCCCCCACATTGGACCGGCGCGAGCCAAACCGCAGGGAACCGGCCCGGCAAGCGTACCTGCGACTACTGCAGCGAGTGCTGGCACGCGAGTTCGGCGACTGGCAACCGGACGGCTTCCGTGCCGCGATGGACCTGGAGCGCTCCTTCGGCCCAGCCTACGTCCGCGGCTCGCTGGTGCGCGGCAACCAGGCCTGGGCCGTCATCGGCGTCGGCATGGCGGAGTCGCAGGTCGTCATCGACGGCATCCTCACACTGGGTGTGCTCTGGTTGCACCACTGCCGGGAACGCGGTGATGGCCGTCGGCTGTACAAGGGCCTGCGCCTCGTCGTGCCCCGCGGCATGGCGACTTTGACGTTGGCGCGACTCCCCTGGATGAACACGGCAGCGGGAGGGTGGGAGCTCTTTGAACTGGACGAGCGTTCCGAGGAGCTCACCGAGCGTGATCCTGCCGACGGGGGCAATCTGCGCACGCGCCTCGTCCATCATCCTGACCGGGGGGCCGCGGGGGAGCGCTTTGCCGCTGCGATTGACGCTGTGCTGTCCCTGGTTCCCGAAGAGGACGGGCACCGCGTGGAACAACGGCTGCGATCCACGGCGGAGCTCGCCTTTCTTCTGCATGGCCTTGAGTTTGCGCGGGCCCGCATCTCGCTTGCCCCGGGCAGCTTCGCCCATACGCTGGAGATCACCGTGGGCGTGGGAGCCTCTGAAACGGTGCTGACCGCCGCGAGTCGCCGGGACCTCGTCGAGCATGTCGCCGAGCTGTTTGCGCGACGCAACGCCGGGGTCTTCGCCGGGGGTAGGAACCTCCGGCCGCACGCTCCGGGGCGGGGCATCGGTGCCTTCACGGGACGACCCCTGCACACCAGGTTGGCCGGCACCGCTTCGGGCGATGGTGGCGGCGGTGCCGGCCACTCGCCAGCCCGTCTCGAAACCCGCCTCGAAGCCCGTCTCGAAGCCCGCGAGCGCGCCCTGGCGACGCAGGGCGATCCGCTCTTCCGCGCCGCGCCGGAACGCTGGCTTGAATCCGTGCTGCGAGAAAACCTGGCTCCACTGACAAGGTCCCTTGCACCCCAGCCACAGGAACAGTTCGCCGGGAGGGAAAACTTTGCCAATGACATCGACCCGGACACACGCGGTAACCGGGCCACTCCGGAGGACGGGCCGCAGCCCGGCTTCGGGGGGCGGTACGGGCCTCTCGAGCCCGGTAGCCGCACAGGGGATCGACTGATTCCCCGTTTCGACCCCCGCTTCGTCTATGCGCAGGTCCCGGCCATCGCGGGGGCAGGGGATCGGGGCATGCTCGATCTGCTGGGCATGACGGAGGATGGCCGGCTGGCAGTGATTGAGCTCAAAGCGGCCGACGATCTGCAACTCGCCTTACAGGGCCTGGACTACTGGATCCGCGTGCGCCACCACCACGCGGCTGGTTCCGGAGCGGGGAGCGGCCATGCCGAGGACGGCAACGACCTGCAGCGCCATGGCTACTTCCGGGGCGTCGAGCTCTCGCCCCAACCGCCCCGCCTTTATCTCGTGGCGCCGGCCCTGCATATCCATCCCGCTACCGAGACCATTCTTCGCTACCTTTCACCCCGCGTGGAGTGGAGCCTGCTCGCCCTGGACGAGCGCTGGCGGCAGGAGGTGCGCGTCATCTGGCGTAAAAGCGGAGGCCACCCGGCACGGTAAAGCTGCTCCTCAAGGTTTAGCTGCGGTGTCAGAAAACGCAGATTCTTTCGGGAACGAGAACCAAGTACCGCAACCCGTCTTGTTGTCATTTCCGCAGCGCAGCGGCGGAATCCGCATCTCGGCGAGCAGCTACGCCTACCAGAAGAACAGCTCTAGCGAACCTCTGGTCAAGAGGTCACTGTAGTTGTCTTGTTTCTCTTTTGTTGTCATTCCCGAAGGGAATCTGCGTTCTCGGCGTAGCGCCAACCACCCCGAATGACTTGATCAGACCTTCCCTAGCCCGGGGAGCGTTTCAGGGTTGAAGAATACGCACAACCTGCGCGCCGACCGGACCTCCCAGGGAGTACTCGGTTTGGGTGCTGGGCAATACGACAGCCTGCGCACGCTGCAGGGGCACCGGCTCGCCTGACGCAGCCTGTACGCCTGAGGCAGCCTGTACGCTACAGCCCTCATCAAGGGCGATCAGGATCTGCAGCTTGCCTGCCTCCCCAAGCTCTGGGCCGGCGGCGGAGTCGCCGAGCACGAAGCGGTCGACGGCGAAATACCGGCAGGCGACCAGCCGCGTAAAGCCCCTCATCGGCTGTGGTGCAACGGGGCCCGCGGCGGTCTCGGACCGCGTGACCGCTGTGCCTGCATCGATGTGCAGCTCGCGTGGCCGCCCGTAGTCCCAGAGCCGGTAGGTCGTGTCGCTGTACTGCTGGGTCTCCAGCACCACCATGCCCGGCCCAATCGCGTGGATCGTGCCTGCATCCACGAACACCATATCGCCCGCCTTTACGGGCAACGTGCGCAGCTTGGATTCGAGGGTGCCGTCCTCGATGGCCTGCTTCATCTGCTCCTTGGTCAAGGCCTCCTTGAAGCCAACCGCGACCTCCGCCCCCGGATCCGCCGAAAGCACATACCAGCACTCGGTCTTGCCCCGGGGCATGCCCAGCGCCTGCGCCTCGGCGTCATTGGGATGCACCTGCACGGAGAGTTTTTCGCGCGGAAACAGCAGCTTGATCAGCAGCGGGAAGCCCTCGTGGCCGGGGTCGCCCAGGAGCTCCGGAGAGGTCCTTGTGAGCTCGGCCAGCGTGGTGCCCGCAAAGGGGCCGCCCCCCACCCTGCAGCCTTCGTCGGTCAGCCAGATCTCGCCGATGGCGCCGCCCGCGGGTGGGTTCGTGTGCCAGGGAGCGAGGTCGTGCGTTCCCCAGATACGCTCCGTGAGCGTGGGCTCGAGGGCGAAGGGCTGCATCGTTGCTGTTGCTTGCTTCAGGTCTTTTGCGGTGTCGATGGTGACCATTTTCTTCACAGAAGTGTACGCGCAGGCTGCTGGACGTTGCATGACAAGCGCCTGTCCGGCAGGCAAACTGACCGGAAGGGAAGAGGTCGTACGCTTCCAGCCGCTACGGCTTCGCCAACGCCCCAGCCGCCTTCGGTCCCGTAAACAGCACCTTCGGACACATCACATGCACGCCATCATGGGTATCCACCAGCTGCGTGATATCCACGTCGCAAGCCGTCGATACCAGCGAATATGCGTCCTCCCGCGATAGGTGCGGGTAGTCCGGATTGCCCTCGCTCAGGAACTGGATCATGTTCCGCACCGCCATCTCCGCTGCGGTCTTCAGGTCCGGGCTGAAGCCCATGCTGATGTACTGGGTCGGCGTCTCCGCCCGCGGCCACAGCAGCTTCTCCCGCGTCGCCTCGCCCTTGTGCACGAGGAACTGAAACGTTCCGGTCAGAAACGTCTCCAGCGCCGTGATGTCCACCTCGCCGTTGCCCTGGCCGGCATGCCCGTCGCCCGCCTCGAACAGGCCACCCGGCGCATGCACGGGATAAAAGACCACCGACCCCGCCGTCAGCTCCTTGTTGTCCATGTTGCCGCCATGCATCCACGGGGGTGCCGAGTTCCACTTGCCCGCCGACTCCGGCGGCGCCACCCCCATCGACCCGAAGAACGGGTGCAACGGGATCGTCACCCCCGGCGCAAACTCGGCCACCATCTTCGTCCGATCCAGCGGGATGATCTTCGTCCGCCCATACGGAAAGTCGTCCGGCAGGAAGCCGCGCCCCGCGCCAAAGCTGTTGCAAGCCCACGGCACGTCGACGGCCACCCTCAAGACCCGCACCTCCAGCACATCGCCCGGTTGGGCCTCTGCCACGGCCACCGGTCCGGTCAGGATGTGGCCGCCCGGCCCGCGCCCATCCTGCGGCACGCCGTCGTACAGTTTGCCCAGCCAGTCCGGGATCTCGTCGGCCTTGACCCCCGCCCGCTTCAGCCGTTCCGGGGGACCGCACGTCGAGGCCGTTTGCATCACCACCGTGTCGCCCGAGTGCACCGTCAGCACCGGCTTGGCCTGCGCCGAGTAGTACCCCCACGCCACCGTCTGGGGGGTCGCGAGCAGCGTCTGGGGAGTCTGTGCGAACGAGGGTAGGCAGACCGCAGGGCTCAGGAGCAGGGAGGCGGCGGCCGTGAAACCGGCTTTGCGGAAGGGTTTGTAGCGCATCCGCAACATATAGCATGCAGAAGGCGTCTAGCATGCAGAAGGCGTTAAAACCGTGTTTGGAACGCGTTTGAGGCCTCAAAATACGACAGAAAAGTTCGCTCCCATGACGTCCGAAACACCCCCTCTGAGCCTGCCGGTCCACGCCTTTTTCGCCCCTTCCCAGCGCATTCATTTCATCGGCATCGGCGGCATCGGCATGAGCGGCATCGCTGAAATCCTGCTCACCATGGGCTACACGGTCAGCGGTTCGGACCTCCGTTCGGGTGCCGTGACGGATCGATTAACCCTTATGGGAGCAACGGTTTACCTCGGCCACCAGGCGGCCAACGCCAGTGCCACGGACGTCGTCGTCACCAGCTCCGCCGTCGCCAAAGATAACCCCGAGATCCTCGAAGCCCGCGCCCGCAAGACCCCCGTCATCCCCCGCGCCGAGATGCTCGCCGAGCTCATGCGCCTCAAATACGGCATCGCGGTCGCCGGCATGCACGGCAAAACCACCACAACCTCAATGATTGCAGCAGTTCTGGCCGGCGGTGCGCTGGATCCCACCGTGGTCGTGGGTGGACGCGTGGACGCCATGGGCTCCAACGCGCGGCTGGGGAAATCGCACTACCTGGTCGCCGAGGCGGACGAGAGCGACCGCAGCTTTCTGAGGCTAAGTCCTGTGCTGGCCGTAGTTACAAATCTCGACCGGGAGCACATGGAGGCCTACCGGGACATGGCCGACGTGGAAGATGCCTTCGTCCAGTTCATGGACGAGGTGCCCTTCTATGGCGCCGTCACCGCCTGCCTCGACAATCCTGCGCTGCGCGCCATCCTGCCGCGCGTCACCCCCCGCGTCTACACCTACGGCGAATCGCCCGATGCCGATTTCCGCCTGCGCGTGCTGCCGCCGGTACCCGGTTGTTACTCCACCTTTGAAATCGACACCCGCGGTCTGGTGCTTGGGCCGTTTCACCTGCATGTGCCCGGACGCCACAATGTGCTCAACGCCACCGCGGCCGTGGCTATCGGCATCCAGCTGGGCCTCACGCAGGAGGCCATCTCCGAGGGTTTGGGCACGTTTCGCGGGGTGGACCGGCGATTTCAGCGCAAGGGCATGGCGCGCGGCGTGACGGTGATTGACGATTACGGCCACCATCCCACGGAGGTCCGGGCCACCCTGCAGGCGGCGCGCGAGTGCGGCTACAGGCGGATCCTCGTGCTGTTCCAGCCGCACCGCTACACCCGCACCCGCGATCTGATGGAGGAGTTTGCCACGGCGTTCCGCGATGCCGATATCATCCAGGTACTCGACATCTATGCCGCCAGCGAATCGCCGATTGAAGGCATCACGGGGGAGACCCTTGCCGAACGCATCCGCGCCACCGGCGACGAAGCGGTCAGCTATGCACCCTCGGTGGTCGCGGCGGTCGATCGTCTGGTGGCCGAGGCCCGCGACGGGGACATGATCCTCACCCTCGGTGCCGGCAACGTCTCGCAGGCCGGAGCCCTTCTTTTGGAGCAACTAGAGGCTTGATCCAACGCAGAGTTGCCGCGATTTGCGACACGACCCTGGGCCGGTACGCCACGAAACTGTTATGGCCGAAACCTCTCCGCTGCAAGTTATAGTGTCGACAGGCGATTTTCCGCGACCCTGCTCGGGCTTGCGGCGATGAAGTTGGTGTACAAACGGAGCTCAGGGACGACGGCCTCGGCAACGGCGATAGCCGAGCCGGAGGAGGCCTACGCCTCCCCGGCAGCTGTCCCGGAGCCATCCCCCGCACCGGCAGGCGCGCTCCATCGGGTCTCGCCGCCGGGGCAGTCAGCGCAGCCGTCCGCAGCGCAGGACGAGTACGTCCCGCAGCGGGGATCCTACGGCTTGCGTCTGCATGGGGGTCTCCCGCGCAGCCTCGCCGGCCGCATCCTGCTGGGAAGCAGCGCGGCCATCGTACTCGGTGCCTTTACGCTGACCGTTGCGGAGATCCGGCGCTTTCTGCTGCACGATCCCCGCTTCTCGATCACGACCTCGACGGAGATCACCGTTGAAGGCAACGAACATATCTCGCGCAGCGATGTTCTCGGCGTGTTCGGCTCCGATCTTCAGCGCAACATTTTCAAGGTCCCTCTGGCTGAACGCCGTGCCGACCTCGAGCGCCTGCCCTGGGTCGCGCATGCCACCGTCGAGCGGCTGCTGCCCAATCGGCTGCGCGTTGACGTGAGGGAGCGTACCCCGATCGCCTTTGTTCGCCAGGGCTCGCATATCGGTCTGGTCGATGCGGACGGCGTCCTGCTGGACATGCCACCTGAATCCGCCGGGGACCCGCACTACTCCTTCCCGGTACTGACCGGCCTCGCTACGGATGACACGCCGGAGATCCGGACCTCACGCATGGAGGTGTACCGGCGCTTCATGGCCGAGCTCGACGGTGGCGGACAGCACCGGACGCAGGCTTTGAGCGAGGTCGACGTCACCAACCCAGAAGACGTGAAGGCGCTGGTCACGCTGGGCGGCGCGGATATCCTGGTGCACTTCGGCGACGAGGACTTTTTCAAGCGTTTCGCCGCCTTTCAGGGGCATCTGCCGGAGTGGCGCACGCAGTACCCCAAGCTTGCCTCGGCCGACATGCGCTATGAGCGCCAGGTGGTGCTGGAGATGCAGGGCGGGGTCACGCCGCCGCCGCCCGAGGGCGCCATGGCGGCCGATGCCGCAAAGCAAGCCGCGGTGCAGGCCGGGATGCTGACGGGGCTGCCTGCCGCCGCTGTTCCCGTTCCTAAAGCGGTCGCCGTCGCCGCGCGGCGTCCCGCAGCGGGCCACCCTGCCGCCGGCGCGCCTATATTTCACGAGACGGCCGCACGCCGGGCCATGCAGGCCAAGATCAAAGCCGCCCGGAGGCGGTAACGCATGAATGGCAAGGACCACAACCTGATCACCGTGCTCGACGCGGGGAGCTCCAA
>CAXTGE010000028.1:21583-25564 GCA_964243645.1 uncultured Acidobacteriaceae bacterium | reverse complement strand
GAACCCCCGACCGCCTGATTACAAATCAGGTGCTCTACCAGCTGAGCTACGCCAGCCCGAACAGCGCATTGCGCCGCGAAAGCGTGGCGACGCATGGAATGAAGATACCATAGGCGATGCCGGACGTCGGGTCTCTGTGCCCTGTTTTGGGACAGAAGGCAGCCAAAAATCTCTCTCGCGCAGGCCTCTTTCTGTGCCCCAAAACCCTCGACGATACGTCTAGCCATGCAGCCCCACCGAGGGGGACGGAGGGTGTTAGCATGAGCCGCATGGAGCGGTGGTTACGGCGAGCGATGGTTTCCGGAGTAGCTGCTTTGTGGCTTTGCCATGCGGGTTGCGGCATAGCCCAGGTTGCTCAAATTCCTGATGCGACCGAGGGACCGGCGCTCCCCAGGGGAGATGTCAGCCGGCAGCACGCCATGACAAATGACACCATCCTGAAGATGAGCAGGGCAGGGCTCGACGACGCCGTGATTCTGCAGACGATCCAGACGCAGCCGGCCGCTTACGACACCACCCCCGACGACCTGATCGCGCTGAAGACTGCCGGCGTCTCCCAAAAAGTGATTGCGGCCATGCAGGCGCGCAGTGCCGGGCTGGCCCTCAGACCTGGTGCGGCGGAGGTCAATCCAGCACCCCTGGCTGCCGGCGTCGACGAGATCGGGGTCTACTACCAGGACAAGGACGGGCAGTGGATCCCCCTCAGGACGGAGCGCGTACAGTTCAAGTCGAGCGGCTGGCTGAAGAATGCCGCCACCGACGGCCTGGTGAAGCAGGACATGAACGGGCATGTGGACGGGCCCAAGTCACCGCTGATGCTGGCGACGGGGGTCCACATTCTGATCTATACGCCGGTAGGAACGCAGGCGGAGGAGTACGACTTCCTCCGGTTCGATCAACACTCCGGGAGCCGCGATTTTCGCGTGAAGACAGGTGGCTTATTTCATTCCTCCACCGGATCGCAGCGGAATGAGTTGGAGTTCCATCCGGTAAAGGTCGCCAAGGACATGTACACCTTTACGGTGCCGGTTGACATTGAAAAGGGTGAATACGGGGTATTGCCACCGGGCTCCTCCAATGTGCCGGGCATCTCCAACGCGGGCAAGATCTTTACCTTTTCCATACCCGAATGACCGTGCGACGACAATCTCGATGGCCGGTCTGGGTGGGTGTCAGCCTGCTGACGGCTCTGGCTGTGCTGTTGTTTCTTCGCGCGAATGCTCCGCCTGAAGCTGCACGGCTGCTGCCGGAGAGCGACGCGATGCTGTATGCGAACCTGCGGCCGCTGCGAGCGCTGACCCGGTTCCAATCCTTTCCCGGCGGCCCGTCGCCCGTTCCCCGCAGCCGTGACTTCCAGACCTTTATCGACGCAACGGGGATCCTGCCGGAACGCGACCTGGACAGTGTCGCCTTCGCCCTGCACCGCATGCCCGATCCGCGCGGTCCCAATGGCGCGGTCGCCTACTCAGAGGTTCTGATCGGCAAGTTCGACGCCGGACGCCTCAGGCACTACCTTGCCACGTTGGCGGCCTCGACCGAGACCTACGGTGATCGAGAGGTCTACAGCATTCCGGTCGATGGGCGGACCCTACGCATCGCCGTGCTGGCCTACGACATCGTGGCTGCCTCGAACGCCCCTACCTCGGAGCAGATCCACTCCATCCTTGACCGTTCGCAGGCGGCGGCCCTGTGGCGCCCGGGATCCTCGCTGCTGGCCGCGCGGTTCGGCCAGGTTCCCCTGCTCGCCCAGGCCTGGGGTATCGGAAGGATCGGCCTGCCGTTCGGCGAACGAGGTCTGCTCTCCGTGATGGGCTTTTCCCTCCCGGTACCCGTTGATACCGAATTGATTGCCAGCCTGCGCTACAGCGGCGCGGTCCACCTCCGGGTGGAGGAGATCGCGCCGGATACTCTGGCCGCCCAGCGCACGGCGGAGTCCGTCGGCAACATCCTGAGCGTGATGCGAGGCCTGGCCAGCGCGGAGGGCCCGCATGATGCACGGGATGCCGCGATGCGGGCCATGCTGAGTTCCGCCAAGGTGGTCCAGAGGTCAGATCGTGCCGTCCTGACGGTGAACGCCAGCGTCGAAGACGCTCGACTGCTTACAAGCGAGGTCAACCCGACGCAGGGGGACACGACAGTGCATCCCGTACTCAACCAAAGATCCGCACCGGACCTGAGCGGCGACGCGACCATGGCTCATTGACCTTGTGGCAGCCCAGGGGGAGTCAGGCGAATCGTCAAGGCTCCCTGGCGGCATCCAATGGGATAGACATAATATTGCTCCGGAGATCGTGCATGTCCTCATCCACTCGTTTGCTTGTCCTTCGCCGTCGCGGAGCTGCATTTGCGGCTGCGTCGTTTTTGTCGGGTGCTGCCCTTCATGTTGTCGCCCAGCAGAGTGTGGTGACGGGGCAGGATGCCTTTACGGATTACACCAAAGAGCAGCCTGGCGTGCGCCGCCACATCACCGTGGCTGACCTGCCGCAGCCCATGCCGGATACCTCCGTCGACAACGGTGCCGACCTGGTGCCGCGTCCGGACGGCACCATGCCCCAGGCACCGGCAGGCTTCAAGGTGCAGATCTATGCCGAGGGCGGCTTTCAGGAGCCGCGTTTGATACGCACCGCACCAAACGGGGACACATTTCTTGCGGACTCCAAGGCGGGCCAGGTCGTTGTGCTCCGCGGCATGGGCCCGGACGGCAAGGCCCAGACGCGCGAGATCTTTGCCACGGGCCTGGATCATCCGTTCGGCATCGCCTTCTATCCAAAGACCAATCCGAAGTGGGTCTATGTGGCGAACACAACCAGCGTCGTTCGGTTTGCTTATAAGGAAGGTGATCTTAAGGCAAGCGACGGCCCAAAGACTGTCGTCGATGTCCTGCCGGGCTACGCGCAGCTGCGCGGCGGCGGACACTGGACGCGTGACGTGCAATTTTCGCTCGACGGCAAGCGCATGTTCGTGAGCGTAGGATCGGGATCCAACGTAGACGACCCGGATACGCATCCGCGTGAGTTCCACCGTGCCGATGTTCTCGAATACACGCCCGAGGGCAAGTTCCAGAAGGTATGGGCCTCTGGCATCCGTAACTGCGTGGGTGAGGCCGTCAACCCGATTACAGGTGCCCTGTGGTGCTCCACCAATGAGCGCGACGGGCTGGGCGACAACCTAGTGCCGGATTACATCTCTAGCGTTCCGGAAAACAGCTTCTTCGGCTGGCCATGGTGGTACATGGGTGGGCATCAGGATCCGCGTCTGGTGGGCACGCACCCTGAACTGAAGGACAAAGTACGTACCCCTGACGTGATCCTGCAGCCGCATTTTGCCTCCCTGGAGATGACCTTCTATCCCCAGCAGGGCGGTGCCTTTCCGGCAAGCTTCGGTGGTGATGCCTTTGCGGCCGAGCATGGCAGCTGGAACAAGCACGTACGGGCCGGCTATGAGGTGATTCGCGTTCCCTTGAAGGATGGCAAGGCCACCGGAGAGTACGAGGACTTCCTCACCGGGTTCGTGACGCCGGAGGGCAAGGTTTGGGGACGTCCTGTCGGCGTAACAGTAGCTAAAGACGGTGCGCTGCTTGTGAGCGATGATGGATCAAAGACCATCTGGCGGGTGAGCTATATCGGCAGCGGTACCAGCACCAATGGCCGGTAAGGGACGCGTCCTTGCGATCGGGTTCATGCTGGCGGCCTGTTGCGGACACCTTGTGTCCGCGCAGGCCGTGCGCACCGTACCGCAGACAAAGGTGACGGCACTTAACGGGCGGGCCCTTTCGCTGCCGGCAGATCTTGGCGCGCCCGCAACGGTGCTGATCCTTGGCTTCGGCCGACACTCGCAGGACGCCACCACGGCCTGGGAGAAGGCCACGCGAACGCAACTCGCCAAGCCCGGGACGATCGGCTTCTTTGACATGGCCATGCTTGCAGAAATCCCGGGACTTCTGCGTCCCCTCGTGGTGCACTCCATCAAGGGTGCCGTCCC
>CAXTGE010000028.1:14702-21483 GCA_964243645.1 uncultured Acidobacteriaceae bacterium | reverse complement strand
GCTTGCTTCGTCCTCGGCTGCGCAACCGCGTGCAGCCTCCCTCTGGCTGGTCAGACCTCCCAGGAACCTGCCGCTGCTCTGGCCAAGGCTCGCCGCTTGTACTACACACCCGTCGATGCTGGACTAAAGGGATTCCATTGCGACGTGAACTTCGACTGGAAGGACTTCATCCAGAAGGCAAGTAACCAACCCATCGCGGACGACGACGCACGCCTGAAATACCTCCAAACGATTCAACTGAGTGTGGATGATGACCTGCATGGAGCGGGAGAGCTGCACTGGAACGCCCCGACTCCGCCGCCGGACAGTACCGAGGAGTCTGTCGCAAAGATCCGGGGCGGTATGCAGCAGATCTGGTCAGGCTTCTTCCAGAGTTGGAACGGCTTCATGACCGGCGATTTGTTGCTTCTGGACGCCAAGGCTACCGTGGAGCGCACCAATGACGGCTACCATGTGGCGGTCCGCACGGGACCAAGCCTCGCTGAAGAAGTATTCGACAAGGACCTGCTGCTGAAGACGGTTCGCGTGACCACGCCGACACTGGAAAGCACGATTTCGCCCGAGTTCAGCCCGGGGCCTCAGGGATTGCTCGTCACAACCATTGCGAGCAGCTACAAGCAGCCGCCCAACCCTCAGGCCACCGAGGTGAAGATGAGCCTGACCTATGCGGCCGTCGGCACCTATCAGCTGCCGAGTGATCTGCGTGTCTCTGTAGGACCGGCAAACTTCGCGTATCGCCTTACAAACTGCTCCGTGAGAACCCAGATCACACCGAAGTAGGATTAGGGACCAACACGACATCCCAAGCCAGCCCTGGTCGAGTGCAGCCTCAATCATCACAATCAAGCTCGTATGTTGGTGCAACCGCCACGGCTCTGTCGCCCCGGCACGGGGTACCTTTTGCTCAGTTCGCTTTGGTCGTGCTGCCGTCCAAAACAACAGGCTTGCTGCCGTTGGCACCGTCCTCAGTCCTCGGTGCCATGCCCTTGACGTTGCTCATCAAATCGCTCATCTTCATGCCACTCAGGGCCTCAAACAAGGCGGGTACCTGGGCAGCGATCTTGGTGAGATCGCCCGTCAGCTTGCTGGCTCCTATCCCATCGCCGTCGCCAGTCGAGATGATCGTTACCTTGTCGACCTTGGAGAGCGGCTCGGCCATGGCGCGGACCACATCGGCCATGTTGGTGATCAGCTTGTCGACAACCGCGGCCTGGGTCCACTCCTGGTAGGCCGCGGCTTTGACGTTCATCGCCTTGGCCTCGGCCTCACCCTTCTGGAAGATGATCGAGGCCTCCGCCTCACCCTGCGTCCGGATGGCCTGCGCGCGACCTTCCGCCTCGGCGATCAGCCGCGAGCGCTCTGCGTTAGCCATGTTTTCGATGCGCTTCTTTTCGATCTCGGAGCGCTTCAGCACGGTCGCGATCAGCTCCCGCTCATTGCGCTGGATCTCGGCCTCCTGCACCTTGACCTGCGCCTCTTTTTCTACCTGCTGCACCTTGACCTGCGCGGCGATCACCTGCTGCTGCATGACATTGGTCTGCAGTTCATAGGCTTTGTCGGCCTGCGCCTGTTGACGGCGTGACTGCTCGGAGAAGGTCGCCTTTTGAATGTCCAGGTCCCGCTGTGCCTCGGCCTGTTTACCGAGCGACATGGTCTCGGCGAGCACGCGTTCCTGGTCGGCGGCAGACTTTGCCACGGCCGCCTCTCGCAACGCGATGGCGCGCCGGATGGCCGTGTCGCGCTCTGCTTCAGCGGAGGCAATCTCGGCGTCACGACGGATGCGAGCAATGTCCGGCCGGCCCATGTTGGTGATGTACTCGTTCTTGTCGCGAACCTCCTTGATCGTGAAGCTCACCACCTCAAGCCCCATCTTGCTCAGATCGGCCGAGCAGGTCGCGCGCATACGCTCGCCCACCATCTCGGGCTCCTTTACGATCTGCTCCACGGTGAGCTGGCCGATGATGCCGCGAAGGTGGCCTTCCATGACCAGGCGAATCAACCCTTCACGCTCAGCCGGGGTTTCGGAGAGGAACTGCTCGGCGGAGGTCATGATCGACTCCGCGTCAGACCGCACCTTGATCTGCGCGACAGCCTCGACGGTGACGGCGACACCCTGCATGGTGTACAGATCCTGCTGCGGTGCCACGTCAAAGCTCATCAGCTCCAGCGAGAGCAGACGCGCGTGCTCGACCATGGGGAACAAAAACGTGCCGTGGCCCTTGACGACGCGCTGGCCGCGCATGCCGTAGACGATAAGAGCTTCGTTGGGTCCGGCTTTGCGAAACAAGCGGGCGAGTGCGCCCATCAGAATCAAAGTGACAACGACAATGAGCCCGATGACAGTAAGAAGCGATGTGGACATGGACTCCTCACTCCAAAGAGGGTTCCTGCATGGAGATGGGTGAGGTTGCGTTTGCTGTACACCGCGCCGCTGCGATCAGGTGCGATAAGAAAGCCTGCGGCTACTCGGCACTACGCGTGGCCGGGGCGTCGTCACCCAGCAGGCTCTGCTGGAGCTCATCCCAGCGGCGCACATAGCCAATACCACGCTGGTACCGCAACACAACCACCTCGGCGTCACGATGGATAGCCACCCCGTCGTCTGCACAGATGGGCATCGATCGGCGTGCGCCGTTCTGTATGTAGAGCATCTCTCCGACACCGGTGGACGGTACCGGCGCACTGACCCGCCCGAGAACCCCCACCATCGGCGTATCCTCGGGCTCCAGCGTGCGCTCACGCGGCAGAAGCACCTTGGCCAGAAACCAGAACACCAGCCCCGCACCGGCAAAGCCACTCAGCGCGGAGAAGCCCAGCACAAGCATCCACACGAGCACGCCGCCATGCGTCAGCAGGTAGCCCGTGCCGCCGAACCAGCACAGAAAAGCAACCACAGTGAAACCGTTCACGGGGGCCATCTGAGCCGTGCCGTAACCCTCGGAGCCCGCCTTGCTGAGCAGGTGGCCGTGTCCCCCTAAGTGCCAGTGCCCAACGTGCAGGTGCAGAAAGCCGCCAGCGAAGGCCAGCAGGCTTAGCACCAGACCGACGCCGAAGCAGGTCAGGTAGATGGCATTCCAGTCCAGGTGAGCGATCGAGTGCAGCATTGTGGTCTCCATCTGAAGAAAGATCCGCGCCGCGCTGCGGCGTAGAGGGATAGGTATAGGCCGGGCCTCACCGTTGTTCCCGGGCAGGTCCTGTACGCGAAGCAGACCCGGAAGACGGCTCGCCGGCTCAGGCATCTCCTGTAAGCCTTGCAGCGAGGGCGACGGCGCAGTAAGTCTTCTTGGCTGGCCAGACACATCAGAGGCGAACGCAGCTCCGGAATCCTCCCTCAATCTCCCGTAGGTACCCGAGCTCATCCGCTGGGTTTTATGACCGACTCGCAGCCTATAGCAAAGATATTGTGATGTGCGATGTAGATCAAGGGCGTTCTCACAGCGACTTTGCTACGTGAAATTCCCCAAGATCTTTCGTCTGCTAGCTTCCATGCATGCCGTCCGAGGCGCTTGATGACCACGCTCTTCCCGGCGCAGCCGGGAGCAGTTCTCCTGATGCCGTGGAGCTTAGAACGATGGAGAATATCGTTTCTTGAGAGAAACGACGCGAACGGTCTCAATACGCTCTACACCTTCAGGAAAACAGCTTAGGAGCCGGCAGGACCGCTGCTGCCGCCGAGATCCGCCATCGTGGTCTGCAGGTATTTGTGCGGGTTAACTGCAATCCCGCGCACCTGCACCTCGTAATGGAGGTGAGGTCCGGTAACCCGCCCGGTATGACCCACATAGCCGATCACTTCACCCTTGACGACCTGCTGGCCTGCCGTCACGTTGAATCCGGAAAGATGACCATAAACAGTCACAATGCCGTTGCCGTGGTCGACCTCGATCTCATTGCCGTAGCCGGTACCCAGGCCGGCCTTTAACACGCGACCCGCGGCCGGCGCATGCACCGGCGTTCCATTGGGCGAGCCGATGTCGATGCCCTTGTGGAACTCTCCCGTGCCAAGACCCAGCACCGGATCTTCGCGTTGTCCGAAGCCTGAGGTGATCGGTCCAAGAATCGGCCACATATCCGGCATGTTCGTACCGGAGAGAGTCGTGCCTAGATCAAGGCCGCCTGCAAGATCACCGAGCGCCCCACGTGCTCCCAGGTTCGGGTTCACCGGCTGGGCAGGGGGCACGATGCCGGTGTGAGCCGTACTGCGAAGTGCGTAAAAGGTGTCCAGCGACTTGTAGTAACTGTCGTCGTTGAAGCTCGTATCGTCCTTCAGAGGTGCCTTGGACGAAGCGGCAACGCCCGCGGCCTTGGCGGAGTGAAACGCATGGCCGTGAGAGAAGGTCAGCTTCCCGGCCGTCAAGCCGTAAATCGCGGAGACCTCGGTGGCAAGCGAACCGAGACTTGCGGCCTGCACATCCCGCTCATGGGCCGTCTTTTCAAGGTGGGCATAGTCGCTTCGGCTCAAGGCGAGTTCGTGGCGCAGGCGGTTAGTGGTCTCAGTCTTCGCCAACATGCGCCCATAGGAGCCGGCCAGGCCCGCGATGGTGAACATGCCCACAAGGGCAGACGCTACGAAAACGTAGACATAGCGCATGGGAATCGAGACACGATCCAAGTCGCCGTCTTCCATTCGAGTTACATAAACGATGTAGCGCTTGCGCATGGAAGAGTCTTCAGCCCGGTGATTGCACTTAGAGGCCACTGAATGCTGCGGCCAAACCGCGAAGAGGGTTGTTGCCCGGCCATGGGGGAGCCTAGGCCAAGGCACTGCGTGACCTAATGATACCGGAGGTGGTTACTTCCGGGCAATGGCGATTCGCTTTCGTCAGTTGCCTCTCTGAGTTCGGAGCCGACAAGGTACGCCTCCACCGGACGCTATGCTGAGAATGTGACCAGAGCCGCACAGCCGCCAGCGTTGCGAAAGGTCCCCCGGTCAAGCCGAGGCGGCGAGCTCGACATCATCCGTGCCATTGGGCATCGCGCGTCTCGCCTGAAGCTGCCCGGCCGCAGCGACGTCTCCCTTGGCATGGGAGATGATTGCGCCATTTTGCGTACCCGGCGTGGCGAAGAGATTGTTGTGACTACGGATTTTTCGTTGGAAAGCCGGCACTTCCGCCGCGATTGGCACAGCCCGGAGTCCATCGGCCACAGGACCTTGGCACGCGGGCTCAGCGACCTGGCCTCCATGGGAGCGCGTCCGGTGGCGGCCTTTCTTTCGCTTGCCCTGCCGCGCTCCCTGGGTCGCGATAAAGGCTGGATGGACCGTTTTCTGGAGGGGCTGCTTGGCCTGGCCGAGCGCGTGGGCGTGCCGCTGGCTGGGGGCGACACCGCCGAGGCCCCGGGGGATCAATTGCTGCTGGACATCGTTCTGCTGGGGGCTGTTCCCCAGGGAAAGGCCTTGCGCCGGGATGGCGCACGTGCAGGGGACCGGCTCTTTGTCACCGGAGCCCTGGGCGGAGCGGCGGCACAGCTGGACGGCCTGATGCAGGGCAAAGGGGGGAAATTCCCACCGACACGTGGGGGAAGCTCGGGAGCAGCTCCGGGAGCGGATCCCGGACCGCAGCCGCACTTCTTTCCCGAACCGAGGATAGGCACCGGCCGGCAGCTTCTGCGAAAGGCCTTTGCCACGGCAGCCATCGACCTCAGTGACGGACTTTCCACGGATCTGCACCATCTTTGTGAGGCCTCGAGGGTGGCTGCGGAGATCGATGCGGCGAAGCTCCCATTGCACCCACTGCTCGCCCATGTGGCGACGCCGGACGCCCTGCATTTCGCGTTGCACGGCGGTGAAGATTATGAACTGCTCTTTACAGTGCCGGCAGGCAAACGGCCGCCGCGCTCGGTTGCGGGCGTTCCGATCACCGAGATCGGAACCGTGGTGGAGCGGAGGCGCGGTCGGCCCCGCGTCGTACTGGTGGAGGCTGGGGGCAAGCGCGGGCCGCTAGCCGCCGCCGGCTGGGAGCATCTTCGATGAGCATGAATGACACCCTAGGTGCATTTCCACGCAGCTGGTCAGCGGAGGTGCTGAAGACAGCGCCTTTGATCGCGCCGGTGCGCCAGTTCCTGTATCCCCAACACGTGCCCGGGGAGGAAGACGCTCTGCATCGCGGGGCACTGCTGCTCATGGTGAAGGCGTCTGCCGGAGGAAGCTTTCTGGCGACCTGCGCCCTGGGCTTTCGCGACCCCTCGCTGCCCTCCGGCGTCTGGTCCTGTCCCAGCCCGGATCACATGATCGCCGTGGCTGGAGGTTATGCCTACCGCATCGACACTCGACGGCCTGACGACTCCGAGCTGCTGGAGCAGCGACCCGTCACAGCCCTACTCGCCTTGCCCGAGCACGGCCTGCTTTTGCTTGCGGGCTTCCATGACGTCCTGGCGCTTGGGGCCGAAGGGGTGCGCTGGCGTACGGGCAGGCTCAGCTGGGAGGGTGTTGCCCTCCGCACGGTGGAGAGCGACATCCTGCACGGTACCGGCTGGGATATGTTCACGGATTCTGAGGTACCGTTCGGGATTGATCTGCACACGGGACGGCATACAGGCGGCGGCTATCAGCCCGGGGGCGAGTCGTCCCGATCCACAGCGTAGAAGCTCAGGGCCGCGTCGCCCTGCTCCAGCACGCGTCGGCGGCTCAGGCGGCCAAAGCTCTCCGGCAGGGGCGATCGGCGGGCGTGTTCTGCGATGACGAGCGCATCTTCCGCCAGCAGGGTCCTTCCCTCCTCGGCCAGATAGCGCAGCGTGGCAGTGTATTCGCCGGCACTCTCGTAGGGCGGATCCAGGAATACCA
>CAXTGE010000028.1:3201-14602 GCA_964243645.1 uncultured Acidobacteriaceae bacterium | reverse complement strand
AAGAGCGTCTCGCGCATTTTGTCGCTGGTGGGCCGGGTAGAGCTGCCGGGTGGCGCAACAAGAAGCCGCGAACGAAATTGACCGCCGATGACCCGCATGCCTCCCCAAGCATAGCGGGCCACACGCCCTCTGGCTCCCTTGCCGTGGCCGTGCCGCAGCTAGCCGGGCGGCAACCCCCCGCGATCACCCCCTACAATCGAGAGGTGCTTCATCTCTCGCTCCCCGCAGGTCGATGGTTTGGTGTGCAGGTGCGTGTGCACGTGTCCCTGCTTCTCTTGTTGGCGCTGGCCGCCGGCTACTCGCTGGTGATGACCGGCAGCCTGCTTCGCGGGATCGCTCTCTGGTTCTGCCTGATTGCCGCGATCCTTGTCCGTGAGATCGCAAGGGCGATTGCTGCGGCGTATCTGGGGCTCCCTTTGCGGGCGCTCTTTCTGCTTCCAGTGGGCGGTGTGATGGCCTTGGCTCCTCGCCAGGGCGGGCTCGCCGGCCGATCCGCCACGACGATCAGCGCCATCGGCACAGCGGCGAACTTCCTTGTGGCTCTGCTGTTGCTGGGCTTCGCCTATGGGATCGATCCTCACGTCACCCTGCTCAGTCAGCCATGGATCACGATCGAGCACATCCTGCGCAGTGCGGTATGGCTGCAGGTGATCCTGGCCGCGGTCAATCTGCTTCCCTCTGCTGCCCTGCCGACCCGTCGTCTGGTCCGTTCGGAGCCCCAGTCCACGCAGACGGGGGCGGCTCCGGGCCCTCGCTCCGCGACGGCGGCAGCGTTCGGGCTCAGCACGGCTTTTGCCCTGGCCCTGCTGGTATCCGGCATCCTGTTCGGGCTGCTGTGGCCGGTGCTGCTCGGCCTCACGCTATTGCTGACGAGTTATCTGGGCCGGGTCTCCCGCGCGGGCGCGGTCGAAGGGCTTTCCGTCAGTGTGCGCGACGTGATGCTGACAGAGTTCAAACCGCTCAATGCCTCCAGCACCCTGCGCGATGCCCTGCGACAGACCACCCACACCGCCCAGGAACTGTTCCCTGTGCTGCGCGGCGAACGTCTCGTGGGATGGATTTCGCGGGGCGGGCTCACCATGCGGCTGCGGGCGGAAGGCGACGGCTTCCTGCAGGGTGCCATGTCGCGCTCCTTTCAGTCCGTCGGGCCGGGAGAAAAGATCGGCGAGGCGCTGCGGCGTGCCACCGCGCTGGGTGCCGGTGAGTTCGTCCCTGTCGTGGAAGAGGGTGCCATGGTGGGCATTCTCACGCCTGTCAACGTGGAGCGCGCCGCTGGGCAGCTGCGGCTGACGCACGCACCGGCGGAGCGAGATCGCTCGTGAGGACGCCGGACGATCCCTCACCAGAGCACCCAGCAGGAGTATCTCCAGGAGGAGATCGTCCACTCGCCCCCGGGCTCTACCTGGTGAGTACGCCCATCGGCAACCTGGAGGACATCACTCTGCGCGCTCTCCGCGTGCTGCGCAGCGTGGACCGGATCGCCTGCGAGGACACCCGGCAGACGCTGAAGCTGCTGAATCACTTCGGCATACGCAAACCGCTGGTCAGCTACCACCTGCACAATGAGCTTGACCGGGCGGAAGAGCTGACCGCTGCCCTGACGGCGGGGGAACGGGTCGCGGTCGTCAGCGATGCGGGTATGCCCGGGATCGCGGACCCGGGCGAGGCCCTGGTGCGGGCCGCGGTACAGTTGGGTATTCCGGTCTTCCCGATACCCGGCGCCAATGCTGCGCTGAGCGCCTTGATCGCCAGCGGCCTGCCGTCCGAGCAGTTCACCTTTCACGGATTTCTCCCCGCCAAAGAGGGACAGCGACGAACGCGACTCGAGCAAATCCGGGCCAACATGAGCCAGACCACCTCCGAGGGCTACGACGGGGGGTCGCCCACACAGATCTTCTATGAGACGCCTCACCGCATCGTGGACGCACTGATCGACATTCGCGTGGTCTTCGGGCCGGGGCACGCGATCGTGCTGGCACGCGAGATCACGAAGCTGCATGAAGAGTTCTTGCGCGGCTCGGTAGCGGAGCTGCAAGCCGCGATGGAGGCGAGGCCTTCGCTGCGCGGTGAGATGGTGCTGCTGCTCGGTGGTACATTCCCCACAGCGCTGGACGCTGCCTCACCGGCCCAGGGCGGACCTACGCTGGCGGAAGACGTTGCTGCCGCCGTCCGCGAAGGCCTGAGTGAGAAGGACGCCCTGAAACGGGTAGCAAAGGCCCGCGGCCTCGGCAAAAGCGAGGCCTATCGGGAATGGCAGCGCGGCCGCAAGCGCTGAAGCTGTTTTCCTGTAGCTGTGGCTTCCGGTGACGCGCTCAGGCCAGTTTTCTTAAGGGAAACTGGAGCGAACGGCTCCGGCTCAGCATTACACCCGCAGGAAACAGCTCTAGACGGTCTCGCGGCCTTTCAGCCGGTCGTAGTTGTAGACGTTGCTCGTGGTGCCCAGCGACTCGTTGTAGAGGCTCATCGCGCCTGTTGCGACCCGGAACTCCTGGTCGAACCGCTGGATGCAACGCAGATGCTCCGCGGTGGCGGGGATCCGGAGCTTCGTGGTTTCCAGGAATTTTTGGTAGCCGTGGTCGACCAGCCGGGAGATCTCGCCATTCAGGAGCCAGCCGGCCTTGGCGAGCACGTGTGTGTGTTCCTCTTTCCCGGGCCCGGGGGCAATCTCGGCCGCGCAGCCGTATTTGGACACCCGCCGCGCGCCCGCGACAGCCTTTGCACCGCCGGATGCCGGGGAGACATCGAATCTCTCGTTACCGAGGGTAGACAGCACCTCGTCAAAGGTCAGTTCGTGGGTTTGCTTTGTGATCTTTTTCCGCATGGCGGCTCTTGAACTCCGGGTTCTTCGTCTCGAACCGCGCGACCTTTTACGGCGGAACGGCTGGGCTACACTCGCATCTAAACTGTCGCACAGAGCCGTGTACGCCTTCAATGTGGCAGGCGTGGGATCCGGCAGGAGGAGTGGTTTTCTTATGGCGGACGTTGCATTCTCTGCGTTCCCGAGTTCTTCAGAGAGCCCGGCTCTTGGCGGCAAATTGGGCTCCGCCCTGCTCGACCGCGTGGGCAACACACCCCTCCTTCGCCTGGAAAAGCTGACAGAGCACCTGCACGGCGTGCAGATTCTGGGCAAGGCCGAGTGGGCCAACCCGGGCGGCAGCGTGAAGGATCGCGCAGCTTCGGCCATCGTCGCGGACGCGCAACGCAAGGGTGAGTTAACCCACGGCAAGATCCTGCTGGATGCCACCAGCGGCAACACCGGCATCGCCTATGCCATGCTGGGCTCCGCCCAGGGCTTCCCTGTGACGCTTTGCATGCCGTCCAACGTCAGTCCGGAGCGCAAGCACATCCTGAACGCCTATGGCGCGGAGATTATCTACACCGATCCCGCCGACGGGTCGGACGGGGCCATCCGCATGGCCCGCAAGCTGGCCGCTGAGCATCCGGATCGTTACTTTTACGCAAATCAGTACGGCAACGAGAACAACTGGCGCGCTCATTACTACGGCACCGCCAACGAGATCTGGCAACAGACGAACGGCCGTATCACGCACTTCATCGCTGGCCTGGGCACCAGTGGCACCTTCATGGGCGTCACGCGTCGCCTCCGCGAGTTGAATCCCGCCATCAAGTTCTATTCCATGCAGCCGGACTCGCCCTTTAACGGTCTGGAAGGCCTAAAGCACATGCCCACCGCCATCGTGCCCCCGATCTACGACGAGCACCTGGCGGATCGCAACATTGAAATGCCGACCGAGCGCGGGTATGCCATGTGCAAGCGATTGGCGAATTCTCAGGGGCTGCTGGTGGGTGTCTCCGCGGCCGCCGCTGTCGCGGCCTGCGTCGATGTAGCCGAAGAAGAGGCGCGAGCCGGACGCGAGGCGGTTATTGTGACCATCCTTTGCGATTCGGCCGACAAATACCTCAGCGAGCGCTTCTGGAGTGAGCCGACGCCGGAGGCTGCAGCCGCGGACGCGGTGGACAGCGAAGTCTTTGCGGGGCAGAACGCATGAGCGTTCCCCCGCTTCGTATCTCACCGGATCTCCATGCACAGCTGCGCGCCCACGGGGAAGAAACGTATCCCCATGAGTGTTGCGGCATCATGCTGGGCAAGGCTGGGGAGGACGCCATCCAGGTTGCGTCGCTGATGCGCGCCGGCAACACGCGCACAGACTCCGCCCATAACCGTTACCACATCGACCCGCGTGAGTTGATCGCGGCACAACGCGAAGGCCGTCAACTCGGATTGGATATCGTGGGCTTCTACCACTCCCATCCGGACCACCCCGCGCAGTGGTCCGCTACAGACTTCGCCGAGGCGCACTGGTTCGGCTGCAGCTACCTCATCACCGCTGTAGACGGCGACAAACAGAAAGGCCGCTCCACGCTGACCAACAGCTTTCTGCTGACGGGCACCGGGGAAGAGAACAAGGCTTTTCAGCCGCAGCCTGTGCAGGTCGGTTAGCATCGAACTCTGACAGTTCGCCAAGGAATGAGATGAGCTCATGAAGATCCACATCCCCACCCCGCTGCGCGCGTACACAGACAAGCAGGAGACCGTCGAGATCGTCGGCGCAACCGTTGGCGCCGGACTCCAGGGCCTAATTACGACCTATCCCGCGCTGAAGCAGCACCTGTATACGCCGGATGGCAAGCTGCGCTCGTTCGTAAACGTCTATGTTCGCGACGAAGATATGCGGTACCTGCCCGAGAAGGAAAATACGGCCGTCGCGGACGCCGACGAAGTCACCATCATCCCGTCCATCGCCGGCGGCGCCCCCATGATCTGTCCCACTACCTGGTAAAGATCCAGAGCCTCGCGCTGTGCCCTTCCATGGTGATGCTTTGCGCGCCCGTCCAGTGACCGAGGTCCTTGCTCTCCCAAACATCGTGAACACCCACGCCTGAAGGGAAGCCGATCTCTTTCAGATCGAACGGCACGTCGCGCGTGCTCCACGAGTCATTCACCAGGCCGACAGCAAAGCGGCCGCCGGTCAGGGCCTTTTGCCACAAACTGATATCGCCACGCTGCCAGACGCGCTCCGCCTGCTTTCCCAAGGCGTCCTGATCGATGGCGATGGCCTCCCGATTCATCAGAATGGCTTTGTCCTCGGCACTCATTTTGCTGAGGTCGTTACCCGCAAGCAGTGGCGCCGTCAGCAGCACCCAAAGGCTCATATGGGTGCGGTACTCCCCTGTCTTCATGCCTCCATTGCCGACCTCCAGCATGTCCGGATCGTTCCAGTGACCAGGCCCCGCGTACCTTTCCAGACCGACCTCTCCGTAGGCGATCTCCATCATGCGCGCGTAGTTGTCGGTGATGTCGTCCGTGGTGCGCCACATCTGCGCCTGCACGCCGGGACCAAACTTCCAGGGCTCGTCTAGGCCGTACTGGCACAGGCTGTAGAGGATCGGTCGGCCGGTCGCCTGCAGGGCATCACCCATCTTCTTGTAGGCTGCCTGCATCATCTGGAACTCCAGCCGTGGGTCTCCGGGATGCTCCGTCTTTGCCTTGCGCATGTCGTCCTGAAAGGAGCAGAGGTCGTACTTCAGAAAGTCCACGCCCCAACCCGCATACATGCGGGCGTCCTGCTCCTCGTGTCCAAGACTGCCCTCGTACCCTCCACAGGTCTTTGCGCCGGGTGACGAGTAGATGCCGAACTTGAGCCCTTTGGCGTGCACATACGCCGCAAGTGCCTTCATATCCGGAAAGCGCTCGTTTGGATGCAGGATGCCCTGCGCATCACGCGTGCCCTGCCAGGTATCGTCCAGATTGACGTACACGTATCCTGCATCACGCATGCCCGTGCTCACCAGTTCATCGGCAGCGGAACGCACATCGGCGTCGGTGACCCGGTTCGCGAAATGGTTCCAGCTGTTCCAACCCATGGGCGGCAGGGGTGCGGCCGTGCTCTGAGCCAATGCGGGCACCGAAAGAAGAGCCGCGAAGAGAACGAGTGAGGGGGGACGAAGTTTCACTGGTAAAAGGCGCTCCCTTGACTTTGCAAGCACTGTAGCATCGACGCCCTGCAACGTGCGAGCCCGCTTTAAGAGCTTTGGATTGCACGGCAGCAGGTGGTCTGCAGGCGGTAACGAAACTTTGCCGCATACTGAAGCATCTGCCTTACAGGACCGACTATGCCCACACTGGATCAATCCACCGCGGAACGTTCTACTTTGCCAAAACTCACCAATGAAGAGATCAGCCGTTATTCGCGTCACCTGATCCTGCCGGAGGTCGGCATGGAAGGCCAGCAGAAGCTGAAGGCCGCCAGGGTCTTATGCGTCGGCACGGGCGGCCTGGGCGCGCCGCTGGCGCTGTACCTCGCGGCGGCAGGCGTAGGCACCATCGGCCTCGTGGACTTTGACGTGGTAGATGAGAGCAATCTGCAGCGACAGATCATTCACTCGCAGGCAACCGTGGGCATGCTGAAGGTCGACTCCGCCGAGGTCATGCTGAAGGGGCTGAACAAGAACGTGGAGGTGGTCAAGTACAACGAGATGCTGACCAGCGCCAACGCCCTGGAGATCTTCAAGGACTACGACGTCATCGCGGATGGCACGGATAACTTCCAGACTCGCTACCTCGTCAACGATGCCTGCGTACTGACCGGCAAGCCGAATGCCTACGGCTCCATCTTTCGCTTTGAAGGCCAGGCCTCCGTCTTCGCGACCGAGGAGGGCCCCTGCTACCGTTGCCTCTATCCCGAGCCACCGCCGCCGGGCCTCGTCCCTTCATGTGCTGAGGGTGGTGTGCTGGGTATCCTGCCCGGTCTCGTCGGCGTGATCCAAGCAACTGAGGTGATCAAGCTCATCCTTGGCATCGGCGAGCCGCTGATTGGTCGCCTGCTGCTGGTTGATGCTCTGGGCATGAGCTTCCGCTCGCTGAAGCTGCGTAAAAATCCGGATTGCCCCGCCTGCGGAACGCACGAAATCAAGGAACTGATCGACTACGATCAGTTCTGCGGCATAGCTCCTCCTGCCAGTGCGAATGGACCCCTCGAAGTGAGCTCTCACGGCATGGTCGATACAAATTCAGGCACCGTAGAAGGCATTCAGCAGATTTCTGTTGAGCAACTAAAACATCGCATGGATGGAGGAGACAAGCCGTTTGTGCTCGATGTACGTGAGCCGCATGAGTACGCCATCGTCAACCTCGGCGCACCCTTGATCCCCGTCGGGCAAATCGGTCAACGTCTCAGCGAATTGCCAGCCAACAAAAGTGACGAGATCGTGGTGCATTGCAAAACCGGTGGACGTAGCCAGAAAGCCGCACAGGAGCTCAAGGCGGCGGGATACACCCACGTCAAGAATCTCGCCGGTGGCATTACAGCGTGGGCCGAGCGCATCGACACTTCCCTGCCCAAATACTAAGCCCGTCTCTCACGTAGGGATCGCTACGCCTTGACAAGGCCGTAGCGGTCTTTCGTATTAGCTAGGGTAGACATATGGCCTGTTCCGCTAGTCGGTGTCAGGGTCATCCATCACGAGCACCTCGAGAACGAGGGGCTGTTCGACCAGGGCGTCCATGCCTGACATCTCCGCAACCGCGGCCTCTACCGTAGAACGGGAGCATGGCTCCACGGTCACGACAAAGGGCAGGCGGTGCAACGGGTAGCCGCGCCGCTGCACGATGGCATCGATGTTGACCCCATGCTTGGCCAGCGCGCCGGAGATCGCCGAGATAATTCCCGGCTTATCATCCACCACCATGCGCAGATAATACGGCGCAAATACATCTCCGGAGACGTCATGCCTGATTGCCGTGATCTGCACGGGATGGCTGTCGCTGGCCACGGCGAGCACATCACTCAGCACGGCGACGGCCGTCGCGTGACTGCCGGCCCCGTGCCCGCTGAACACCACATCTCCCCCAAACTGCCCACTGGTGACGACCATGTTCTGCGTCCCGTGCGACCACGCAATCGGCGAGCTGCGCGGCACCAGCATGGGCCCGACACGCGCCACTACGGCAGCGTCCGCTGCAGACCTGTCGATCTGCGCTCGGGACACCTGGCGAATGGTACAACCCAGCTCCTTCGCATAGGCGAAGTCCACGGCATTTACCTGCGCAATCGTCTGCGCGGGGATGTGCGCCGGGTCGATCTCGGCCTGCAGGGCCAGCCGCGCCAGCACACACAGCTTGGCGCGGGCGTCGTGGCCGTCCACATCGGCCGAAGGATCGGCTTCGGCATAGCCGGCGGCCTGCGCCTTGTGCAGCATTTGGGGGTAGTCGGCACCGGTCTCCATCGCGCTAAGGATGAAGTTGCAGGTGCCGTTCAGAATGCCGCTGATGCGATGAATGCGATCTCCGCTGAGTCCCTCTGTAATGCCCGGGATAACGGGAACACCGCCGGCCACCGCTGCGCCATACAGCAGCTGTACGCCATGCTCCTGCGCGAGCGCAAACAGCGCGGGACCGCGCAGCGCGATCAGCTGCTTGTTCGCCGTGACCACGTGCTTACCCGCCTTCAGGGCCGCCGTAATCCATTCCCCAGCGGGTTCGAGACCCCCCATCAACTCCAGTACCAGGTCCACCTGGGGATCGTGAAGAATGGCCTCGATCTCCGAGGTCCACACGGCATCCGCTGCAACGAAGGATGCCTTCTTATGCAATCGCTTCCGCTCCACGCCCCGGTTGAACACATGGGTAATGCGGACGCCCTCATGGCCTGAGTCGTGCAGCACCTCGGCGAAGCCGCTGCCCACCGTGCCAAAGCCAAGCAGGGCTACCTTCAGGGTCTTCTCCGGACCCTTGGCGCGCTGGCCGACATTGGCGAGGACACGATCTGTCATCAGTACTCCACCCGGTAGGGGCTTTTCTCCCACAGATCGAAGCTGACCCGCGCTTCGTCCGCCAACAGGCGTTCGGTGGGCAGGCTGCGCTCCAAAATTGGTCGTCTCACCTCTTCGTACAGGAACGAATCGTCGAAGCCCGCGTGGGCCGCGTCCGCTGCATCGTTGCCGTAGTAGATAGTGCGGCAATGCGACCAGTACAGCGCGGCAAGGCACATGGGGCAGGGTTCGCAGCTGGAGTACAGATCGCAACCAATGAGTTTGTAGGTTCCCAGCGCCTGGCAGGCGTTACGGATGGCAACGATCTCTGCATGGGCTGTCGGATCGTTGCTGGCCGTCACCTGATTGGCACCGGTAGCGATCACCTGGCCGTCCTTCACCACGACAGCCCCGAACGGTCCACCGCGACCGTGCAGTACGTTCTCCGTAGCAAGATGAATCGCTTGCTGCATAAACTCTGGACGTCCGGGCATAATCAGCACCATGGTACATGCTCTGCGTTGCCGTCGCGTGATCACGCTGGGGTGAACGTGAGGCCGGTGTTTTCACAGCAGAGGCCGCTTCCATCGCGCTGGAAATGGTTTCCTTGCCCAGGTATCGGGCGCGTTCTCCGACGCGGGAACAGATACTGCCCCCTCATTCGAGGGAAGGATAGACTAGGTACCACCGGCAGGGGCACCTCTCCTGCCTGAGCAGCGAATGATGGAGCGCGACCGACGAATGATCCAGACGCTGAACCCTGCTACCGGCGAAGTGCTGAAGCGCTTCGATCCCCTGACACCACAGGCCATTCAGGCCAAGCTCGAACTTGCATCGACCGCCGCAAAACCTTATGCCGCTGAGACCCTGGAGCATCGTCGCTTCTGGATGCGCCGCCTTGCCCTGTTACTTGAAAGCGACCGCGACGAGCTCTCGGCTTTGCTTGTCACGGAGGTCGGCAAGCCGGTCACCGCCGCCCGCCTTGAGGTGGCGAAATGCGCCGCCGTCTGCCGTTACTACGCCGAGCACGCCGAACGCATTCTGGAAGCTGAGCCCATTGTGACCGATCACGCGCGAAGCTATGTGCGCTGGGATCCGTTGGGTGTCGTGCTCGCCATCATGCCCTGGAACTATCCCTTTTGGCAGGTCTTCCGCTTTGTGGCACCGGCCCTGATGGGCGGCAATCTCTGCCTGCTCAAGCATGCCCCCAATGTCCCCCAATGTGCCCTGGCGATCGAAGCGCTCATTCGGCGTGCGGGCTTCCCTCGTGGCAGCCTGCAGGCGCTGCTGATGGAAGCCCATGACATCGAACCCGTGCTCGCCGATAAACGCGTGGCAGCCGTGACCGTCACTGGCTCCGAAGCGGCCGGCCGCGCTGTCGCCGCACAGGCCGGCTATCTATTGAAAAAAAGTGTGCTCGAACTCGGCGGGTCCGACCCGTTCATCGTCCTTCCCTCGGCGGATCTCGCCGGCGCTATCGCGAACGCCATCAAATCGCGCTGCCTGAACAACGGTCAGAGCTGCATCGCAGCCAAGCGCTTCGTTGTGCACAGTGACGTGTATGAGCAGTTTGAGCGGGGCTTGGTAGAAGGCATGCAGGCCTTGATCGTCGGCGACCCAGCCCTGGAGATCACGGAGCTTGGTCCGCTCGCAACAGAGGAGGGCGTCGACAAGTTGCTGCGACAGATCAACGACGCCGTGGCAGCCGGTGGCAAGCTTCTCACCGGGGGCAAGCGGCTGGATGTCTCGGGGTTCTACGTCGAGCCCACCGTGATCTCGGGCGTCCCCCGCACGACGGCGGTGTACGCGGAGGAGACCTTCGGTCCGCTCGCGTTCCTGTTCCGCGTGAGCTCTCTGGACGAGGCGATCGAAGTGGCAAACGATACTCCCTTTGGCCTGGGAGCCAGCTGCTGGACAAACAACGCCGCAGAGCAGAAGAGACTCGCCTCCAGAATCGAGGCAGGAGCCGTGTTCTTCAACACACCCGTTGCGAGCGACCCCCGGCTGCCTTTCGGGGGCATCAAGCAATCGGGCTATGGCCGTGAACTTTCAGCGGCCGGCATGCGTGAATTTCTAAATGCGAAAACGGTGGTCTTTGCGGCTCAGGGTGACACGCCACAGCAGACCGACTTCACCTTCGCCGCCGCGCCTTTGCCGGCCTCCGAAGCCGCGTCCAGTCCCGCACTCCAGGTTGCGTCTGCCCCGAGCGCCGGGCCCGCCAACAGCGAAGAGCCCGGGCTGAGAGGCAGCTCTGTGCTCGGGCTCTCGCGAAGATAACGGCCGGGTCAGAGCTGGTTTCTACCAGCTGTATCCAGAATGAAGCAGACTCCTCCGCTTCGCTACGGAATGACAAAGGTTTAAGTCGTTGTTGTCATCCCGTAGCGCAGTGAACGGATCTGCTGTCCGAGCGTCACTACATCTCGCTCTAGAAGTTGAAGGACGCCTGCAGCGAGAGCCGCCGTACGGCACTCTCTTGTGTGAAGGGGCCGCCCACCAGCTGAATGCTTTGCCCGAAGCGCGGCGAGGTGAACGTCGAGATTGGGTTCGCCAGGTCGCGGTTGTTGAAGAGGTTCTGAATGTTCACGCCAAGGGCCACGCTGTAGCGCCGTCCCGTGCTGGCACCGCCGCC
>CAXTGE010000028.1:0-3101 GCA_964243645.1 uncultured Acidobacteriaceae bacterium | reverse complement strand
GTATCCAGCGTCGTTCGGCCATAGTCCGCATGGATGTCGTACGGCACTGTGATCGCGGAGCCGTTCCCGTTGGCATCACCCTTCGCGAAGTTCAGCGCGTAATAGCCGAAGAACGAGAGCCACTTCGTACTCTGCAGGCGTCCGTTTAGGAGCAGCTGATCCTGTACCAGGGTGCCGCCGGAGAAGTACTGGTTGTTCACCGAGTACTGGCCCACCGGCACCGTGCCGTTGGTCGGATAGTTGACGTTTTCCAGCGCGAGTTCGTGCACACCCTGGGAATGGATGTAGTTCACCGAAACGGTCCCATGACGACCTGCCTGCTGATCGAACCCACCGGCAAACTGCATTAGGTAGGGCGTCCGCAGCGTCGGAGCCACGCTGCCGTCCGCAATCGTATAGACAGAGCCGCTGGATGCGGTCGTGCTCGCCAAACACGCCGTAACGTTGGAGGGGCTGCAGTCGGTCGGAACCGCCGTGGACGTAAACAGCGTGGTCGCCACGCCGTTGTACTTGACCAGATTGCCGATGTAAGTGGTGCTAAACCGGTCATAGAAGATGCCGAACCCGGCGCGCAGCACGGTCTTCGGAGCGTTCTTGCCCAGGCCATACGCCAGGCTCACGCGCGGGGCAACATCGTGGTGGTCGGTAATGTAGTTTTGCGTCTCATAGCGAAGTCCGTAGCTGACCGTCAGATTGCTGACCGGCTTCCAGTCGTCTTCAACGTAAAGGCCAAGATCCGCGTAACTGTAGTGGATATTCGAGCTGTTCAGCTTGGTGAAACTGAACTGCGATGGCGTGCCCGTGGCATAGCTGTGATCTGTGGTGCCGTCGTTAGCGGCATTGTAGGTGGCGTCCGTGTAGGTGAACGCGCCGTTTGTATTGCCCGCCGCGTACTGTGAATCGCTCGTCGTCCGGAGACGCCCCCCGAAGCGGATGAAGTTTTTCTTCAGCGCGAATGAGGTGTAGTTCTGCACTTCGAAGTGGTTTGAGGTGTCGGAGGTATTCTGCACCGATGCGCCGCCGTAGGTGAAAGAGCCCTGCACGGTGACCGAAGGCGCCGCGGAAAGCGGGGTATCGGAACTTGTCTCCCGCTCCCACTCAAAGCGCGTCTCGTTGATCAGCTTGGAGCTCCAGGTCTGCGTGTCGCTCGCCTGGATAATGAAGCTCTTGGCGTCGCTGTTGTACGCCGAATCCGGCAGGGTCAGGTTCCCGATCCCGGCGTTGGTGCTGTCGTTCTGCACATACTGAAAGCGCGTGGTCAGCACATTCTTCTCGCCCAGGGCAAGATCGAAACGTGGCGAGATATCCGTGCGGACCTGCGGGTAGTGGGTGAAGAGATTGGTCACGTACGAGGCGCAGCCCACCGTTGTGCCCGGTGCGCAGGGCGTAGTGGATCCAGCGGCCGTGGTGTACAGCGTGGCATTGGTGAACTGGTTGTCCTCAATGTCACGGTGCGATCCACCGACCGAAAACGAGGCCTTCTTGCCGAGCGGTCCGGTGATGTTCCCGAACATGAAGATGGTGTGGTACGGCGGTTGATAAGCCGTGCTTAACGGATTCGGTGAGTTGAACTCCGAGGGGTTCCCATTGACCTGATAGCTGCCGTGATACTTGTCCGTGCCGGGCTTGGTAAAGACCTCGACGCGGCCATAGCCGATGCGGTCGTACTCCGCGGAGAATGGATTCTGGTTGATGCGGATCTCACGAATCGACGACTTGGGGGGGAGCTGGCCGCCGGTGAAGCCGTCTACATAGATCTGTCCGCCGTTAGGCCCTGCCGCGGGACCGGCCAACGCGGAAAGCTCACTGGACAGCTCATCCGGATCGTCCGAGAGCGCTTCCAGATCCTTGCCCTGGATGACGGTGGAACTGGCATTGGCATCTGGATCAACCGACAAGGTCAGCGCATTCGCGTCGACGTTGATGACCACCTCCTGCTGACCGATCTGCAGCTTGGCGTCGATCGTGAGGCTGGCTACAGCGGCAATCTTCAGGTTCTGTACCGCGTATGAACTGAAACCCGGCATCGTGACCAGCAGGGTGTAGCTGCCCGGCGCAAGTGAGACGCTGTACGTGCCATCGGCACCCGAGGTGATCTTCCGTGGCGTACCCTTGCCCGACGTGAAGGTGACGGCTGCTCCCGGAATCACCGCGCCGTCTGGGTCCGCGATGGTGCCGTGAACGCGGGTCGAAGCTGCCTGCCCCTGCACCTGCCCGGTACCCGTGCCTGCGGCCGTTGCGGCCTGCGGCGTCGCCGGAGGGGTCGGGGTAGTTTGGCCCACCGCGGACGCTGCCGTTTGCCCCGTTGCGGTGGCCCCTGTACCCAGCAGCATGCATACCGCACCCGCCGAAAGACCTATTGGAAGCTGCATCCGTCTCCTCGAATCAGAAAGTGAAGATTCTTTGTTCTCCGGTGCCGATGAATCTGGCCCGCCCTTACTGTCCGCCGGATCCGGCACCCTCGCCGCCTTCACCCTGGCTGCCCAGGCTCCATGGCGAAAGCGTGGTCTGGCCGGCAGGCGATGCCGCCAGAATCTTCTCCACACCGCTCAGCAGCGTGATGGCCGTAGGATTCCCGGCATCTCCAGCATTGGACGCGACAATCATCACGGCATCGCCCTGCTTCAGATCAGCGGCGGTCTCGGTGGGTAACCGGCTCATGATGCGGGAAAGATCAAGGTGGCCGGCTCCGGAACGGCCGCTGGCTCCCGCGCCTGAGCCGGGACCACCGTCCCTGACAGCTCCCTGTGCCGGAGATGCAGCAGTCGCCGCGGTTGCCGACGTCGTCTGCCCGTTGGCTCCCGCCGGGGAGCCTCCCCCGGCTGCATTAGCACCTGCACCCTGGCCGAAGCCCGCGGGCAATTTGCGTATGTTTGTCTGACTGCTGATCGCCACGGTGACCGTTTTCTTGGTGGCAAGATCCTTCAGGGTCACCGTCCCCGCAGCTGGATCCACGGCCGTCAACACGCCGGAGAAATTACTGAAGGAGCCGGTTACAATCTCGTCGGCTGCCAGCGTCATTCCATCGGTCGAGCGCTGGCCTCGTGCCTGCACCTGGTCCCCGGCCTGCACCGCTGAAACGGAGCTCTTGACCGCGTCCT
>CAXTGE010000027.1:14243-26074 GCA_964243645.1 uncultured Acidobacteriaceae bacterium | reverse complement strand
ACCTTTGGTGGTGGGGCTCGCGATCAGGAGACGTTTGCCCCGGAGGGACAGGAAAATATTCCGCATTTGCTGGGAGAGCTGGCTCCCCAGTCCAGCTTTTTCACCCACATGATGAATCAGGGAATCCTTGGCCATTATGTCGCGACGGCCAGTCTGACCACGGGCGTGTACGAGACCCTGAACAACTTCTCCGTGATGCCTCCCGAGCATCCCACGGTCTTCGAGTACTTCCGAAAGGATCTGCACCGACCCGTTTCGAACACGTGGGTAGTGGCACCCAGCAATGGCTTCAATCGCATCGGCGAGAGCAGCTATCGCGCCTACGGCCCTGGAATGGGGGCCGGCGTCATCCTGCCGAAGCACATTCTTCAGGCCGTCAGTGCGCGGGATGCCGGCGACTACAACCACCTCTTACGCGACAACTACGAGAGCATGGTCGAGACACCGCAGATCGGTGGCGGTGAGTTGGAACTCGATCAGCTCAACAGAATTCTCAAGCTCTCAGTGACCGACTTCAGGGCTCATGCGAGCACATTATCGAGTCCGGATGAGCTCTCGATGTACATCGCCAAGCAGCTAATGCGCGAGGAGTCGCCGAGTCTGTTGTGGCTTACGCTGCACGATATCGACATCGCGCACTCCGGTGCCTATTCACTCTATCTCGAAGCGATCAGGCGGACGGATCGACTTTGCGCGGAGCTCTGGAGGGCGGTGCAGAGCGACCCGGAGTATGCCGGTAATACAACACTTTTTATCCTGCCTGATTTCGGTCGAGATGCCGACGGCGACGCTGGAGGCAATGGCTTTCAGCACCATCGCACGGGGGGAGCGGCCTCCCGTACCACATGGATGATGGCGTTGGGCGCCGGTGTTCGCGAGGGCGTGGTCTACGATCGTCCCGTGCAGTCCATCGATCTTGTCCCGACCCTGGGAGCGATGATGGGGTTTTCTCCCAGGCTCTCGCAGGGCCGTCCTGTAAGCGAGTTGCTGTAACGCTATGTTGCCCACCGATCTCCTTGCCGAGCAGTTCACCAGCTACCCTCCCTTAGCGAGGAAGCTTGCAATCGACTCTTTGGCTCAGCTTCGGCAGATGCCGCTGAGTTTTCTACCGAGCCTCTTGCGGGAGCTCATCGAATACGACTACAAGTTCCCCACAGAGCGTCGCTCCCTGAACAACGATTTAGCCTATCTGCGAGAGCTAAACGCCAGCGCGTTCTCAGCTTTGTTTCAGCCGTTTGCGCAGATTCGGCTCACCGCAGCGCTGGAGAGATCGAATTGGCTCGATCAACCGGCCCAGTTCACGGAGCAGCTCTCGGCCTATCTGTGGACGACCCATCAGATGGATGCCTTTCGAAATGCCGCAACCGAGTACGGCAGTCGCATGCGCGCGGCCACCGCTCCCGAACCGCTCCCTGTGGGCCGCTTGGGAATCGCTGTGATCGGTCAGGGAGTCGCGTCCTACCATGCACCGCTCTTCCGCAAGTTGCGGGAGCACGGTACCTACTTCGGGCAGGTAAACCCAGATGGGGGCTTAAACCATCTTCTCGAAGCTGCCGCCGCCCGCGCGCAGGCTCATCCTCTCCCGTACGGCCATTGGTACGTGGATGGAGGCGTTGCTCAGGCTAATCGCAGCTCCCGCTTGGTATGCGTCTCTTATGCGACGTTGGAACCGGCGCGAAACGCTCTCCTGAAAGAGATCGAACGTCAGGTAGGGAAGCCCGGGATGGGTCCTGAAGAGCTGCGGCATCGGCTCATGATGCTTGCGCCGTCTGACGTCGGTCTGAAAGGCGATGTGTTGCTGGACCGCTTTCAACTCAAGCTGCTCACGGAAGGCTCCGGTACACAGATCTTCAGCACCACCTTCGCTCAATGGACTGCGCGAGAGGTGCTGCGAAGGGCCGAAGCACTGACTCTGCTGGTGCGATACTCACCAAGGCAACGTCAACGACCGATGAACGAAATGCTTTCAAGCGATGCCGGCAGCTTGGGAGTGGACCCGGTCGGTTCCCTGATTGACGCAGAGATGGGTGCCTATTACCAGTGGATTGATCAACAGCGTTTACCCGAAGCGCAGCGGTCCTCTTTCCTGGTGTGGTTCGAGGGGCATACGCAGGCGGTCGCAATCGCACCGTCGCTTTCGCCCGGTAAGGAGTCCATGGCAAAGATCGATCTTCAGGGGATCCTTTCAACTATCACTGGTTAGTCATGCAGTACCTCGCAGCCCCCTACCAGTCAATTCGATTGCTTCCCGAAATGAGGAACGACATACCTCCGCGAGTGGCTGCCTGCATGAACAAGCCTGACTTAGCGGGCTCATCTGTCAGCAACTGACGACCCGCTTCTACGGATCAAGCTGTCAGAGTTTACTCACGTCGATCTGGTTGTCGTCCGATACGCGGTCGATGAGCTTGTTGTAGGGATCGATGCCGGCGCGGGTGGGCAACTCGTCGACAACCGCTGTGTAAGTCTGCCGCTCCTGCGAGATCCTCTCCCGCTTGAGATACAGCTGCTTTTCGTGTTCCTTCTTACCGGAGAAGACGCCTATGTCGATGTAGTCGTTCATCGGCATGGGTGACTCGGCACCGCTGCCATCAGCCTTGATCTTCTTCGCCTGTACTGTGAGCGTCACCTTGTACTTGTGGTCCGGTCTCTGGACGTAGGTCGCACTAAGGGCCTTGTTGTCGTAGAGGACTATGTTCTCGAAAGCATCGGTGATGTAGTACTGCAGATCAGGGGGCGTGGCGGCGCGAAGGGCGTCGACAAACTGCCGTGTGTCAGGGTACGGGGTGACCTGCGAAGCGTCGGCGTTGGCGTAGCGATGCTGCAAAAGGAAGTTGTGCAGCGCGAGATTGAGTTTGTCCTCGCCGATGTAGTCCGAGAGCGCGTAGAGGACCAGTGAACCTTTCTGATACCAGACGTACGTCTCGTTCTGGACGAGAACGAGAGGATTCTCATGGCGGATCTCGCCAGACCGTCCACGTAGATAGCCATCGAGCTCATGGGAGAGGAACTTGCGCATGTTCTCGCTCCCGTACTTCTTCTCCATGACGCGGAGCGCGGAGTACTCGGCCAGCGATTCGGACATCATGTTGGATCCTTCGACGTTGCCGCCAATGAGCTGATGGCCCCACCATTGATGGGCAAATTCGTGGGCGGTGACGAAGTAGCAGAAATCGATATCGTCAGGTTTTTCGACGCGATCGATGAAGCCGATCGCTTCAGAGAACGGCACGGTGTTTGGAAAGGATTGCGCGAACTGCCGGTAACGGGGGTACTCAAGAATGCGGTACTGAGCGAACTGGTAGGGGCTGTAGTTCTTCTCGTAGTAGGCGAGACTGGCCTTTGATGCCTGGATCATGTCGTCCACGTCAAAGGTATGCGCCGGAACGTGGTAGATCTCAATCGCGACAGGCCCATTCATGCCCTTGTAAACATCACGGGTCACGTCATATCGTCCCGAATTGAAGTTGAAGAAGTCGGCCATGGGCACCTGCCCCATGTCATATGTGAAGTAGTGACGGCCCCCCTGGTGCCAGTCCCTTTGAAGGTAACCGGGAGCGACGGCGATTTGCGGCTTACCTTCGGAGTCGGAGTCAGAGGTGCTGACCGTGGTGCGGAACCTAATATAGTCCACGCTGATCAGCGAGCCCCACGGGTCGCCGCGGTGCGGCAGCAGCCCGAGCTCTCCAAGGTGCTCTTCACGGCGTCGCCGCGGATCCTGCAGCTCCACTCCCGTGTCGTACCCGATGTTGGGGAAGTAGCTGTTGTCGAAGAACGTACCGGAATACGCGAACTCCGGGTTTTCGTGACCATCCCTGAAGCCGCGGCTTGTATGGCCGACATTGAAGGTCATTTCCACCGTCTCGCCTGGGGCGACGGGCGTATCAAATTGATAAATGGTGTACAGGTGGTTCGAACTGACCGAGGCGACGTGGAAGGGACGACTGAAGTGGATGTTGCTTACTGAAGGCTCGATGTTGATGGCACCGAAGGCTCCAGGGTGTGCGTCGGAGATGTGGACCTGCGAGATGGGCGTCGCATATTTGTTCTGGAGCACGAAATGGCCGCTGCCGGAGAAGGAACGGCGCTCGGGAAAGATATCAACGCTGGAATCGGCAGAGATGAGCTTGAGCTGGAGCTGGTGGAGGTACTTCCTGTTCTCACGCTCGTACTGCGCCTGAATCCTTCGTCCCTCCTTGGCGTTGATGTAAACGTTGAGAACGTGGGCGTTGTAATAAAACCAGGCGCCACTGCCCACGGTCAGGAGCAGGAAGAAGATTCCAGCGGGAACCAGGCGGGGGAGGCGCTGGCGGCCAAGCGCGAAGCGGGAAGCCCAGCCGGTCTCCGCGCCGCGGCGGGCGAGCGCGACGGACAGAACCCCAAGCAGAGACATGAAGCTCAGCCAGTAGACCGTCGACCAGAGCAGCGCCGGAACGAAATGGCCATAGCCGTTCATGTCCGAGTACGTCACCGATGTTGTGTTGCCGATCAGGTAGAGTGTGTTCTCCCAACCAAAGCTGGAGAGGATGGGCGTGATCACGAAGATCAGAATGACGATGCCATGCCCGATGAATTTGTTCGAGACGACGGTCTGCACGAAGAGCGCCAGCAGCACATAGATCAACACCTGGGGAAAGGTAACCAGGTAAAGCTCCTTGGCGTATTGCAGGAGTTCATAATGGTGGTAGCCGGCCACGGTTTGCATGATGATGCCGCACAGCCCGGCCACGGTGAGCAGGACGAGTTCGACGAAGCAGAGCGCGGCAAGCTTTGAGAACCAATCAGTCGATTCACGCATGGGCAGCGCATCGTGGATGCCCGCGAAGTGCGTGTCGCGTTCACGCCAGATCAGTTCCGCACCGTATAGCGTGGCGACGATATAGAAGAAGAGGCTGGCTCCACCTTCGACGGACTGCAACATGAGGTAGGTAACGGGCCAGACATTCGATCCACCTAGGTGTCCGGCGAAGTAGCCGTTGTTCAATGCAAGCGCGGCCATCAAAAGCAGGATGCCCCAGAAGGGAACCTCGTGAACGATGTTTGAAATGCGGATACGTGTCAGCGAGAGGAACTGTGCGAAGGAGGTGCCGGAGCCGAAGACCTGCGTGATGTGGGGCAATGGAACGGCAACGAGCGAGCGACGTGGCCTGACGGTATCCTCCTGCTCACGCTGGAGATTGGCGCGCTTGCTGCTGGACTTTGCCGTGAGCGATTCAACCGACATGGGGAACAGCTTCCAGACCGCGAGCAACGCCAGGAATCCGATCGAACTCCAGAGCAGGCGATTGTAGAGAAAGACGCCTGACCAGGGATAAAGCAGCGTGTTCTTTTCGATGACGGTCCAGTAGCGGGTGATGGCGTCGTTGTAGAGGAAGCCGATAGGATCGAGAATGCCCGACCAGAAGTGTTCGAGGGAGCGGGTCGCGGAGAAGGCGTTCACGCCGATGAGGTACAGCATGAAGATCGCGGCACCCTGCAGATAAACAATGAAGATCTTGCGTGAGAGCGCGGCAACGAGGAAGAAAAGCGAACCGAGAAAGAAGATCTGAATAACAGCGACGGAGAAGAACGGCTGGAGATACCAGAGGAGATGATTCGGAGCGATGCGGCTATGGTCTGCCCAGGGAGCGAAGGTGCCCAGCAGACCGCCGAAGATCATGCCGGAAAAGGCAAACACCGTCGCAATAAAGGAGCCAGCCCAGCGGCCGCCGAGATAAGCGAGCTTTGAGATAGGCTTGGTGAAGAGAATCTGCACCGTATCGCGCTGGAAGTCGCGCAAAATCGATGTGCCGAAGATAGCAGCAATCACGATCACGCCAAAGAAGCTGGCCCCGATGTAGTTATAGGTGTTCGCGTAAGGGCCGTTGAGCAGGATCTTGCCGTTGGCGTTGCCGATCGGGCCGAAGCTCTCACTGGCGATGCAGAGGAATTCAAAAGTGAACCAGAGCAGAAAGTAGATGTAGGTGGAAAGGCTCTTGGCGCGAAATTTGAGCTCGAAGGTGAAAAATTCCCAAAACTGAGTCATCTTGCTGATCTCCTGTCTTGTCCCGAGCTAGTTCTTTCCCTGGCTGGCGAGGTTGAGGAAGTAAACATCTTCGAGACCGGAGTCGACAGGGGTGAAGCCCTCGCCTGGACTCGCGTCGGCATAGATACGAACCTCGTGGAGACCGCCGACGAGATGAGTCGAAATCACGTTCAGGCCTGCTTCCAGCGCGCGGAGCTCGTCGTCACTGGAAACGACCTTGCTCCAGATCTTGCCTCGGAGTTCCTGAAGCGACTCAGCAGGCGAGCCTTCCAGTAAAAGTTCGCCATTGGCAATGATGGCCATGCGCGGGCAAAGCTCACGAACGTCATCAACGATGTGCGTCGAGAGAATGACCGTCACGTTGGAACCGATGGAGCTGAGTAGGTTTAGGAAGCGGTTACGTTCGGCGGGATCGAGGCCGGCCGTTGGCTCGTCGACGATGATGAGCTTCGGATTGGCGAGCAGCGCCTGAGCGATACCAAAGCGTTGCTTCATTCCACCGGAATAGGTGCTGAGAGCCTTCTTGCGCGCAGCCCACAGGTTTGTCTGGTTGAGCAAAGCGTCCACCATCTGGTTGCGTTCGGTCTTGTTGGTAATGCCCTTCATGACAGCCAGATGCTGCAGCATATCGAGGGCGGACATCTTCGGATAAACACCGAACTCCTGCGGCAGATAGCCGAGTACTCTGCGAACTGCGTCCTTCTGCTTGAGAACATCGAGGTCGTCCAGGAAAATTGTCCCCGTGTCCGGATCCTGCAGCGTTGCGATCGTACGCATGAGGCTGCTTTTACCGGCACCGTTCGGACCAAGGAGGCCGAACATGTTATTGCCGATGGTCAGTGAGAGATTCTTGAGCGCTTTCACGCCGTTGGGATACGTTTTTGAGAGACTGGTAATGGTGAGTCCCACGAGGTTTCCTCCAAGATATGGCTTGTCTCTGACAGGAACGTAGCCGCACTGTATCACGGCGACGCGCGTACACAGCAAGGGAAGCAGTCAGAATCTAGGACGACGCACAGATGTCAGATCATGCATCAACGCCTTGCGGATGCACTTACGGTCGTACATCCGATTCGACGTGGGACAGTCTCAGTTCCATAGCGCGGTGTACCAGCTTTTGCGCTCACCAAAGACGTCTATCACGTGACCGAGTTGTACGGCCGATTCGGAGTCGGGCTTGATTGCGGTCCTCCACGCAACCGACGACGAGGCCCCAATGAGGGCTGTTTGAAGAGCAGCTATAGTGATTCTCGTGATGGAAGTGAAGTATTCCTGCCTGTTATGGGGTTCTGTCTTTCAGACCCTGCCGTCCCCTTGGGGTAACTTGCGCCTGAGCGCGTCGCAGGATGGCAGATGAGAAATAGTCTTAGCTGGCTCGAAACGACAATGATTGTGGCTTTGTGTGCGGTGGCGGCACAAGGTACCGTCTCTCAGGTTAGGCCGCCAGCAGCCAAGGCCGGCTCAATGAACGGAGTAGCGCCGCTGCATGTACCGCGGTTGGTGGATATAACAGCGAAGACGGGCATTCACTTCGAACATTTATCGAGCCCAGAGCAGAAGTACATCGTGGAATCCATGAGCGGAGGGGTGGCGCTGCTGGACTATGACGGCGACGGATGGCTGGACATCTACTTTACCAATGCGCCCTCAGTAAGCATGGCGAAGGCTGGAACCAGGGCGCGCAGTGCGCTGTACCGCAACAATCATGATGGCACCTTCACCGAGGTGAGTGACAAGGCCGGCGTGGCGACCCCGTGCTGGGCGATGGGTGCCGCGGTGGGCGATATCGACAACGATGGATGGCCCGATCTGGCGGTGAGCTGCTTTGGTGGTGTTGTGCTGTATCGGAATAACCATGACGGCACGTTCAGCGATATGACGCAGCGCTCGGGCCTGGCGCAGGATAAAGGCTGGGCGACGGGTCTCGCGTTCGGGGACTATGACGGAGATGGGTTCGTCGATCTCTTCATCCCGCACTATGTCGACCTAGACATAACGCACCTGCCAGCCTTTGGGTCGGAGAAGACCTGTACCTACCATGAGGTTCCGGTGCAGTGCGGGCCGCGCGGACTGAAGGGAAGCGGCGATAGCCTCTACCACAATAACGGCGATGGAACGTTCACTGAAGTGAGCAAGCGGGCGAGTGTGGATGATCCTCATGGCTACTTTGGGTTGCAGGCTGTGTGGTCGGACTTTGACTACGACGGCAAGCTGGACCTGCTGGTGGCCAATGACGGAGAGCCGAACTTTCTCTACCACAATGAAGGCGGTGGCGTGTTCCGGGAGATTGCCAACGAGTCCGGCGTGGCGCTGAGCGAGGATGGCAACGAGCAGGCCAACATGGGGATAGCTCTGGGCGACTACACCCGCACGGGACGTGAGAGTATCGCGATCTCGCACTTCAGCGATGATTACGCGGTGCTTTATCGAAATGAGGGTGCGCTCAACTTCACAGACGTCGCTCATCTTGCAGGAATCGCTAGGTCGACGAAGCCCTACGTGGGTTGGGGTGATGCCTTTGTGGACATGGACAATCGAGGTCTTCTGGATTTCGTACTGGTGAATGGACATGTGTACCCGCAGGTGGACAACGCCTCGACTGGAACACAGTATCGGGAGCCGAAGCTGCTGTTCTGGAACAACGGGGACGGCAGCTTTCGTGACGTAAGCCACATGACAGGACCAGCGCTGGAGATACCGCAGGTGAGCCGTGGCCTGGCCGTCGGTGACCTCTTCAACACAGGGAAGCAAAATCTTGTCATTGAAAACCTGACGGGCGGGCCCATGATCCTCGAAATGAACAGCAACCCGGCGAATCATTGGGTAAGCTTTCAACTGGAAGGCGGCCCTTCCAATCGCCTGGCGTTGAACGCACGGGTCACTGTGCGCACAGGGACTGTAAGCCAGATGAGTGAGGTGCTCAGCGGAGGAAGCTACCTGTCTCAGAGCGACCTGCGGCGGCACTTTGGGTTGGGGACAGCGACACGCCTGGATGAGGTCACAGTGGAGTGGCCGGATGGCAAGACACAGCACTTTCAAGACCTCAGGGTGGACTGCTTTTATCAATTGAAAGAAGGCACTGCACCCCGCGCAGTGAAGCCTTAAAAGAACAGGTTCAGCGTGCGTTAAGGCTGCAGCTGAACGGTGACTGCGTGGTTCTAGTTAGGCTCGGCACGAGAGTCGCCTGGACGGTGTAGCGAGTCCGTTCACTCCCGTCCGGAGGATGCCATAGGATCAACATTAGGCGTCACACCGGAATCGAGCTTATACATGCCGCCCAAAGGAGCATTTTGATGACGGCGCAATCCTTCGCTGACTGGCTCCTTGCCGATATCCGTCTCCCCAAGGGCGTTCATAGCAAGCCTGAAGCCGTGCATCCCTGGTGGCGTGTCATGTGCCTCACCGGTGTCGATTACTTCTCCACTCTGGGCTATCAGCCCGGCATCGCCTTTCTTGCAGCGGGCGTTCTCTCCCCGCTGGCCACACTGGTTCTGGTGCTGGTGACTCTCTTTGCGGCCCTGCCCCTGTATCGGCGCGTGGCGGCCGCCAGTTCCAATGGCCAGGGAAGCATTGCCATGTTGGAACGCCTCTTCCCGGACTGGGGAGGGAAGGTCTTCGTTCTGGTTCTTCTCGGCTTTGCCTCTACGGACTTCATCATTACGATGACCTTGTCGGCGGCTGACGCTGCGGCCCATTTCGTACACAACCCGTACGCGCCACACTGGCTCAGCGGCCAGCTCCTGGTCACGTTGCTCCTGTTAACGGCTCTCAGCGCCATCTTCCTGAAGGGCTTTAAAGAAGCGATTGGGATTGCCGTGGTGCTTGTCGGCGTCTACCTGGTGCTGAACGCCATTGTGACCGCGAAGGCTGTGGAGGTGGTGCTTCAACATCCTCAACTGCTGCCGCGTTGGCGGCACGCACTCTTCGCCCAGCACTCCAACTGGTTCTCGATGCTCGGCGTGTCTCTGCTCTTGTTTCCGAGGTTGGCGCTCGGACTGTCAGGGTTCGAGACCGGCGTCGCGGTCATGCCACTCATCTCCGGCGCGGATCTCCAGGAAAGAATCCGCAACACAAGAAGGCTGCTGAACACGGCAGCTCTTATCATGAGCATCTTCCTCCTGGCGACCAGCATGGTCACCACGCTGCTCATCCCAGCGAGCGCCTTCGCCGAAGGGGGCTCTGCGAATGGGCGTGCCATGGCGTATCTGGCGCACCAGTACTTCGGCAGTGCTTTCGGCTCAATCTACGACCTGAGCACCATTCTGATCCTCGCCTTCGCCGGCGCCTCCGCTATGGCCGGACTTCTAAATTTAATCCCACGGTATCTGCCAAGGCTCGGCATGGCTCCCGAATGGGCGCGAGCCTCCCGTCCGCTGGTCCTTGTCTTTATGAGTGTGGCCTTCCTGGTCACCTTTGCGTTTCACGCTGATGTGGACGCACAGGGCGGAGCTTATGCGACGGGCGTTCTGGTGCTGATTACCTCGGCCGCGACCGCTGTCACCCTCTCCTTATGGAAGACGAAGATGCGATGGGCCTACCTCCTGGTGACATCCATCTTTGTCTACACAACCGGTCTTAACATCTGGGAGCGGCCGGAGGGCCTGAAGATCTCTTCCTTCTTCATCTTGGCCATCATCAGCGTCTCCCTGGTATCGCGCGCGATGCGATCAACCGAGTTGCGGGTAACGGAAGTCATTCTCTCCCCGGCGGCCTCAGAGGCGCTGGGCCCCATGAGGGGACACGTCCTACGTCTCGTGGCACGCCGTCCGCAAGAAGAGGGCCCAGCGGACCTTGACAGGGTTGACGGTCTCGTTCGATCACGGTTTGGCATGCCCAAGGAAGATTCGCTCTTCTTCCTCGAGGTGGAGCGGACAGACGCTTCGGAGTTCGATCAATGCCTCTGTATTGAGCTGCGTAAGGTGGGAACGCACACCATCCTTTACGGTAAAAGTTCAGCCGTCGCGAACTCTATCGCCGCGCTCTTAATCGACCTGGAAAAGCGCACCGGATGCGTCCCCCACGCCTATTTCAAGTGGAAGGACGGCAACCCCGTGATGAACGTGTTTCGGTTCGTCTTCTTGGGCGAAGGGGACGCCGCGCCGATCACGCATGAAGTGCTTCGACGCGCCGTTCCGGACCTGGAAAGGCGACCGATCGTGCACGTGAGCTGACATCCCGGTGCCTAGCACGGAATGGGCGGTACGGGAGTGCTGAAGCCAGAGTACCTTCGTTTCCGAGCAGCCGGTCAGATACGGGCATACTGTATCTATGGAAGTTCTCGATACGGCACTTCATGACGTGAAGCTGGTGCGGCCGAAGCAGCACGGCGATGAGCGGGGCTGGTTCGCAGAAGTGTTCAACGCCAAGTCGTTCGCTGAGGCCAACCTGCCGGACCGCTTTGTTCAGGACAATCAGTCATTCTCGCGGAAAGGCATTCTGCGGGGCCTTCACTACCAGTTGGGTGAGCCGCAAGGCAAGCTGGTGCGCTGCCTCTCAGGCCATATCTGGGATGTGGCTGTCGACCTGCGGCGCGGATCTCCGGATTTCGGCCGATGGGCCGGTTTCAACCTGTCCGGCGATGCTCTCGAGTACCTCTGGATCCCCGAAGGCTTTGGGCATGGGTTCGTTGTCCTGTCCGACGAGGCGAGTGTCACCTATAAAACGACCCGTTTCTACTATCCGGCAGGCGAACGGTCCATCCGTTGGAACGACCCGACACTTGCAATACCCTGGCCGCTGGAGACGATCGGCACGCCCTCTGTTTCCGCCAAGGACGCGAAAGGGGCTTTATTTTCGGACGCCGACT
>CAXTGE010000027.1:12916-14143 GCA_964243645.1 uncultured Acidobacteriaceae bacterium | reverse complement strand
AAGTCATTCACCGCTTGGCCGCTTTCAGGGCCATCGAGAACGCAAGAACTGTTAGGAGGTCAGAACACGGGTGACAAACGCAATCGTAGTGACAGGTGGAGCGGGATTCATTGGTGCAAATTTTGTGCTGCAGTGGCTTGCTCAGGAACTCGGGCCCGTCGTCAATCTCGATAAGCTGACCTATGCGGGCAACTTGCAGACGCTTGTCCCTGTAGCTTCTCGTCCAGACCATACGTTCATTCAGGGTGACATCTGTAACCGTGAGCTGGTGCGTTCGATTCTGCAGCAGCACAATCCGAGAGCCATCGTGCACTTTGCCGCCGAGAGCCATGTGGATCGTTCCATTCTGGGGCCGGAAGCCTTCCTCAAAACCAACATCGATGGAACTTTCACTCTCCTCGAAGCCGCGCGCGAGTACGTACAGGGTCTGAGTGAGGCGGAGAAGGGTACCTTTCGCTTCCTGCACGTCTCCACGGACGAGGTATACGGCACCTTGGAACCCAACGACCCGGCGTTCTCTGAGACAACGTCGTATGCGCCCAATAGCCCCTACGCTGCTTCGAAAGCCTCTTCTGATTTTTTGGCGCGGTCCTGGTTTCACACCTACAAATTGCCGGTTCTGGTCACAAACTGCTCCAATAACTATGGACCGTACCAGTTCCCTGAAAAGCTGATCCCCTTGATGATCACTCATGCTCTCAGCGGCAAGCCTCTGCCAATCTACGGCGATGGCCTGCAGATCAGGGACTGGCTCTTCGTCGAGGATCACTGCCGTGCCATCGCTGCCGTTCTTGAAAAGGGAACGGTGGGTGAAACTTACAACGTCGGCGGCTGCAATCAGCGTAGTAATCGCGAGGTCGTGCACAAGCTCTGTGAGCTTCTTGATGAGCTTGTACCCCATTCGCCATACAAGCCACATGCTCAACTGATTACCTCCGTGAAGGATCGCCCGGGCCACGATCGCCGCTACGCCATTGACGCGACCAAGATTGAGCGCGAGATCGGGTGGCGTCCCACGGAGAGCTTTGAAACCGGTTTGCGCAAAACAGTTGAGTGGTACCTGGCAAATAGAGAATGGATTGACGGCGTGACCAGCGGCAGCTACCAGCAATGGGTGTTCACGAACTACGCCGATCGCACATCGGAGGCGAAGGCGTGAAGGGTATCATCCTTGCAGGCGGTTCGGGCACGCGGCTTCATCCGGTCACGCAGGCTGTCTCCAAACAG
>CAXTGE010000027.1:5426-12816 GCA_964243645.1 uncultured Acidobacteriaceae bacterium | reverse complement strand
GGAGAGTTGCTGCCTGGCCCTGGGAGACAACATCTTCTTCGGTCATGACTTCGCCAAGTCGCTGCGCCATGCCGCGCGCCTGCAACATGGCGCGACGATCTTCGCCTATGCCGTCCAGGATCCTGAGCGCTATGGCGTGGTGGAGTTTGATGCCAACATGAAGGTGCTCTCCCTTGAGGAGAAGCCGCTTGCGCCCAAGTCGCGATACGCCGTCACCGGCATCTACTTCTATGACAACCAGGTCGTGTCGATTGCTGAAGGACTGAAGCCCTCACCTCGTGGCGAGCTGGAGATCACCGATGTAAACCGGTGGTATCTGGAGCAGGAACAACTCCGAACCGAGATCATTGGCCGGGGTACCGCGTGGCTCGACACGGGAACACACGAAACACTGCTGGCGGCCTCCAATTTCATTCAAACGATTGAGCATCGCCAGGGCTTGAAGGTGGCGTGTCCTGAAGAAATTGCATTTCGGCAGGGGTACATCTCACGAGAGGATCTGGAAGCCTTGGCAGCCAAAATCGGCAAGAGCTCGTACGGCAACTATCTCAAGCTGCTACTCACCGAAACGGTGTACTAGCGCTTACTTGCCGCGGAGGCGCTTAAGGGCAGAAATAGCATCCCCGTCTGAGGGGCAATCAACCGAAACCTGGCGATGCTCGTCCGGACCTCTCCCAAAAAGGGTGCACTGGGAGCAATGGGGGGTAACAGTTTGACCGCTGCGGTATACTAGGAATTCACCTTAAGCGGTTGCTACAGTGGACGTGAACGCAACCATCACTGCAGACAATAAGCTGAACGGTTCAGCTACAGAACAAGATTTGCGCTGAAACTGGGCCCGCGTCTTGCCATCACATCGCGGAATACACCTTTCGTGCTGTGCAGTGGTCTGGACAGGTTTCGAGCAGTTGCCCGAACATCAATAGGGGATCGCGTTATGCCGCGAGAGAAGCGACTGCAGTGCTGCTCGATGGAGACCTGCACAGAGGGAAATGCAAATGAGTCACGCACGAGGCTTCACGAAATGCGAAGTCCATCGCTGGAGAGCAAAGCCCCTCCAGGCACTCTTACTGGGAGGTTGGTGCAGGTCTGCTACCTTGCAGGAGAAGCAAGGTAGAAGCCCTCTTGGGGGCCGCTTCACCACCTCTCCGTACAGCGCCTTCCACGACGTCCTCACTTTCCTCTAAGTTCGATTCCCAACACTCACCCTGGAAGGAAGTCGGTGTCCTCTGATCAAGCCAAGGTCAAATCATTTCAGCTTTTACGCGCTGGATGGGGTGTTTGCTTTAGGCATCACCATCATTGGCCTGATGCCGCACATCTTCTCAGGGACATTGGGGCAGCTTACCGCGGCCCGAGTCACGCTGGTTGATGCGGTCGCGGGCCTTGTGTTTGTTTTTGTTTGGCAGTACTGCTTCTCTTTGCTGAGCCTGTACGACAAGTTCGCGACGATCCCGAGCCGGACCGCGGCCATGCTACAGGGCATCTCCATCCTCATGATCCTGGTCATGACCTATTGCCGGTTCATGCACCCCAGTGTGCTTACATGGCGGGCTTTGGGCAACACCATGCTGGCCCTGATCTGCTATGAGACGCTGCGGATCACCTTAAGCGCGTACCTGCTGGATTGGATCGCAGCCCGTGATCCACGTCGGGCGGTCATTCTGGGCAGTGGGCGCCGGGCAGGAAAGGCGTGGCGTGCTATCCGCATCCGCTATCGCTCCTCCATCCAGCTTCTTGGCTTCGTCGACGATCGTGAACCCGGAGAGATGTCGCCGGACGTTGCGAGTCGGTATCTGGGTGGTCTTGATGATCTGAGCAGCCTCTTGTTGCGAGAGGTCGTTGACCTCATCCTGATTGCCATGCCGATAAAGTCCTGTTATCCGCTGATGCAGCGTGCCGTGCACATCGCCGAGAGCGCCGGCGTGCGGGTGCTGTACCTGGACGACATCTACGCTACCCGCAAACAGAACGTCGATCCGCAGCTCACCATCTTTCGCGAACTTGCCCCCGACCAGGAACGCTATCTGACCTTTTTGGCAGCTAAGCGCGTGGTGGACGTCGTGGGCGCTGCGATCGGGCTGGTCATTCTGTCGCCGCTGTTTCTGTGCCTCGCAATCGGGGTGAAAGCCACCAGCAGCGGCCCAGTCTTTTTCTGCCAGGAGCGGTATGGCTATCGGCGCAGGCGCTTCAAGATGATCAAGTTCCGCAGCATGGTCCATAACGCCGAGATGTTGCTGCCGGATCTTGAGCATGCCAATGAGGCGACTGGACCGATCTTCAAGATGAGGAACGATCCCCGAGTCACCCGGTTCGGTAGGCTCATCCGATCGACCTCCCTCGACGAGCTGCCGCAGCTATGGAACGTGCTTACCGGGGATATGTCTCTGGTGGGTCCTCGTCCGATGAGTGTGCGCGATGTCTCCTTGTTTGACGAAGCTGCTCTGATGCGACGATTCAGCGTCAGGCCCGGTATGACGGGGCTCTGGCAGGTGAGTGGGCGCAGCGAGGTGGGATTCGACGAGTGGGTTCGCATGGACAATCGCTATATCGACGGCTGGTCTCTCGGTCTCGATCTCAAGATCCTCGCGAGAACTGTCGGAACCGTCATCAAGCGATCCGGAGCCATCTAACCGCATGCCTGAGAGCCCACGGAGAGCCTGTTGAGAATCGCCCTTGTGCATGATTACTTCACGCAGCTCGGCGGGGCCGAGAGAGTAGCCGAGGCGCTTTATAAGATCTTGCCGAATGCCCAGCTATTCGCAACCGTTGCGCTGAAAGATAAAATGCCCGATGCGTTGCGAGACGTGTCAATCAACACGTCCTGGATGCAGCATCTGCCCAAGCTGGATCAGTATTACAGGTTGTACTTTCCTCTCTACCCTTTCGCTGTGAGTTCGCTGGACTTCTCCGGATATGACCTGGTGGTCTCCAGCTCCTCCGGCTACGTTAAGGGTGTGCAGACGAACCTGAATGCGATTCACGTCTGCTATTGTCACACTCCAATGCGCTGGGCCTGGAGTTTTGATAGTTACTCTTCACGGGAGTCGTTTGGCGGTGGCCTGCGGGCCGTGCTGCCTGCTTTCATCCAGGGCCTTCGCCGCTGGGATGAAGGTGCGGCACGGCAGCCCGACCACTTTGTCGCCAACTCCCAGGCTGTGGCCGATCGCATCCAGCGGGTGTATGGACGCTCTTCCGAGGTCATCGTGCCTCCCATCGATATAGAACGTTTCAAGCCCTCGTCGGAGCAGGAAGATTACTACCTGGTACTGGCGCGTCTGGTCTCCTATAAGCGGCTGGACCTTGCCGTGAGTGCCTTTACACGCTTGGGTAAGCGTCTCGTCGTGATCGGTACAGGACCGGCCCTGGAACGACTGAAGGCAGACGCCGGGCCGACGATCGAGTTCCTCGGAAGGGCACCCGACGAAGTCGTGGAAGAACGCGTCTCCAAGTGCCGCGCCCTCATCTTTCCCGGCGAAGAGGACTTTGGTATGGCTCCTGTCGAAGTTGCGGCCGCAGGCCGCCCCACCATTGCCTATCGTGCCGGGGGCGCCGTCGAAACCGTGGTCGACGGCGTCACGGGCGTATTCTTCAACGAGCAGACGACCGAATCACTCATGGACGCTGTCGATCGCTTTGAACGGCAGAGCTGGAATACGGAGGTCATCCGTCGGCACGCGGAAGGCTTTGGCAGCGATGTGTTTCGTGATCGCTTCACAGACTTCTTACGCCGCATCGGGGCTCCAGTAAACGGCGGCTGATACGGCTCTTCCGATATCGAGCACCACGAGAAGCAGCAGACCAGGAGGGTAACGGATGGCACATCCCATGCGTGTGCTGTACATCGATCACACAGCGAAGATTGGTGGCGGGGAGATGGCGCTGCTCAATCTCGTCCGTTACGTTGACCCGAACCAGGTAAAGCCGATCGTGCTTCTCTTCGAAGAGGGGCCGCTGGCGGATCGGCTAAGGCTAGCCGGAGTAGAAATTCATGTGCTGCCGCTCGATGCAGCGGTGGCCCATGCGTCGAAGGGCTCTCTCGGGTTTGGCTCTCTCCGACAGATAAAAGCTCTATGGCTCACGATGCGTCATGTGACCAGGGTGGCCAGCTTCGCACGCCACAGGCAGGTTGACCTTTTTCACACCAACTCGTTGAAGGCTGACATCATCGGCGGTCTGGCAGGCCGCATGGCGCGTATCCCGGTGATCTGGCATGTGCGGGATCGCATTAGCCCTGATTACCTTCCTGCCCCTGTGGTACGTGTCTTCCGCCTTCTATGCAGAACCATTCCGCAATTCGTGATCGCCAACTCCCGCGCCACACTGCAGACCATTCACCTAAAGGGCCGTCGTCCAAGCGCCGCCATCGGTTCTGGCGTTGACCTGGGAACTCGATATGCGGAACTCACCCGACAGCCGGTTTTGGATGGGCCTGCGACATCGTTTCCTTTCGATGGTGCTGCACCCCGCATCGGGTTAGTCGGCCGCATCAGCCCATGGAAGGGCCAAGATGTCTTTCTGCGGGCCGCCGCGCAGATCCTCAAGGCTCATCCCGGCGCACAGTTCGAGTTGATCGGTGCAGCCTTATTTGCCGAACGAGACTTCGAGGACAGCCTGCATCAACTCTGCCGCACACTCGGCATAGTCGAGTCTGTAACGTTCGTCGGCTTCGTCGATGACGTGCCCGCTCGTCTCGAGCAGCTCGACATCTTCGTGCATGCTTCGACCACGGGGGAGCCGTTCGGGCAGGTTATCGTGGAAGCCATGGCGGCAGGGAAGCCCGTCGTCGCCACCAATGGCGGCGGTGTTCCAGAGATCGTGATCGACAAGGTCACAGGCCTTCTCGTCCCCATGGGTGACTCCGTGGCCATGGCAGAGGCTGTCGAGTTCCTGCTCGCCAACCCGGAGCAGGCACAACAGATGGGCCGAGTAGGTCGCAAGCGGGTTCTGGACGAATTCACTATCCAGAAGAGCGCCAGGATGGTGCAGGATGTCTACAAACAGCTTCTCCGCAGGTAGACATAGCTGGGATCATCGACATTCATAGGCAGACGGCCGGCAGTGCACTCCATCACTGCGGATCGGCAAGGATCTCTACAGGGTCATCCTGGACTTCGATTGTCACCTGACCGCTTCCGCCATGGTACGGAACAGCTCTTCGAGTAATCAGGTTCATTGCTCCCGTGACATGCAGGTTCGCCGGCACCGCAAGCGTAACGGCACCTGCTGGGGGTGAGGCCTGCGTGAACCAGTCAACGTTCATCGCCTCGGGCCCGATGGAGAGCGAACCACGATTGATCTGGTATGTGCCTACCCCGCCCGTTCCCGTGAGACGCCCTGTGATGGTGGTCCCGCCGGGAATCCCGCTCCCTCCAAGCACCTGCCCCACGTCTAACGTGTTCCAGCCAGAAGTGATCGCCGTTACCTGCAACGTATTGCCGGCGATCGATCCCGTGAAGCCGGGAGCGGCACTGAGCTGCCAAAGCATCACGGCTTCGGAGTTTGGGGAGCCCTTACCGCGCGTGCCTGCAAAGCGAACCACATTTAGCGGGAAGGTCCCGCTGTAGTGCGCCACCGTGATCTCCGTGCCCTGCCCTGTAAGACCCTGCTTGCCGGAACGAGGTGCATTGCTGATCGGGCGTATGTCGGACATCAGGCCGGCAAAGGCGGTAAAGGAGGCAAGCGGCTTGTAATTGTTCCCGTCATAATCCACAAAGGAGTACGTGGGATCATGGTGGCCGCCATCCCACATCTGAAAGTATTCAACCGGCGTGATACCGAGCGCCTGCAGGCTAAGGAACTGGCGCAGATTGGAGCGGGCCTGCTCCATCTGATACCCGGGTCCGGGCGCCTCATTATTTGTCTCGGTCACGCTATGCCCGAGTCCAGCTTCAGGATTTGCCGCCTTGGCGGCCAAGTCATACTCCATCGCCTGCATTGTATTTGCGCCGGTGCGTTCTCCCGGCAGGTAGCAATTTTGGCCGTTTTGGTAGATGTTCGCCATGGTGTGTGCTGCCGCGCGGAGGCAGTCCGGCCGCATGAAGACGTCTTCCGGGTTCTTGTATGGTCCTCCGTAGAGGTGGAAGGACTCGCGGGTCACCACCGTCGCGGGCTGGTTCAACGATTCACCGGAGTAGTTCCTCATCTGCGATCCCAGAAGGGAGAACGTCCCATTGCCCGACGTACCGTTCCAGGTTGCGGTAACGCCCTGCGGAAACTGCCTGTGCTGCAAATTGGCGGCAAACCCAAAATTGGCTCCACTGATGGGGTTGTCGGGGAACACCGTGGAAGGAATTCTGTTGCTCCAAGACTGGGGTGAGCGCGCCGGGTCGTTTCCGACGTTCCTGTCTGTCAGCGACACGTACGGCACGCTGCCTGCCGTGACAGCAGAGCCCTTGGCGTAGGGCGTCGTCGGTTTGTACGGGCCCGAGTTTGCACTGTCATACAAGGCAGGACGAAAGTCCCAGGGATCCGCTCGCCACGGGGGCTCGTTCCAGATCTCGATGTCGCCGCTCAAACCATGCGAGGCCATATCGTTAGCGAGAAACGTCGCATAATCCGCGTAGGCCATCACAGAGGGATCGTTTGGTCGATCACTTCCCGTGCTTGGATACAGAATCTCGCCTACGGCATACAAACGGTTCGCGCTGACGGCCACATGGTTGACGCCGGCCGTTGCGTTGCGGCGCAGACTCAACTGGTTCGGCGACGTGACCCCGGTGATAAATGTTGTAAGCGCACCGCCATGTGGTCCGGCTCCTGGCACAACGACCTGAATATTCCGATCCCAGGATGCGTCGAAGGCACTGCCCGCGCAGGTCAGCGTGTTGGATCCTGCGTTCATGCTGCAGTTCTTTGGACTTCCCACGTTAGCCGGCTGCGCCTTCGAGAGTACCGACGCTAGATCGAGCACCGCATGCGTTGCGTCAGTCTGGTGCATGCCCGTAATCAACGTGCCGGGAGGTCCACCATGGCTTGAGATCCCGCTCAGGCAACGGTAGGGCTTGCTCGCCATCCCGTCATCGTTCAAGATCACGGGGCAAAGATAGTCGTAGACGGGCTTGAGGTTGGCCAGGGTCGACCCGCCCACACCGGCGAAGTAGCCGACCGCCACCGAGCTTTGACCGACACTCGCTCCTTGAGGAAGGGTCACGTACAGCAGTTGGTGGAAGGGTGGCCCGAAGGCCGCCGTCTCAGTGACATGTAAACCGTACTTCGCGGAGGAGGTAAGCGCCGAAACGCAGCCCGGGTACTGCACAAAACGCGGATTGGCGGGCCTGTTCTGGGGCGCATCGGTCTGCTGCTCTACATTGCTCCACGAGCACTGCATCCGTACCCAGGAAGCCCCCATGGCCTTTGCCGCCGCGAACTGCCAGTCCTGTCGCATGCC
>CAXTGE010000027.1:0-5326 GCA_964243645.1 uncultured Acidobacteriaceae bacterium | reverse complement strand
TCTCCGGATACGCGATGATCTGCTGTCTTTGAGATTACGAGGTGGGATGATGTGTCCCGGAGGCATGGAATTGTCGGCTCAGCCCCAGCACTCCCATGATGAAATCCTTGGGTGCGGCCTTACATCCAAGAGTGGTCCTGGACGGGTCTGGTCCGTATCCGCCGGAGAATAGCAGATGAAGAAACGTCCTCATACGCCGTCCCACACTAGAGTCCTGCCAGAGGAGATAGCGCATGCGATGCAGTGCGCTTCGTTTCTTCAGTCGCTTCACCTGAATCTCTGCCGCTTCCTTCCATCTGTGGTCAAGATGGTTCGTGGAGGCTGTAAGAAAAGCAGCAATCTCGGACTCAGCTCTAGCCAAGTCCAGATACCTGGTGGGTCTTTCCATCACGCGGTATTTGCGGCGAGGGTAGTCTGGGCTGACACCGAACAGGTTTGCCTCATGTTGCCGGTAGTAGCACAAGACATCAGGCAATTTGACGACCTTCCCCGTGATCGACGCCAAAAACCATGCCCATTGATCGTGCCCAGAAAGCCCTTTCGGTCTCCCCACGGAGGGAAGAACAGAAAGAAGGTCTCTCCGGAACACCATTGAAAAGCCCGGGCGGTTCTCAAGCGGATCACAGGAGCCTTGCGGTAGGGCAATAAACCTGTTGAAGTCAGGGAAGCGAAATGCAAGCTGACTGGCGCCGTAGAGGATCCGAGCGGAATGGCAAACCAGGTGAACGTCAGGATCCTTGAACACCTGCGCACAGGTCTCCAGCTTGCGCTCTAACCAAACATCATCCTGATCACAGAACGCAACGAGCTCGCCCTTGCATATCGATACGGCCTGGAGAAAGTTCTCGGCGTAACCCAACCTCCTCTGATTGCAGTGCAGACGGACCGGAAAGGGAGCGTGCTGGGCAAATTCCTTGACGATGTTTGTCGTCGCATCCCGTGATTGGTCGTCCGCGATGACGACTTCCAACGGCAGCAAACTTTGCTCGCGGATGGAATCCAATTGCTGCCGCAGATAGGCCTCTCCCTGATAGGTGGCCATAGCAACAGAGAGCGTCGGAAGGGCAGAGGACGTTCTGTTGTGCGGGGAACTCATGCCACCTCGGCCGCGCGCTTAGCCGGGTAGCGACTCAAGACGATAGCACGTATTTGCGGACTCACCTTCAGCGCCCAAAAGATGGACACAGCAATGACGATCAACTCTCCACCGCTATTGATAGACAAGATGGTACGTGGAGCGAACATGGAGGCAATCAACAGCAACGCGCCGCCGGGAAGAACACGTTGCCATCCGGGAAGGCGGCCCGCAACGGCAAACAAGAGAAGCGCATCCACTGTGACTCTGAAGGTCCATGCCCACGCCGCCCCGATGAGCCCGAAAACATGTAGGCCGACCCAGAGCACTCCCAGAAATGGCACCAGCTCTGCCGCATGGAACTTCGCGATCAGATCAGGGCGTTCCGTGGCCTGCAAATGGCTGTATGGGATAAACGCCAGACTATTGATCCACACGCCGATCAGCAATACGATTCCCACGGGAGCTGCGTGCTTGGCGAAGTCCGCGCCCACCCAGTGCTGCATAAAGATCGGCAGTGCCGCAATGCCGCACACGCAGATCGGAGTCATCACCGCCGACAGACCTACAACAGCGTCCGATGCAAGCCGTGCACTGTCTTCAGGACGCCCTCGCGAGAGCTTAGGAAAGATGCTTGTCGCAAGTGCTCCAGGAATGATAGAAGCGCGCCCAACCAGATTGAATGGGACGGAATAGTAGGCGACCGATTGCGCGTTGAAGACGCTGCCGATGACAATCCGATCGATAGTTGTCAGGATCGGATTCAGTATGTTGGTAATGGTGATCCACCCGCCATAGGAAAAAAGCACCTTTGACTTGGCACGGTCGAAATGACCCCCTGCACCGAACGGCAGTGCCCGGATCATCAGGAGCCACAACGGCACCGCTCCGGCGGTACGAGAGATCAGCGCGGCTGGAATGAGCCAGCGTAGGTCGGGTCCATGCCAGTACGCCACGCCGAGTGGCACGAGCTGCGCCACGATCGAGCTCACAAGCGAGATTACGTTGTATTCTGCAAAACGCTCTCGAGCTTGTAGTGCACCTCCCATCATCCCCGTGATGAGCGAGAGTGGGATCGCTGCCGCGAGCCACGGAAGACTGCTCAAGACTTCGCCGCGCATCGCCTCAGGCATCTTGAATGCCGACATAAACACGGGGCGCGCAATGACAAAGGTCAGCAGCCCCCCAGCCAGACCGAACCCCGCATTGATCACAAGAGCTGTCTTGAACACGCTCTCACGCTCTGTGTCATGCTCTTGCCCATGTAAACGCGCAATGTGATACTCCGCCGCGCGAGCAACGCCAGGGTCAAATAGGCCGAAGTAGCCAAGAAAGAGCCATACCAGCGCCAATACACCATAACGCGCGGCTCCAACCAGATGAAGAAAGACCGGAACGGTTACTACACTCACCACCATGGGAGTGAGAGAACCGACGATGTTGTAGAAAGTGTTCTTTTTAAGACTCATTCTGGTGTTGGCCCTGGCCTTGGTTGCATTCGAAACGTTCCTGCGGGCAAGGCAAGAGAGGTGAGTACATCGTTCACGTCAGCCGCTTGTACAGGCCCGAGACCCCGAAAGAAAGATCCTTCACCGCGGCCCGCGGTCCTATGCGGTTCTTGCTCTCCGCCGGTAGGTAAGCCCCTGCGGCAAGCATGGACAGGAAGCTCCCGGCACGTCCAAAGAAGTTCGCTTTGCGGCTGTACATTGCCGCGCGCGCAAGGTGCATCTCGGCGCGATGACGCAGCTGCGCGATCAAGTGTCTGCGTTCTGGAATGTAGGCAGGGGCAGCGCTGTCGGGTATGCTGGACAACACCTCTGCACACTTGGTTTCAAATTCGGCGAGTGTGACATAGTTCACATCGCCGGTGGCCAGCTGCAGCATGCGGCGGAGACTGCTCTTGCCCGGTGCACCCACCGTGTTGGACCCATGTTGCCGATAGAGGGCAAGCACATCCTTGAGCTTGGCCACCTTGCCCGTTGTGCTTCCCAGCAGCCAGATCCACGCGTCGTGCGCCATCACAGAACCATTGCTGAGTCCGAAAAGGCACCCCGGCCTGCTGTTGTTGCTTGTAAGAGCAAGCAAGTGACGCCGGAAGACCACAGCAAATCCGGGCGTTAAAGCAAACGGATCTGTAATCCCTGGAACGGTGATCTCCGTCTTCTCGTAAACCGGGAACAACCTGCCCAGACGGGTCTGCCCATCCCAAGTTTCAGCAGAGTGAATGACCAGTGCAATGTCGCTCTCAGCGAAGAGTCCGGCGCACGTCTCTAGTTTCGCCTCCAGCCAGCGATCGTCCTGATCGCAAAACGCAATCAACTCGCCGCGGCAAAGGCTCGCGGCATGAAGGAAGTTGCCGCCATATCCAAGTCGTTCCGCATTGCTGTGAACATGAACAGGAAAGGGCGCCGTCGCAGCGAACGCCCTGACGATGTGCAACGTGCCATCCGTGGAGCCATCGTCCGTGACAACGAGTTCGTACGGAAGCACGGTCTGCTCAGCAAGACTTGCCAGCTGCTCTGCCAGATGTTTCTCACCGTTATACGTCGCCAGCGCCACGGAGATCGCGAGGGGAGGGACAGCTTGATTCGTCTGCGGATTCAGAAGGATCTCCGGTGTCCCCATAGGCCTCCTCTATCGCTCACTGACATCGCCCATGTGAATGGATGGACTGCTCACGAAGCACACACAGGCAGAATGTTCGTACTGCCCATGCTCCGGGATTCAAGGCGCTTCGTCAAGCGGTCACCGCACGCGATCTCCTTCTACATCATCTCTTCGGTAACGTGCCGAAGGGTACCGATTTGCACAGCTTTTCGGAGTGCACTACCCGCATCGGCTCCATCGCGTACTGGCGAGCTAAAAGAAAAGAACATGAAAATGGCCAGTGTTTCCCCCATCTGCTGCTCACCGTGCCACAATAGTCGAAACCTCGCGTACCCGTTGAGCTGTAGTACCCCTCTACAACTCTGGCCTTCTGACTGTACCTAAGAGAATCGAAGACCTGGTACCAACGTGCACTTGTCTGGATTACCTCCGGGTCTCTAATTTGAGGCTCAGGCATTCCACAATCTGACTCGGGTCGGACCTGAATTGTCCATGGACTTCTTTGTCCTCTGCGACTGGTCTGTTCGCTAACACATATACACATCGATACGGAGAAGAGATGCGCCTCTTTGTTCTAACGCTCTCGCGTGCCTTTGTTTTTCTTGGAGTTCTTTCTGCCGCTGTCAGCCTTTCAGCCCAGTCGACCTCTGTCGTAACTCTCGCGAACATCAATGCAAATCAGGTAACGGACGGTCTCGGCTTCAACATTACAGCCGGGCTAGATTGGCAATGGGCAGCTGTCGCCGCAGCGGGTGGAACGCATGCGCGCATCATGTGTTCCTGGGCGACCGTGGAGCAGCAAACAGCTCCTCCGAACAATCGGTCTGCAGGCTATGTGGAAGATCCGGAATGTGTATTGGGACTTCAATCGGCCGCGCGATACGGCATTCACCCGACCATCATTGCGGGGTATGGAGCACCCTATCACCAGATCCTGACCGTCACCGTTCCCGGTGGCGCCGCTTCTGGATCCAAGTCACTTAATGTCCAGTTCTCCTCCTCTGTTGGCGGCGATACGCTCGCTAACATCAAGTTCCCGTATGACTACATCTGCCCCTTGCTCCTCAGCAGCGTCAATACATCGGGCCGCGCTGCACAATGTAGTGGGCAACTCTCCGGTAAATACAGTGCCGAAGGCACACTGGTCACCGGGGTCACTCTCACGGACGCAACCCACGCCACCGTGAGCTTGGCCTCAGCTCTTACGGCAGCGCTTCCTGCGGACGCGACGCCCTATATGGTCAGTGAGATTCTGTATCCCAGCACAAACTCTGAGGATCCCAATGACCCCTCCGTGGTGGCCTATGCGAACTATGTCAATTTTCTAGCGAACGACATGGCGGCACAGGGTGTAACTGGGGACATCGAGATCTGGAACGAGCCACCCTGGAAGAACGATCCGTGGGATTTTCGCCAGGGTCTTTACGATCCGGGGACGTACCCCGGACCGTCTTTGAGCGGAGCGAACTTCGGCTTCGCCGCCAACCTTCAGCACAGGACCTTCCCGGCGGGTGTCACCGTAACCTGGAACGGCACGTCTGGCAGCGGCATGACCTCGCTGCTTGGCCCGCAGATGTTGGCAAACTCGGGCCAGACCTTGATTCAACCCTCGCCTACCATCACCAAGGAATCGTTCCATCCCTA
>CAXTGE010000026.1:21373-26537 GCA_964243645.1 uncultured Acidobacteriaceae bacterium | reverse complement strand
ACCACGTCCCAGCTGTGCACCCGTCCCGCGTAGCGGCCACCGACTGTCTCGATGTGCCCGGTCAGGATGGAGGCCGCATTCGCCTTCGTCGCATAGCTCGCAAACCACGGCGGCAGCTGGCGGTGCCAGACAAAGTTGTGCCCGCGCACCTTCATGCCGTTGGCGCTCGCAAAGGCAAACAGGGCATCGGCGTCGTCGAAGAAAAACTGGTCCGGTGCGGGTTGCATCGGGCCAAACTTCATGGCGTTTTCGGCGACCACGATGTTCGCCTGCTGCCGGATCAGGTTGGCATAGGCCGGGTCCTTGCGCAGCGGCCCCGCAGCCACGGCCGTTCCGACCAGCAGACCACGCGCTTCAGCCGCCTCGCGCAGCGTGGGTAGGTCGGCGGGCACGCTGGCTGTGCCGGGGATGCCCGTCTTGGCGGGGTCCTGCGGTGCAGAGAGCGGAGCAGCGTTCTGTACGGCAGCCTGTACCAGGCCAGCGCGCCCCAGGGTGACCATGGCTCCAGTCATGGATGCGACGCGAAGAAAGCTACGGCGGTTCGTGGACATAGAAGCATCTTGCCACGGCTGCTGCGCATTGGCGCTTCGCTTGGCTGAGGTTGGCGCTGCGCTTGGCGTTGCGAGGTACGCCAACATACAACACCAACGCCAAGCGCCAAGGAACCGCCAAGCGCAGCGCCAACCCGCCACCTTGCTAAACTAAGTTTGTGCAGGCGGCCGGATGGTCGCCGCCACGCGTGGCCGGGTTCGCTCGGGTGTCGTGTGGGGGAGGAAAGTCCGAACTCCGTAGGGCAGTGTGCCGGATAACGTCCGGGATCCGAGCGTCAAGGCTCGGAGACGGCCAGTGCAACAGAAAGCAAACCGCCTCTCTGCCCCAAGGCAAAGAGGTAAGGGTGAAAGGGTGGGGTAAGAGCCCACCGCGTGGGCGGCAACGTCCACGGCATGGTAAACCCCACACGGAGCAAGACCAAATAGGCAGGAAAGCCATCCGCTCCTCTTCAGGCGGGGCTGCGTAGCGGCCCGCTGCGCCACAGGCGAAGAGAGTGCAACCCCGAGCCAAGCAAAGGGAAGAACAGCCGGAACCTGCGGGTAGGTTGCTTGAGCCATGCAGCGATGCATGGCCTAGAGGAATGACCGTCTAGAACAGAATTCGGCTTACGAGCCGCCTGCACACACACCCACACACCGGCCCGCGGCCGGGGCGGGCTGCATCTTTTGTGGCACCGTCACGTTACCCCTGCCATCGTAGAATCCATGCAGCCGCATGCCACCCTCCGCAGAGTTCGTTCGGCGTCTCTCGCTCCCTGGCGTGCTCGCCTGCGCCCTGGCTGGAACGCTGGGACTCACCGGCTGCGGTGTAGGCACCGTCACCACCGCAAGGGATAGCTCACTGGCTCTCTCCGGCACGGTGCACGGCGGGGTGCAGCCGGTCTCCGGTGCCACCATCCAGCTCTTCGCCGTGGGCGCTGCCGGCAACGGGTCCCCCGCCATCAACCTGCTCACCAGCCCCGTCATGACGGACAGCCATGGCGCCTTTTCGCTCATGGGCGACTACACCTGCCCCTCGGCCGGCACGCAGGTGTACCTTGCCGCGCGCGGCGGCAATCCCGGCTTTTCGGCGGACGTGAACAACCCGGCGCTGGTGCTGCTTTCGGCCCTGGGCAGCTGTGGCACCCTCTCTGCCAATCCCAACCGCTCCATCTCCCTCAATGAGGTGTCGACGGTAGCGGCCGTCTACGCGCTCGCCCCGTTTATGGCGGCGTATGACCACATCGGGGCAAGTGCGACCAACACCACGGGCATCACCAATGCCTTTCTGGACGCCGGGCTCCTCGCCGATCCCTTCACCGGCCTGACGCCACAGCTGCCGTCCAACCTCAGCGTCGAGACCGGGAAGCTCTACGCGCTCGCCGATGCCATCGCCCCCTGCGTGAACTCCGATGGCGGCACGGCCTGCGCCCCGCTCTTCGCCGCGGCCACCGCCAGTGGGACATCCACGGGAGGCACCGCGCCGACCGATGTGCTCAGCGCCCTGTTAAGCATCGTCAGAAATCCCGGCCGCAACGTCGCCGCGGTGTTCAGGGCCATCACCTCCACGCCGCCCTACCCCACCACGCTGACTTCCGCCCCGAACGACTGGACGATGAGCCTCGCTGTTACGGGCGGCGGCCTGGTGGAGCCGACGCAATTAGCCCTCGATGGCGCTGGCAATGTGTGGGTGGCCAACTACGGCGGTCAGCATGCGGCCGGTCTCGTGGCTTTTTCTCCGCAGGGCACGCCGCTCGCCGGCTCGCCCTATGGTGGTGGATTGCAGACCGAGGCCTACGGGCTGGCCATCGATAGGAACGGCGACGTCTGGGTGAGCAGCGCGGAAAACATCAACAGCGGGAGCACCGTCGGCAGCGTGGCCAAGTTCCAGGGAGCAAGCTCCTCCTCGCCCGGAACCGTGGTGGGGCAGTTCTACGACAGCACCCTCAACTGGCCTGAGTCTCTTGCCGCCGACCCTGCCGGCAGCGGCTCCATCCTGATCGGCAATTACGTCGGCGGCACCGTGACCTTCTACGATCTGAACGGCAACTATCTCAAAGTTTTCGGTGGCGGCAAGGCGACGTTCCCGGTAGCGGTTACCTCGGACAACGCCGGGGGCGCATGGGTGGGGGATCAAGGCGACCAGGACATCGTGCATATGCTCGCGGACGGCTCCGTGCAACTGGTCGGGTGCTGCAACGGGGCGCAATCCGTCAAACTCGATCTGCAAGGAAACGTATGGGCGACCAACTACTACCCGTTCGGGCGATCGTCGACCTACTCCTTCAGTGAGGTTGCGCCCAATGGGTCAGTCCTGCTGGATGAACAGACCGGCGGCGGTCTGAGTTCTCCGGGCGGCGGTGCGGTCGACGCCGGCGGGCAGTTCTGGGTGGCCAACTACAACGGCGCCAATGGGGCACGGTATGGCAGCTTCAGCGAGATTGCCGGGAACGACACGACGGTCGCCGCAGGCACGCCGCTGAGCCCCGCCTCCGGCCTGGGTCTGGATGCCGGGATGTCTTTGAGCTACACCATCGCTCCCGACGCCAGCGGCAATCTTTGGCTGGCGGTACGGAACGGCAACAGCCTGCGCATGTTCTTCGGCCTCGCCACACCCACAGCCACGCCCGCGACCCCGACGCCGCAGGCTCCCTGAGCTTTGAGCTCATCTCAGTCGAGCCTTCTTGGCTGCGGGAACCCCCTCCGAATACAAAATGACGACATCTCCGAGTCTGCGCGGTCACGGCTCTCCGTCTAACTGGGTGTGAGAGGGTGCACCGTTAGAAGACGTCACGACGCCAGCTTGTCTCTCCTGTATCTGCTGGCCCTGCTTTTCGCGTCGCCGTGCTCGGTTCGGGCGCAGGCGCGCCGCTCCTTTGAGCTGCTGACGCGCCGCATGGACGTGGATGTAGACGGTTCCCCCAACGCCTATGGGCCGCCGGGCAGCCAAGCCCTGGACTCGCTGAAGCACGCCCACTACCGGGGCATCCCCAAGGCGGAGATCGTCGGCTATCTTACCGAAGACGATCGCCCCAGCGTGCCCGTCCTGCAGGGCCCGCACGATCCCTACCCCGGGCTGTACATCTCACAGACTGCTTTTACAGATCCTGCCCGCCGCCGGGAACGCGACCTCTCTCGCTACGTCGATGCCACGCGCATCAACTACGTGGTGCTGGGTGACGAAGCCAGGCGTCAGGGTGCGCGGCTCGGGGATTTTGTCGCGGTGTATTCTCGCCGGACCCACCGCAGTGTCTTCGCCATCGTGGGCGACGATGGCAACCCGACCGGCGACGAGGGCTCCCTGCACCTGCTGCAGGCGCTCGGCTATCCCTTCCACGACGGACGCAGGGACGCCGTCGAGTCGCCGCAGGTGGTCATCCGGTTCTTTCCGGGATCGAATCCGCACCACGGGTTCTTCCGCACGGAGGCCAGCCTCGACGCGGCTGCCCAGGGACGCGGGTTGGATCGTGATTTCTCCGCAAGCCCTCTGGCGCACCCGCCGCATCCAATCCGCCATACGAAGTGATGCGTCGTCCGGCACAGCCGGGCGCATCTCCATCCGCTTCACCTATGAGGGATCATGCAATTTCGTCAGCTGGGCCGATCCGGCCTGAAGGTTCCCGAGCTCTGCTTCGGCACCGGTACATTTGGGGGCAGCAACGAGTTCTTCCAGGCCTGGGGAAGTACCCAGGTGGAGGAAGCGCGGGTGCTCATCGACATCTGCATGGAGGTCGGTTGTAACTTCTTCGACACCGCCGATATCTACTCCGATGGCACAAGCGAAGAGGTGCTGGGACAGGCCATCCGCCATCTCAAGCGCGAGGATGTCCTGCTTTCCACCAAGGCGACCTTCCGCTCAGGCAAGGGTCCCAACGACGTTGGCAGCTCGCGCTTCCATCTCACGCAGTCCCTGGAAGGCTCCCTGAAGCGGCTGTGCACCGATTACATCGACGTCTATCACCTGCATGCTTTCGACGCCCTCACGCCCATTGAAGAGACCCTGAACACCCTGGACAAGTTTGTGCGCGAGGGCAAGATCCGCTACATCGCCTGCTCCAACTTCTCCGGCTGGCAGCTCATGAAGTCGCTGGACATCAGCGAAAAGTATGGCTGGGCGCGCTATGCCGGTCACCAGGTGTACTACTCGCTGATTGGTCGCGATTATGAGTGGGAGCTGATGCCGCTCGCCGAGAAGGAGGGCGTGGGTGCGCTGGTGTGGTCGCCGCTCGGCTGGGGCCGTCTCGGCGGCAAGATCCGCCGCGGTCAGCCCCTCCCGGAGGAGAGCCGGCTGCAGAGCAAGTTGGTCACCGATGCCGGCCCTCTGCCCGATACCGAATACGTCTACAAAGTGGTCGACGCCCTGGATGAGGTCGCGGCACAGACGGGCTTCTCGATCGCCCAGATCTCCCTTGCCTGGCTGCTCGCCAAGCCCACGATCTCCACGGTCATCATCGGGGCACGCGATGAGAAGCAGCTGCGTGCCAACCTGGCCGCGGTCGACCTCAAGCTCACGCCGGAACAGATCGAGACGCTCGACACCGCAAGCCAACCCAAGCTGGCCTACCCATACTGGCACCAGGTCCAGTTTGTAGAGCGCAATCCCTTTCCGGTAAAGCAGACACACGCGTAAGCGA
>CAXTGE010000026.1:17196-21273 GCA_964243645.1 uncultured Acidobacteriaceae bacterium | reverse complement strand
CTGGCCGCCGCGTTCTTGGGCGGTCGTGGGATGAAGAAGAGCAGCGGCAACATCAGCGCGCAGAAGATCGTCAGGTAGCGGATGATGTCGACGTACGCCAGGGTGGCAGACTGCGCGTGCATCAGGTTGTAAATGTAGCCCTGGGCCTGATGAATGGCTCCGGGGGAGGCACCCCCGTAAGGACCGCCGGCAGGACCTCGGCCGTTACCCGCCTTAAACATCCCGGCCAGCGTCTGCACCTGCTGGTTATAGGCTGGATTGCCCACGGTCATGTCCCGGATCATGGAACTCTCATGTGCCTGCGATCGTCGCACCAGCAGCGTCGCCATGAAGGCCGTTCCGCAGGATCCACCGATGTTTCGCGCAAGATTGGTCAGGCCGGAGACGTCGTTGTTCTCGTTCTGCTTCACACCCACATAGGCGATCGTGTTGATTGGAATGAAGAGAAAGGCCAGACCGGAGGCCTGGAAGATGCGCATGAACACCAGCTCGCCATAGCTGACACCCAGGTTGATCTTCGCCATGTACAGCAGGCTGATGGTGAGATCGAAGAAGCCGAAGGCAATCAGCTTGCGCGGGTCCACCTTGCCGGAAAGAAAGCCGACCACAGGCATCATGGCCATCATCATGAGGCCGGCCGGCGAGAGCACAAGCCCGGCAAGCTCCGCGGTATACCCCAGCAGCGTCTGGACGAACTGCGGAATCAGGATGGTCGTGCCGTACAGGGCGAAGCCCAGCACAAACATCAGGACGAAGGAGATCGCGAAGGACCTTCGGGTGAACAGGGTCAGGTTCAGCAAGGGGCGATTGCCGTCCCGCAGCTGCTTGATCTCCCACCAGATCAGGGTCACAAAGGCAACCACCATCACGATCGCAAAAAAGGCAATCAGGTGCGATCCGAACCAGTCATCCTCCTGGCCTTTATCCAGAATGAACTCCAGGGAGCCAAAGGTCAGGCCGACCAGGCCAAAGCCCAACAGGTCCAGCTTGATGCCGCCCTCTTTCGACTTCGCGACTTCTTCCTTAACATATGGCGGATCTTCCACGATCCGGTGGGTCAGGAAGAGGGACAGCAGGCAGATCGGCACGTTAAGAAAGAAGATCCAGCGCCAATCGAAGTTGTCGGTGATGTAGCCACCCAGCGTAGGGCCGATCGCCGGGGCGACGACCACCGCCAGGCCATACATGGCGAAGGCCTGCCCGCGCTTCTCCGGGGGAAAGGTATCCGCCAGGATGGCCTGTTCACTGGGCGCAAGACCGCCGCCGCCCACGCCTTGCAGGATCCGGCAGAAGACCAGAATCGGCAGACTCGGCGCCAATCCACACAGCGCGGACGAGAGACCGAACAGCGCCACGCAGATCATGTAAAACTTCTTCCGCCCAATGAACGTGGTCATGTAGGCGCCGGCCGGCAGAATGACGGCGTTCGCGACCAGGTACGCCGTCAGGACCCAGGTGGCTTCGTCCTGCGTGGCGCCAAGGCCGCCCGCGATGTGCGGCAGAGCCACATTCGCGATGGAGGTATCGAGCACCTCCATAAACGTCGCCAGCGTCACCGTCATGGCAATAACCCACGGGTTGATCGCCGGTCGCCAAGGCTTGGACGCCGGCGCGGAGAGAGAGGATGTGGTCAGATCGGCGGTTGCGGCGGCTGCCATAGGATTCTGCCATGTCAGATTCCAGGCGACCGGAAGCGGATTCAGAAATGCCGCTTTTCTTTCGAACTCGTCCAAAGGATAGCCTTTGCCGTGCCTTGCGCGTCCGGACTACCTGACGGGCACTCTGGCGAAGTGCTAGGCTTCTGCTTTGCGGACCTGCCGCGTATGCCCAAACGGAGGGACGGAGGAGCCCGATGAACCCGGATCTTGAGCACCTCATCGTGTTGCAGGCGCAGGACCTCGACCTGGTCCGGCTTCGCACCCAGCTTGCCGAGGGTCCCCGTCGTGTCCGGGATGTCGAAATGACTCTCCTTGCGGCGGACAAGGCCCTCAAGGCCGTTCGCTCGGCCCTGGCCGAGGAAGAAAAGCTCCGCCGCGGGCAGGCGAGCGAGGTTGCCACCCAACGGGCCAAGATTGACCGCCTGCGCCGCTCGCTGGACGGGGCCGCAAACTCGGCTCAGGTCGCCGCCTTTGAGCGGGAGATCAGCTTCTCTCAAGCAACCGCTACCCGTCTCGAAGACGAGGAGCTGGGTTCTATGGAGCGCACCGAAACACTGGAAGCCGAAGAAGTGAAAGCAGATGCCTTAGCCAGGCAGCGCCGGGAGCAGCTGGAGACCGAGCGCGCCCGCCTCGTTCGCTCGGCGGCGGAAGATCAGGCCCAGGTGGCAGGCATCGAGCAGGCGCGCCGCGGCCTGCGCGGGGAGATAGCCGAGGCCCCGCTCGCAACCTACGACCGTCTGGCCAAGGCGAAAGGCACGGCTCTTGCCGAGGCGCAGGGCAATGCGACGCAGGGTAAGTGCTCCGCCTGTCAGATGTCGGTGCGCCCCCAGCGCTGGCAGGACCTCATCGGCCGCGATTACGAGGACGAGATCTTCAAATGCGAGACCTGCGGACGCATGCTCTTCTGGGATCCCCGCCGTGACACCCCGAAGCCCTGGGAGGCCGGCGATCGCCTGCGACGGGCACTGGCTGGACGAGCAGAGACAGGGAGCGCACGATGAGCCTGCCCCCGCACGCCGGTCCGCAACGAAAGATCATTTGCGTCGATATGGATGAGGTCATCGCCGACGCACTGGGTGAACACCTCATTCGTTACAACCGCGACTTCAACGAGAAGCTCACCCTGCAGGATCTGCACGGCCGCTGGATCTGGGATTACGTGCCGCCCGAGCGCCTCGCTCACCTGGAACACTACATCCGCACCGACGACTTCTTCGCGAATCTCGAGGTCATGCCGCAGGCCCAACGCGTGCTGGAGCGCCTGCAGGAGACCCACGACATCTTCATCGCCACCGCCGCCATGGAGGTACCCACCAGCTTCACCGCCAAGTTCGACTGGCTGAAGCGGCATTTTCCCTTCATCCGGCCATCCCACATCGTCTTCTGCGGCGATAAGGGCATTCTGCGCGGCGATTACCTCATTGACGACAATCCTCGTCAGCTGCGCCGCTTCCACGGCGAAGGCATCCTCTACAGCGCCCCTGCCAATGCCTTCGTCACAGGCTTCCGCCGCGTAAACAACTGGGGCGAAGTCGAACGAATGTTTCTGAGCTAGCTTCTAGCTAATAGCTCCTACCTTTTAGCTCCAACTTAGAACCTACAACCTACAACCTAGAACCTAGCAGCTGCTCCCTCACCGCCGTCGCTTATTCCCCCCGCCGCTCGCCGTCTTCGATCCCCGCGTCGGAACTCTCGAGCCGGTGTGATGCCCGTGCGGATGCTCCTGCAGCGTGATGATCAGGGCTTCGCAATTCTCGTCGCCGATCCGCTCATAGCTGTGCGTCGTGTTGGCGTGGAAGAAGACGGCATCGCCATGCTCCAGGTCCTCCACCTGACCGTCGTGGATCAAACGGAGGCACCCGGACAGCACATACAGGAACTCCGATCCGACATGCGCATGCGAGCGGGGCTGACGGCGGTCCGTCGCGGTCAGGAACTCGGCGATGTAGGGAGCAATGCCGCCATCCTGCGGCACATGGCCCAAGCTCTCAAAGAAGTACCCAGGATTCTCCACGCCCGTTTGCGGCATCTTCTGCCGCTCCGCCGCGCGCAGAACACGGAAGAACTCGGGCCGTTCCGGCTCAAAGAAGTAACTCATGTCCTTGGAGAACACCATCGCGATGCGGGCCAGGTTGCGCAATGTCGGGACCACGCGGCCGGTCTCCAGCTGCGAAAGGAAGCTGGCCGAAAGGCCGGTATGACGCCCCAGCTCGACAAGCCCCATCTGCTTCCGCTGGCGCAGGTACTTGATCCGGTCGCCGATGCGTTTGCCTTCGATGAAGGCCTCCGCCACCTCGGGGTCGATGCCGCCGTTCTCCGTGATCTCCCCGTCATCGGCTTCCGGCGCCCCGGGCAACATCCCTGCGCCCTCAAAGGGATCGCCGGCCTGCTCTAACCCAGCTGTTTCCAACCCAGCTGT
>CAXTGE010000026.1:15817-17096 GCA_964243645.1 uncultured Acidobacteriaceae bacterium | reverse complement strand
AGCATCGGGACGTACCTCTTCCAAAAGGGCGGTTTGAGACTTCTTTGGCACACATCACTCCTTCAGGCACTCTGCGCACAGTCCCTGATCGTAGAAAGACGTCCCGAAGAAACGAAAGGGATGCTTGCACTTTGGTAACGAGCTTGCGGGTGGGCACGATCTCCGTAACGGCGCACCCTGAAGTGCTAGGCTCAACCAATGCCGTCGCAAGGCCGCCTGTCCTCAAAAAGGCCACCCAGCCTGCTCGTCGCCCTCCTGCCGGGGATCGTCTCAGGCCTGATCTCAGGATGTGCCAGCCCGGGAGCGCCGCGGCCCCCTTCCTTGCAGCTGCCGCAACCCGTGCGGGACCTGACCGCTACCCGCTCCGGCGACCATGTGGAGCTTCGCTTTACCGTGCCCTCGCAGACGACGGAGGGCCTTCCCCTTCGCAGTGGACCGCTGCACGGAACCCTCTGCCGGCAGCTCGCAGGAGGCCCCTGCCAGCCGGTCTCCCTCCCGGAGGCCGCGGCCGCTTTGCCCCTGATAGGTCATGGAACTCCGGAGGCGAGCCTGCTCTGGATAGATCCGCTCCCCCACGACCTGGGAAGCGGTCCCGCCCGCCCGATCTCCTACCGCCTCGAGCTGCGCAATAACGCAGGACGCTCCGGGGGCTACTCCGCTCCGGTCTACGTGGCCGCCGGCACGGCCCCGCCATCGGTCCAGTCGTTTGGGGCGCAGGGCGTGCGTTCCGGCATCCTGCTGCGCTGGACACCGCAGCCCGGAGCGGGTGAGGTCCTGCTGGAACGAACGCAGCTCGATCCTCCCCTAAACACAGGCCAAAGAACCGGTGGGTCTACGGTCGCGATCCCTTCGAAAGCCTTGTCTCCTACAGCATCACGGCCCCTTGGCAAGGCCAGGGGCGGCAACGTAAAAGGTGAAAACGCGACCGTTTGGCTACAGGCCGAGCCCGGCAACACCGGGGCAGCCGAGACCATCGATGGCACGATCACTGAAGGCGTACGCTACCGCTACCTCGCCGTGCGCCGGGCAGTGGCGCAGGCAGGGGGAAGATCCCTGGAGCTGCGCAGCGCACCCTCGATACCGGTCGAGATCACGTGGCGCGATGTGTATCCGCCACCGACGCCCGCAGGGCTTACGGCCATCGGCTTTGGGACATCCCAAAAAGCTGTGGGAGACACCGCCGCCTACGCCGTCGATTTGATCTGGCAGCCCGTGAGCGACCTGCGCGTGACCGGCTACCTCGTCAGCCGCGCCACGCTGTCGCCGACCGGTACACCGC
>CAXTGE010000026.1:13364-15717 GCA_964243645.1 uncultured Acidobacteriaceae bacterium | reverse complement strand
GACCGGTACACCGCCGACCGCAAAAGCCCAGACCGCACCGGAGGGGCTTACCCCTGAACCGATCACCACGCCCGCCTTCCACGACGCGACCGCCCTCCCGACCCAAAGTTATCGCTACACAGTGACCGCGGTAGACGCCAAGGGCAACCGCAGCCCACCCGCCGAAACAACCGTGCCAGCCGCAACGCCCTGACAATGTACGAGCCGCACAGCCCTAAAACTGAAAGCGCCAAAGAAACCTTAGCGGCCCTTTGCGCTCTTAGCGTCCTTCGCGTTGGTCTTTAACAAGTCACTTCCCACCAGAAGCCTTCCGCGCCGCCTCAAACTCATCCCCGGCATTCCACCGAATCATCCCTGGCCCCGAGATGACCTGCCATCCCAGATCCATGCCGAAGCGCACCAGCTTGGCATCGCCGGTGAAGTCCCACTTGGGATCGAACTCGTCGGAGAAGTTGTGGTAGTGGTTCTCGTTGAAGTCCTTCTCCTGTGCCTCGCCCCAGGCCCGGTCATGCCCCTCGTACAGGGTGCCTGCATCAATGGAGAACGCCGGAATGCCCACCCGCGACAGCGAAAAATGGTCCGAGCGGTAGTAGGAGCCGGCCTCCGGCCGTGGGTCGGGCACAATCGCCAGATCGAAGCGTTTGGCCGTGGCCTGGACGTTCGGGTAGAAGCTGGTGCGCTGCGCCCCGTTCACGTTGACCTCCTTCTGCACCCCGATTGGCAGAAGCATGTCGTAGTTGATATCCAGGGCCACCTGCGAGGCCGGAACCGGGGGATGCTGGCCAAGGTACTCCGAGCCAAGCAGGCCCTGCTCCTCGGCCGTCACCGCGGAGAAGATCACCGAGTGCGGCAGCGCGAGCCCTCCATCCACCGCGGCCTTCCAGCTCCGCGCCATCTCAAGCAGCATGGCCACGCCGGTCCCGTTATTGGCCGCGCCGTTATAGATGTTATCGCCCGTCTTGCCGGGGACCATGCCGAGATGGTCATAGTGCGCGGTGTACAGCACAGCCTGGTCGGGTGTGCCCCCCGCGCGGATGTCACCCGGCAGCATGGCCACGATGTTGGGGCTCTGGAACGGCCGCACCGTGCTGGTCACGGTCGCTTGCAGCTTCACCGGCAGCTCGACCGCGTGAAAGCCAAGCTGGCCGGCGGCGGCGAACTCCTTATCCAGATCCATCCCGCCTAGGGCGAAGAGCTTGCGCGCGACCCCAAGCTGGATCCAGCTCGCCGCCTTCACGTGCGGGTTGGTGTCGTCGCGCAGATAGGTCTTCTCCGACGTGTTGGAGTTCTGCACAACGTTCCATCCATAGCTGGCCAGGTCCGTCCGGTGGATGATCAGGGCACCCACGGCGCCCATGCGCGCGGCCTGCTCGAACTTGTAGGTCCAGCGGCCGTAGTAGGTCAGCGCCTTGCCCCCGAAGAACTTAGGGTCGTCCGACGGTGGGTCACCGACGATGCACAGGATGACCTTGCCCTTCACATCCACGCCCGCGTAGTCGTTCCAGCCGAACTCGGGCGCGGTGATGCCGTAGCCCACAAAGACGATCGGTGCATCGAAGCTGGCCGTCGGCGTGAGGCTCTGGTTGGACACGGTGTAGTCGTCGCCATAGATAAGCTTCAGGGGGCTGCCGTTTGCCGGCTGCAGGGTGTAGCTGGTCCCCTCCGGGATGGCTTTCATGCCCACGAAGTTGACCTGCTGCCTATAGCTGCCGTCGGCCCCGGCAGGGGGAAGCCCGGCAGCCGCGAACTGGTCGGCGATGTACTCGGCGGCCAGCTGGCCCCCGCGCAGGCCGGGGTAGCGGCCTTCAAACAGGTCCGAGGAGAGGAAGCGGTCGGTCTCGCGGATGCGGTCGGCACTGACGCCGGCCTCCGCCTTGGTCAGGGTGGCCGGAACGCCGGCCGAGGGTTCCTGGGCCATCAGCAGGCTTCCCAGCGCCGGGCAGAGCAGAGCCAGCGCCGCAGCGCGAAGATAGAGCTTGGAATGCAAGGGAACGGCCTCCATCAGGTGCGCCTCCGTGACGTCCGTGAGCGGCCTGCGTGTGTCTTTTGTGTCGTCTCAGTACGTGTCATTGCAGTATAGGCAAAGCGGCGCGGCAGTATAGGTAAAGCTGCACGGCTTACACGAAGCGGCCGTCGCTCAGCCGCACATCCCGCATGCTCATCAGGCCGAGCCGTTGCAGCGCCTTGCGCGTCAGCCCGGTCAGGGGCAGGCCGTGCAGCTTTCCCATGGCGTGCCAGTGCAGGTCGGCCTCCCTGGCCGGAACCTGGGCGCGCAGGCTGAAGCCTCGGGCCCCCTCCTCCGCACCGGCTGTGTAGACCGCCTCGTCCTCGTTGAAGGCTTCGGGATCCTGTG
>CAXTGE010000026.1:5778-13264 GCA_964243645.1 uncultured Acidobacteriaceae bacterium | reverse complement strand
GTAATGCTGTGCCGCAGCCGCAGGATGGGCTCGCGGTGGGTCACGGCATCGAGCGGCAGCGGCGGCAGCTCCAGCATGCCGGGCATCAGCGACGCCTCGGCGGCACGCCGCTCCAGCAGCACCTCGGTACGCGTGCCGCGCTTGCGCGTGGCCAGCAGGCAGGCGACCTGCCGGCTGCGCAGCTGCTTGCGGGCCGGGGTGGCGTGCTCGCCGCGGGTCCGGCAGAAGTCCAGCACGGGGCACTGCAGGCACAGGGGACCGCGGGGCAGGCAGATCGTCGCCCCGAGCTCCATCATGGCCTGGTTGTGGTCGCCGGGCGGGTTGCCCCGGCCGCGGCGCGCCGGTGTAGGCGGGACCAGGTCGTTGGCCGTACGCAGCAGCAGGGCGCGGGCCGCGGCGGACTTCTCCTCCGGCAGTCCTAGGATGCGGTACAACACGCGCTCCACGTTGCCGTCCAGCACGGCGATACTCTCGCCAAAGGCGATGGACGCGATCGCCGCGGCGGTGTACTCGCCCACGCCGGGCAGCGTGCGGAGCGCGGTGGAGGTGACGGGGATCTGGCCGCCGAGCTCCCGCTCCACGAACTGCGCGCCGCGATGCAGCATGCGGGCACGGCGGTAGTAGCCCAGGCCGCTCCACAGCGCCAGCACGGCCTCCTCCGGCGCGGCCGCCAGCGCGCTCACGGTGGGGAAGCGGCGAAGAAATAGCTCGTAGCGCTCGAGTACCGTGGCCACCCGGGTCTGCTGCAGCATGATCTCGGACAGCCAGGTGGCATAGGGGTTGCGGATGCCTCGCCAGGGCAGGACACGGGCGTGCTTCGTGTACCAGGTCCCGAGCGCCCGGCGGAAGGCCTGGGGATCGAGCGCGACCAAAGGCGGCGTCGGCGGCGCTGGCGGCGGTGTGGAGGAGGCCGGTCCGGGAGGGGACACCCCCTCCCCCCTGTTTTTTCGCATAATCCTCAAAACAGAGAGCTTAGCCCTGGATCAACGGGTTGGGAGCCTGGGTGAACGGGAAGAGCACGGAAGATGGCGAACAGGAACGATTCTACGTCGGAGGGTCGCATTACCAGGCAAGTCCCGAGTCATTGCGCGGTACGCCAGGGTGACCCACCCGTCAGGCACGGCGCTCCCGACCAGTTTCATAGACAGGGGCAGCCTCACCGCGTAATCTTAGGTCCAGTTTCCCGCTAAAGGTGCTCATTTCTTGCAGCTGAGTCACGCCGCCTCCATGACCGCCCAAGAGCCGCGCGAGCCGAAATTCCCGTTTCGTTTTCTGAACCTGACCGTAGCCCTGCTAGTGATCGGGCGCTGCGCCTGGATCCTCGGCGCGCTGCTGCGCTCGCCCGATCTGCCGTTGCGGCTGGCTCAGGACGATTTCTACTACTACCTGAAACCAGCGCAAAATCTCGCCTGGTTCCATGAGTCGACCGCCTTTGAGCACGTGCTGACAAATGGGTATCACCCACTGTATTTCCTGCTGCTGACGTGCATGTCTTTCTTTGTAAAGACGTTGCCCGGAGTCTTCCGCTTTCTCTGGGCGCTGGACACCCTGAGCGCGGCAGCGATCTTCCTGACGACCCGCCGGCTCTTTGCACGTTTGAGCTCCCCACTTCTTGCCAATGCGCTGGCTGTGCTGGTGACCGGACTCTGCGTCACGCAGATAAGCAATCAGATGGAGGTCACGCTGGCCCTCCCGCTCGGCTTTCTCTTTCTGCTCGTCGGCTTCGTGAACCCGGGGGAACTCAGTCCACGCCGATCAGCCATGCTGGGCTTGTTGGGAGCCCTCACCTTTCTCGCACGCCTGGATGCCGGTCTCCTGGTGTTCTTCTACGCGGTCGGTCTGCTCTGTTCCCGGGAGCATCGAGCGGCGCTCTCGCGAAAGAGCGTCCTCAGCTTTCTGGCGACCTGCCTGCCGCTGCCGCTTTTCTACTTCTGGGTGAATCACCATTTCTTCGGCTTGCTCCTCCCTGTTTCGGGAATGGCCAAGGAGCTGCGGCATGGGCGAGCGCTTAGTTTCCTCCTGCCGGCATCCCTCACCGGCTCGAATAAGCTCCTGGTCTACGTGGCGCTTCTGACTGTGGTGTTGGCCTCCCTTTTTTGGAAGCGGCTCCAGGCAAGAGAGAAGGTGCTGCTTTTTGCTGTCCTGTTTACTCCCTTTTTCTTCTATGGGTTGGAGATGGAGATCAGTGACTGGCCCGTCTGGGACTGGTACTTTTACGTTCTTCGCTTCGCGGCCGCGGGTTTCGCGGTCATGCTTTGTGTAATTGCGTCTCGTCCGTTGACACTGCCACGCTTTCCCAGAGTGCAGGCGCTGGTGGGAGGTCAAGGCCTGGCCGCTGCCCTGTGCTGCGCCGCCTTGTTGAAGCTCTTTCTCGCTCACTACAAAGCGGATCTATGGATGGTGGAAATTCAACGCGCAGCCGGCATCCTGGACGGGTTTGCGGAACGTCACCCGGGTGTTTACGCCATGGGCGATCGTGCGGGCATGTTCATGATCACAACCAAGAACCCTGTTCTACAAGCCGAGGGCCTGGTGATGGATCGCGGCTATCTCGAGCACATACGGGCTCAGGACGATCTGCGTTCGGTTTTGGCGTCTTACGGCGTGGATTACTACGTTGTTTCAGTGCCCTGGAAGGGCTACGCCGAACGATTCAGCGGTGGCTGCTATCACGCCTTGGAGCCGATGAAAGCCGGACCCTCCTCCCTGCGCATGCATGCGGACTTCTGTGAGACGCCCCTGTTCGACTTCCCTGGTACCGATGGAAAGTATCTGATCTACCGCGTACCGAAAAGTTAATCGGTCAAGCACCTCGCATCGCTTCTTCCCTTGCTGCAGGCTATTGCGTGCCGGCTCACGCAACGGCTGTCGTATCAGCTGGCCGTAGAGGCCGCTTTCGTAGACAGGACCAGCCTGAACGCGTAGTCTTAGGCGCAGTTTCCCCTATAAAGGTGCACATTTCTTGCAGCTGAGTAAGGCCGCCTCCGTGACCGCCCAAGAGCCGCGCGAGTCAAGATTCTCAACTCGTACTCTAAATCTGGCCATTGCCCTGCTTGTCGTGGGGCGCTGCGCCTGGGTCTTCGGCGCGCTGCTCCGCTCGCCTGATCTTCCGTTGCGGCTGGCACAGGACGACTTTTACTACTACCTGAAGCCGGCACAGAATCTCGCCTGGTTCCACCAGTCCACCGCGTTTCAGCACGTCCTGACGAACGGCTACCATCCCTTGTATTTCGCTTTACTGGCGTGCGTTTCGGTGTTTGTTCGGACGCTGCCCGGCATCTTTCGTTTTCTTTGGGTTCTGGATACGCTGAGCGCCACGGCAGTCTTCTTTCTTACGCGGCGACTGTTTGCCCGTGTTGGCTCCCTGCTGCTGGCCAATGCACTCGCTGTGCTGATGGCGGCCCTTTGCCTCACGCAAATCTGCGATCAGATGGAAGTGACGCTTGCGTTGCCGATTGGCTTTGCATTTCTGCTGGCTGCTTTTGCGGAGCCGGAGCAACTTACACCGCGACGCTCAGCCCTTATGGGCATTCTGGGCGCTTTGACCTTCCTCGCGCGCCTCGATGCCGGCCTGCTGGTATTTTTCTACCTACTCGGGATGCTTTGCTCCCGCGAGTATCGAGCGGCCTTTACGCCGAAGAATATCGGCAGCTTTCTCGCCACCTGCCTCCCTTTGCCGTCGCTCTATTTCTGGTCGAATGAGCATTTTTTCGGCACGCTGCTTCCCATCTCCGGCATCGCCAAGGAATTGCGGCACGGCCGTGTGCCCAGCGTCCTTCTGCCGGCTTCGTTCAGCGGGACTACTGAGGCGCTGGTGAATGTTGCCGTCATCACGGCGGTTCTGGGCTGGACCTTGCGGCACTACCTCCACGCGCGCGAAAAGGTATTCCTGCTTGCGGTCGTAACCACGCCCTTTGTGTTCTATGGGCTGGAGATGGTGATCAGTGACTGGCCGGTCTGGAACTGGTACTTCTATATCCTACGTTTTGTGGCAGCGGGCTGTGGCGTTCTGTTGTGCGTCGTAGTGTCGCGTTCCGTGCTGCCCTCACGCTACCCGCGTCTAAAGGCGATAGCGCAGGGTCGGGGTCTGCCCGCCGTCCTGTGTTGTGCGGCGCTGTTCAAGTTGTTTATCGCGAACTACAACGTGGATCACTGGATGGTGGAAATCCAACACGCGGCAGGCATTTTGGATCAATTTGCCGATGCGCATCCCGGCGTATACGCCATGGGCGATCGAGCGGGCATGTTCCAGATCACCACGGCAAACCCTGTGCTGCAGGCAGAGGGGCTGGTAATGAATCGCGCCTACCTGGAGCACATTCGCGCACAGGATGATTTGCGATCGGTGCTGGCCTCCTACGGCGTGAATTACTATGTCGCCTTTGTGTTCAAGCACAACTACCGAACGGAATTGAAGGACGGCTGTCTGCACGCAATGGAGCCGTCGATTGCCGGACCGTCGTCCCTACGCATGCGATCCACCTTCTGTGAAACACCAGTGTTCCAGTTTTCGGGATTTGACGGCAAGTACCTGGTCTATAGGATCAACTCACGGTAGTCCTCGCGTCCATTGCTGGACGCGTCTCGTACGACGTTGCTCAATGCCCCGTTTCCTTCGCACATTCTTGCTCCTCGATACTGTGACGCCGACCCTGCGCGGTGTTTTTCTACTCGCGATGAGTGTGTCGCTGATCTTCTTTGTCGGGGTCACTCTGCACTGGCCGATGATGGTGGACTCACCAGTGATGCACTACGTCATCTTTCTTACCGAGCATGGATTGCGCCCCTACCGCGATATCACAGACAACAATATGCCAGGCGCGTATCTGATAGAACGCTTTGCCATGGAGGTGTTTGGCGGTGGCGACCTGGGATGGCGGCTGTACGACTTCTTTCTATTGCTTCTGCTCACCGCTTCTTTCGTCGTCATCAGCGGGCCTCGTAAGTGGCTCGCCGGCGTCTTTGCAGGGGGGCTCTTCGCGTTGCGGCACGGGAGCGAGGGTGCATGGTTTGCCGGTGAGCGCGAGCAGGAGATGACCGTTCTTCTCGCTGCCGCGTGCGCGCTGCTGTTTCTTGCGGTCCGCCGAAAGCAGCCGCTTCTTGTTCTAGGCTTCGGGTTCCTGGCGGCGATGGCGTCAGGCGTGAAGCCAACTTTGACGCCGTTCATGCTGCTCGCTCTGGTGTCTCTTGGAATGGCATTGAAGCGGCGACAGATAGGTTCTGTGCACTACCTTATAGCCGGGACGAGCGGTATTTTCGTTGTAGCAGCCCTGAACTTCGGTTTCCTCTACCACTATGGGGCGCTTCACGCCTTCTTCTTTGTGCTGCGTACGGTTACACCTGTATACATCGGCTTGGGCCACCCCAATGCACGTTTCATGCTCCTGCATACCTTTCCATTTGAGCTCTTGCCATTGGCAGGGCTTGCGAGTGTCTCGTATCTGACGAGACAACATCGCTGGCCGGGCTGGGAGACCTGGGTGCTCCTGTTCGCGGCGGGTAATGGATTGCTGTCTTACTTCATTCAGCAAAAGGGCTTTTATCACCACCGGTATGTCTTCGTCGCCTTTCTCCTTCTGGTAATCAGCCTTGAGCTCCTCCCATCGCGTGCCGAGGAACAACTTCAGGGGCATCGAGCCGTGCTGGCCGCTAGCTTGCTGTACAGCGTTCTCTACCTTATGCCGACCTATGCACTTGCCTTGTTACAGCTGCCGAGACACAGCTCGCTTACGGAGGCCATGGAAAAGGACCTGAGTCGCCTTGGTGGTGAACGGCTGCAAGAAGACGTACAGTGCTTTGACCTGACGTTCGGCTGCTTGAATTCCCTCTACCATTTGCAACTCGTCGAAAATACCGGCTTCACCGGCGACCTGCTGCTCTTTCCCACCAGGCCGAATGCCGCTACCGACTATTATCGCGACCTATTCTGGCGCCTGCAGGCCAAAGCTCCGGCGGGAGTGCTGGTGATCACCAATCAGGAGTTTGGCGCGCCCAACACGTACAACCGGCTTAGCCGATGGCCCCAGTTTTCGGGATACCTCGCCCAAAAGTACGATCTGGCGGTAACGCGAAGTTTTCCGTATGAGGACAAGTTTGCCGGGCAACTGCCTGCGCCGCCGGAGTCTGCCCCGGGGTATCGCATTTATGTCCGCAAGGGAAAGAGTTTCTCTTCCGATTGAAGCGATCCTGCGCTGGAATGGCTCCTGAAGCGCACGGATAGAATGGACGTACGGTGCACTGCACCTGACCTGCCTATGCCACTTCCTCGATCGGACAAGTTCAAAATCTGCGGCCTCCTGGCCCTGTTTCTGGGACTCGCGCTCCTGGACAGAAGCTTTGCCACCTGGCGAGACGACTTCCGTAATTTTCCCGATCCTAACGGGGTGTACCTGCCACCCGAAGCAGACGCAAAGCCGCAGACCTTTTTTCAGCAGCATGGCGTGCTGAAGACCACGACGTTTTCAGGCCTGGGTCTGCTGCTGGTCTCTGTGGTGTTGCTCGGCAAGGATCCTGGATCGCCTGATGCGCTGACAGAACCTACGCAGCCAACCCGCTAGAGCAGCAATGCCGGGCGCGTGAAATAGGCCTGCTTTATCCCCTTTACAGTGTCAGCTCGGACAGGGCGTTTGCGGGTAGGCGGGTTAGGGAGGCGGCTGCCTGCAGGCCGCCGGGCCACAGGTGGGCGCCGGTGGTGAGCAGGCCCTTTATCGGCCCGTAGACGAGTGCGCGGGAGAGCGCTGTGGCCCAGAAGACCTGCGGGCGGAGGATGCTGTGCAGGGTGCGCTGGAAGCGGTCGGCAGCCTCGGCAGACGCATCCGCGAGAAGGCTCTGCGCCGCGCGCAGGCCGGTGTAGAGCGCGATCGACATGCCGTCGCCGGTGAACGACGGGATGACGGCGGCCTGGTCGCCGACGGCCCAGAGATCCGGAGCGAGAGCCTGCTTGCGCACGAAGCCGTAGGGGATGGACGCGATGGCCAGGGGTCGGTCGAGCAGCGGCTGGGCGTCTCGGAGACGCGCGGCCGCGTGGGGATTGGTCTGGCGGATCTCGGCGAGCAGGCCCGTCCATCCGCCGAGCGTGGCGAGGTGACGGCGGCGCACAAGAGCCGTGAGGTTGGCTGCGCCGTCTTCAACCGGCTGGAGCCCGGTGTAGCCGTGGGGATGCAACAGCAGCTCGACCGAGTTGGCGAGAGCGGCGGCCTGGTCCGGCGCGAGGCGGAAGTACATCTTCAGCGCGACGAGGTCGCCCTGCGGGCCAGGTGGGCGGGGAAAACCGCGCAAATCGTGTTTGCCGGTGGCGAGAAGCGCCCGCGGGGCGGAGATCGTCTCGCCCGTGCTCAGCGTGGCCTGCCATCGCGCCCCTTGCCGGGTGAGGGTTTCAGCAGATGTCCCGCACAAGACCCGCGCGCCGGCCGCTTCGGCTGCCTGCAGCAGCAGCGCGTCGAGGCAGCGGCGGGTGAGGGAGCGCGCCGGGAAGGGCAGGGCGGCT
>CAXTGE010000026.1:3383-5678 GCA_964243645.1 uncultured Acidobacteriaceae bacterium | reverse complement strand
GGAGCGGCGGCGTTTAACCGGCAATCTTCTCTGCGCGGATGCTCCAGATTTTGTCGTCGACCTTGATTTCCTTGGCAAAGCTGGTTTCGGAGGAGCGGATCATGTCCTCGACAAGAGCCCGGAGGAGGCTCAGACGGCTCTCCGCGGAGCCGGCCTCTGCTGAATCGTCAAACTCCACTGCACCGTCGCCACCGCTGGGCACCACATTGTTCGTCATGAGCGGTTTGGATAAGGAACGGGGAGGAAGCGTTGCCCGCCTGGTGGCCGACAGGAGGGAGGCAGTTTTAGCGCAGGCGTGTGAGGCAGAGGCGGCCGAGGGCGCAGCGGCGTATCTCGACGGCACCGGCGGGGATGCCGGCGGCGGCGAGGAGGCGATGCCAGTCCGGTTCGCGGAAGGCACGGCGTATGGAGATCAGGCCGTCGTGGCGAACGAACGGGTGCCAGCGCATCACGCGGGCGAGCAGGCCGAAGAGCCGATAGGAGCGGCGGCTGCGCACGAGATCGGAGATGAACCAGCCGAGGCGCGCGTGGTCTTCCATCCAGCGCAGAAAGCGGATGATCTCGTCATCACGCATGTGGTGGGTGACGAGCGAGCTCATCACGATGTCCGGCATCTGCGTGACCGGATCGGTGAAGAGGTCGCCGGTGAGCCAGTGGATGCGGCTGAAGTCGGCGTTGCCGGCCGAAAATTCGGTGGCGGCGCGGGTGGCATGCGGGTTGAGGTCAATGCCGGTGAGCTGGACGGAAACCCGGCGTCGGCGCGCCCAGACGGCAAGGCGGCGCAGGCTGTCGCCCCCACCGGAGCCGACGTCGACAACATGAAGCGGCGATCGGCTGGCGTGCTTTGCCAGGGCCCCCCGGAAGAAGCGCAGCGTGGGGGCGTACCCGCGGGTCAGGCGGGTAGTTGCGGCGATGTCGCGGACACAATCGCGGAAGTCGAGGTAGCTGCAGGGCTCATCCATGAGCTCGGGCAGCAGTGCGGGGTCGAGCCGGGACGAGAAATCCAGCGTCGGGCTCCCGCGCAGGACAGGGGTGGTACTCGTTGTTGCCATCGTTTTGTTTATGGGATGCACACGGGATCGAAAGCTCTGCAAAAGTTGCGGGGGATGCCCTGAGACGTCCGGGTCACAGACTTCTGGAGGTTAAGCCGGGAGAGGAGAAGCTAGGCCGCGTGAAAACGCATGGTCTCGGCGGTGAGGCCGGGGCCGAAGCTCATGGCACAGCCTTTCTGGCCGGGCCGGGCCTCGGCGAGCAGACGCTCCAGCACGAACATCACGGTGGCACTGCTCATATTGCCGAACCGCTCGAGCACCTCGCGGGAGCAGTTCAGCGCGGCGGGAGGCAGAGCGAGGCCACGCCCCACGGCGTCAAGCACGGATTTGCCGCCGGGATGGACGGCCCAGAGGGCGATGCCGTCCTTGTCGTCGGCATCGATGACCTGATCGCCGTCCCTTTCAAGTGCCTTACCGATAGCGCCGGGCACCTGGCCGGAGAGCAGCATATCGAAGCCGACGCCGCCGATCTTCCAGGTGATGAGCTCGCGGGTCTCGGGGATGAGGACTGCGCGGAAGCTATCGAGGCCAAACCCTGTCGCTTCGGTGGAGAGTAGCGAGGCGGCGCAGCCGTCGGCAAAGACCAGGAAGCTGAGCACCTGTTCGAGGTCGGTGGTCTCCTGCAGGTGCAGTGTGCAGAGCTCGAGATTGACCATCAGCACGCGGGAGGCGGGTTCGGAGCGCAGGATGTGGCGTGCGGTCTTGAGGCCGTTGATGGCGGCGTAGCAGCCCATGAAGCCGATCACCGTGCGCTCGACGTCAGGGCGGAGGCCGAGATACTCGACGGCTTCGAAGTCGAGGCCGGGGGCGTACAGGCCGGTGCAGGTGGTGATGATGACGTGGCTTACCTCGGCGCGCTCGGCGGCGGTGAGCGCGAGGCGGTCGAGGGCGCGACGCATCAGGATGGGCGCGAACTGCTCGTACACCTTCATGCGTTGCGCGGTATGGGGGAACTCGCCGGTGCGGTAGAAGTCGTGAGCATTGATGTGGAACTCGGTGGAGGCCCCGTTCGGCGTGAGCACGGAGTAGCGATGTTGTATGCCGGAGCGCGTCGCCATGCGATTGAAGAGGGCACGGGTGTTGGCCTTGGGGGCCGCAACGAGCAGGTTGTCCGCAAAGGCGACGAAGGCTTGGTGGACGTCGTGGTCCGGGACGGCGGTGGCGATCCGATTTAGGTAAGCCTGGGGCAAGCGCAGAGGTCTCCGAAGTTCGTTAGAACGTTGGATGCTGAGGTGGAGCGGTC
>CAXTGE010000026.1:2055-3283 GCA_964243645.1 uncultured Acidobacteriaceae bacterium | reverse complement strand
ACATGCCCATGGACCGAAAAGACGCACTCCGGATGGCCCTGTCGTCGCTTTGGGCCAACAAGCTGCGCAGCGTGCTGACGCTGCTGGGCGTGGTGATCGGCGTGGCCAGCGTGATCGCCGTGGTGACGCTGGTGAACGGCGCGAACAAGTTCGTAGCCACCAAAATCAACCAGTTTGGCGCGGATATCTTCAGCGTGGCGCAGATGCCCAGCGTCATCACAAGTTACGAGGAGTTCCTGAAGTACAACAAGCGCAAGGTGCTTAACCTGGAGCAGTACCGCGCGGTTGCGGCAGGGTGCAAGAGCTGCCTGGAAGTAGGGGCGAGCTCCGGGACGGTGGGCAAGATCGCGGTGGGGCGGCAGAACAGCACGGGCTCGCAGATCCGGGGCTATACCTCGCTGATGCCCGATATGAGCGACCTGAACATCACCGAGGGCCGCTCGTTCACGCAGTCGGAAGAGGACCACGCCACGCACGTCGCCATTATCGGCACGGACGTGGAAGAGAATCTGCTGCAGGATGCCGATCCGATCGGCAAGGAGATCCGGGTGGACGGCGTGCCCTACACCGTGATCGGGCTCGGAGAAGCGAAGGGCAAGACGCTCGGCCAAAGCCAGGATGACTATGTCGCCATCCCGCTGACGGCCTACCAAAAGACCTATGGCACCTCAAAGACGATCGACATCGCGGTAAAGGCCGGGGCCGGGCCGAACATGGAGCGCGCCATCGACGAGGTACGGCTGATCATGCGCGGTCTGCGGCACGACCAGCCGGGCGCGGATGACAGCTTCACGACAGAAACCAGCGACAGCCTGATGTCACTGTGGTCGCAGATCTCGAGCTCGTTTGAACTGGTGGCTGTGGCCATCGCCGGCATCTCGCTGGTGGTGGGCGGCATCGTGATCATGAACATCATGCTGGTCAGCGTGACCGAACGGACCCGCGAGATCGGCGTGCGCAAGGCCCTGGGCGCCAGCCGCGCCGATGTGCTGCTGCAGTTCCTGATGGAAAGTGCCACGATGGCGCTGGTCGGCGGCCTGATCGGCGTCCTTGTCGGCGTGGGCGCGGCCAAAGGCGTGACGGCCCTGCTGGGCTTCCCGTCCAGCCTGGCCATCTGGAGCATCTTTGCGGGATTGCTTGTGGCCACGTCGGTGGGTATCTTCTTCGGCGTCTACCCGGCCAGGAAGGCGGCGAGTCTGGATCCGATTGTGGCGTTGCGATCTGATTT
>CAXTGE010000026.1:0-1955 GCA_964243645.1 uncultured Acidobacteriaceae bacterium | reverse complement strand
CTAACTCTTCCAAAGGACCCAATGGCCTCCACAGCAGTCACACAGCAGCGCGAAGCGGTAGGCATGGCGATCGACACGCTGCGCACGAATAAGCTGCGGTCAGGGTTGACGGTGCTGGGGATTGTGATCGGCGTGATGACGGTCATTGTGATCTCGTCGGTCATCAATGGCTTGAACAACAATGTCTCGGGGCTGGTCGAGTCGTTCGGCACCAACATTCTGTGGGTGACGCGGCTACCGTTTATCGGGGTGCGGCCGACGACCGAGATGCTCTCGCGCAAGTACATGACGCGGGACGATGCCGACGCGCTCGGCCACCTGCCGCATGTGGTGGCGTCCGCGGCGAGCCTGCGGTATCAAAACCCTTCGACCTTCGGCTCGAGCAAGGGCACTGCCAAGTACGGGCAGCACAAGGCGGAGAACCTCATCGTCTCGGGCGATATGGCCGCGAGCGCCACGGTCTATGACCAGAAGGTGGCGGAAGGCCGCTTCATCACGCAGACAGATGAGCAGCGGGCTGCCGATGTAGCCCTCCTCGGACATGACACGGCCGAGACGCTGTTCGGAAGTCAAGACCCCCTCGGCAAGGAGATCCAGATCGAGGGGCGGAGCTTCACCGTGATTGGCGTCATGGAGCCGCAAAAGCAGCCCTTCGGCAGCGGCAAGAATCCACAGGACAACCTGGTGAACATGCCGGTCGAGACGTTTCGGAAGCTCCACCCGGAGGTGCTGGACTATTGGATCAGCGTGAAGTACGACGACCAGAAAAACCGGCCCATCGTGGAAGACGAGATCCGCGAGCTGCTACGCCGCCGGCGCAAGGTGCCCAACAGCGCGGAGGATAACTTCGTGCTCTCCGGCGCGGACTCGCTGACCAAGCTGTGGAGCCAGATCACGGGCAGCCTCTTTTTCCTCATGCTCGGGCTCAGCGCCGTGGGCCTGATGGTGGGCGGCGTGGGCGTGATGAACATCATGCTGGTCAGCGTGACCGAGCGCACGCGCGAGATCGGGGTGCGCAAGGCCATCGGCGCCACGCGCGGGACCATCATGCTGCAGTTCACTGTGGAGGCCGTGGTGCTGTGCGCGGTGGGCGGCGTGCTGGGCATCACGCTGGGCGCGCTGTTTTCGCTGGCGATCCAGTTCGTGATCAGCGCGCAGGTGGGCTGGATGTGGGTGGTGGCGGCCATGCTGAGCTCCTGCGCCATCGGCCTGGTGTTCGGCATTTATCCCGCATGGAAGGCGGCGACGCTGAACCCGATTGAAGCGTTGCGGTACGAGTGATGCCCGCTGCGCTCCCGGGTAGCGTTTACGAGCGGACCGAGCCCATGCAGGCCACACCGGTAGGGCGAGATGCGGCCGTTCTCAGCGGCTTTGCAGCCCTTCTGCTCGCCATCCACTTCATCACAGGCAACGGCTACGGCTTTCATCGGGATGAACTGCAGTTCCTGAGCGATGCGCGGCACCTGGCGTGGGGCTATGTGGCGTACCCGCCGCTGACGTCCTTCTGCGGGCGTGTGGCGATAGCTCTGTTTGGGATCTCGCCGCAGGTGCTGCGTCTGCCCGCGGCGCTCGCCAATGGGGTGACGTTGGTGCTGGCGGGCTTGCTCGCGCGGGAGCTCGGCGGGCAGCGCGCCGCGCAGGTGCTTACGGTGTGCGCCATCTTTCCCTTGGCAGTGGCCTTCAGCTCGGTACTGCAATACAACACCTTCGATCTGCTCGCCTGGACGCTGATGGCGTTTTTCACGGCACGCGTGCTGCGGACGGGGGATGAGCGCAACTGGCTGGGCGTCGGTGCCGGCGTGGGCCTCGGCGTGCTGTCGAAATATGCGATAGCGTTCCCGTTGGTGAGCCTGTTGGCCGCACTCGCAATCATGCCCTCGCAGCGAAGGCATCTGCGCAGCCGCTGGTTTTGGTGGGGTGCCCTGCTGGCTGTGACGATCGCAGCACCCAACCTG
>CAXTGE010000025.1:21928-27335 GCA_964243645.1 uncultured Acidobacteriaceae bacterium | reverse complement strand
ATGGCGCCGGCGTGGAGACCGCCGCCCACGAGGGCGCCGGTGTAGTCGGAGCCGCCGCGGCCGAGCGTGGTGGTGATCTCGTTGTACGAGCCGATGAAGCCGCCCATGACGGGCACCCTGCCGGTCTGGAGCAGGGGCAGAACTTTGGACTGGAGGGCGCGCTCGATGGCGAGCTCGTCCGGGAAGGCCTTGCCGAAGTGATTGTCGGTGAGGATGACTTCGCGGGCGTCGACGTGGGTGGCGGGGATGCCGAGCTGCACGAAGGCGGCGGCGATGAGGACGGAGGAGAGCCGCTCGCCGTAGCTGACGATCAGGTCGGAGGTGCGGGGGGTGAGCTCGCCGAGGATGGCGATGCCGCGCACGAGCTCGTCGAGGGAATCGAAGGCGCGGTTAATGTCCTCGTTCAAGGGCTCGCGCGCGGGGCCGTTGACGAGCTGGCCGGCGGTTTCGAGATGGCGTGCGCGCAGACGGGCGGCGATGTCGAGGGCGGCCTCCCGATCACCGCGGCCTGCCGAGGCGGCAGCGGCGCAGGCGAGCAGCTGGTCGGTGACCTTGCTCATGGCGGAGACGACGACGACGGGTTGGAGGTTTCTTTGGAGGCGGCTCGCAACGACGTGCGCGGTGCGGGTGATCGCGGTCGCGTCTTCGACCGAGGTACCACCGAACTTCATGACGACGATGTGCCCGTTGGGTGTGCTCACGCGTCGACCAACACGGATTCTGCAGCGGGGGAGTGCGCGGAGGTCGTACTTGCGTTGAGGGGAGGGAAGCTCTTGAAATTGAGCTTGCCGAGCACGGCGAGCAGTTCGGCGTTGAGGACGGCAGCACCGGCGGCACCGCGAAGGGTGTTGTGGGAGAGCACGACGAACTTCCAGTCCATCAGCGGGCAGGGGCGCAGGCGGCCGACGGTGGCCGTCATGCCATTGCCGCGGTTACGGTCCAGGCGGGGCTGCGGGCGGTCCGGTGCGGCTTCGAACTCGATGGGGTGAAGGGGTGCGGTGGGCAGGCGCACACCAAATTGCAGGCCGCTGTTGCCGAAGGGCTGAAACTCGGCCCAGGCGGCAAGGACCTCCTCGTGGGTGGCAACTGACTTCAGTTTGACCGAGACACACTCGGTATGGCCGTCCTCGACGGCGACGCGGTTGCAATGCGCGGAGAGCCGGATGGGCAAGGGCGTGACCGTGTTGCCGGTGAGCGCACCGAGGAGCTTATTACACTCCTCCTGCATCTTCTCTTCTTCACTTTTAATGAATGGGACGACGTTGCCGAGGATGTCGAGCGAGGGGACGCCAGGGTAGCCCGCGCCGGAGACCGCCTGCATGGTGGAAACAAAGAGGGAGTCGATGCCGAAACGCTGTTGCAGCGGCTTGAGGGCAAGCACCAGGCCGATGGCCGAGCAGTTGGGGTTGGTAACGATGTAGCCGCCCGAGTGCTTTCTTGTGGCCTGCTGTTCCAAGAGCTCGAGGTGCTCGAAGTTGACCTCGGGGATGACGAGTGGGACGTCCGGGGTCATGCGGAAGGCGGAGGAGTTGGAGATGACGGCGCAGCCGGCTGCGGCGAACTTCGGCTCGAGCTCGTGGGCAACGCCGGCGTCCAGGGCGGCAAAGATGATGCGGGGCAGCGGGGTCGTGGAGGCTTCGGGCGTGTTGGGCTGCAGCACCATCCCGCCGATGCGTGAGGGCAGCGGGGTATCGAGCTTCCATTGGCAGGCTTCGGCGAAAGATTTGCCCTGGCTACGATCGCTGGCGGCGAGCCACGTGATGTTGAACCAGGGGTGGTTGGCGAGAAGCTGGATAAATCGCTGACCGACCGTGCCCGTGGCTCCAAGAATGCCTACATCGCGCCGTTCCATCGAGCTAGTTTAGCGCAGCGGATGCAGGCAAACCGTAAGGTGCATCCTGTGACGCCCGAGGATCTGCTGCGGAGCAGGCCTGCGAGCGCCGCTATCGGTAGGGGCGGTTCCTGCGTGCAGGTGGGTCCCCGGAGCCACGAAGCGAATCGATCGAGGGTCGGTTGCAGGTAAATCCTTATGGCGTGCTGGCTAGTCGATGACTTCGACGCGCCGACGCCGGACATAGGTGCCACTGCCGCCACCCCAGGCCACGATGAGGCCGATGGCATGAATGAGCAGCCATAGGCTGACGCCCTGGTCCTGGTAGATCCAGAAGAGAATGAGGACGCGCGGAATGATGATCGCGATGATGATCTGCAGGAGGCTGACCGTGCTCGGGATGTAGGCCGGAACGCTGTGCTGCAGCCAAGCAACGACAAGGGCCACGCGCGGCAGAAAGAGTGAGAAGACAAGAAACCAGAGCGGCAGGGAGTGTGTGCCCAGAGTGGCAGAGAGGTTCATTCGCTGTCCTTTTATGCGTTCCGCGGCGTGGAGTATCTTTCGCCGTGATGGGCCGGGTATACCGTTACTGCGGTGTGAAGGTCAAGCTGCTTTTTACCGTGGCATGGGGCGCGACGATGATCTGGGTATCCTGCTCGCCCAGCTTTTCGTGGACAGCGGCAAGCGTGTAGGTGCCGGGCGGCAAGTTGGGTAGCGTGAAGCTGCCATCGGGCCCAGTGATAGCAAAATACGGGTTGGGCGCGACGTTCAGGAAGGCCTGCATCCAGGGGTGGTTGTTGCAACGGATCGGCAGCATGGTCTCGGGCGCGTTGTAACGACGAACCGCCGGGGTGGCGTTGGGACCCTGCGAGACATCGACGTTGTCATTGCCGACGACGGTGGCCATGGTGTGGACGTTGTGCATGGTGGGATCGGAGTTGCTGTACTCCACCGAGCCCCCTTGCTGCACCGCGGCAACGTGCGGGATAAACCGGCAGCCCTTCTGATCGATATGCACCGGTGGCGCGCCTGCGGACGCTGCCGAGGCTGGTAGGCCGAACTTGATATAGACAAAGACATTGCCGAGGTGGCCGTTGGCGACGAGGTACTGCTCAGAGAAATTATCGCCGGGCGCGAGCGAGCAGGCCGGGTCCATAGACATGTCGATCTTGACGCGGGCAGGAGTGGGACCTTTGAAAAGGACCGAGCCGGTGACGGTGCCCGCGGTGGCAGGGTCGACGGGTTTCGCGGCGGGGGGCGCCACTGGGGTCGGCTTCACCGCTGTGGGCGTCTCGGTCGGCGAGGTCGTAGCATGCGGGGAAGATTTACAGCCGCTGAGTGCAAGCAGGGCTACAAGGAGAGCGGAGGAGGAAGTGCGCGCGTTCACCACGGGCATTGGATGCGTCTCGGCGATGCTACCAGACGGTCTTGGGATAATGTGCTGCGATTTCCTGGTCGGCAGAGATCAGTGCAGCGAATCCGTTCGCTTTTGCATTTGCCACGATGAGGCGGTCAAAGGGATCTGTGGTCCAGCCCTCATCCATGGCTGTACCGGCTATCTTTTCAAAACCAAGATCACAAATCCTCACCTGTATTTCGTCCTGCAGCTTGCGCACGATATCGCGCGAGCGCAGCTTTGACCTGCCTAGATCGTAGAGGTACTCAAGTTCGAGCATCGCCATGGGCGATAGGAGGAGGTCGGCGGTACGTACCACCCGGAGAGCGTCCTTGCTGAGGTGGCGAAGTCGGCCGTGAGACAGCCAGACTGCCACGTTCGTGTCAAGGTAAGCGATCAAGGTCCGCCCAGTCCTTCTCCCATTCCAAACGCATCTCTTCTTTGTCAGGACGGTCGTCCAGATCCCCAAGAATCAGGTCGAGTGGCGTGATGCGGCTGAGGCGATCTGGTGGAGGACCATCCGGCTTCAGGGTGAAGCCTCTGCCCTTGTGCGTGACGTGGACGTTCACCCCGTCCATCGCTTGCTCGACCAGATTGAAGAGATCCCGCCGGAGTTGGGTGATGGTGACGTCCATGATCGAGAGTGTACACCCTAAATGCAATCAAAGTGTACACTCCTGCGAGTCGCTTAAAGCGCGGCGATCACGGCTGCGCCGAACGCCTTTGTGCCGGCTGTACCGCCGATGTCGCGGGTAAGGCTTTTGCCTTCGGCGTAGACGATTTTGAGCGCAGCCTGGACCTTGGCGGCGGTTGTGGGCTCGTCGAGGTGGTGGAGCATCAGGATGGCGGACTGGAGCAGGGCCGTGGGATTGGCCTTATCCTGGCCCGCAATGTCGGGGGCCGAGCCGTGCACGGCTTCGAAGATGGCCCCGGCGACGCCCAGGTTGGCGCCGGGGACCAGGCCCAGGCCGCCGACAAAGGCAGAGCAGAGATCGGAGAGGATATCGCCGTAGAGATTTTCGGTGAGGATGACGTCGTACTGGTAGGGGTTCAGCACAAGCTGCATGCAGGTGTTGTCGATGATGTGCTCGGCGTAGGTGATCTCGGGATAATTTTCGGCAACGGCCTTGCAGCACTGGAGAAAGAGACCATCGGAAAGCTTCATTATGTTGGCCTTGTGGATGGCGTGGACCTTTTTGCGGCCATGCTTGCGGGCGTACTCGAAGGCGGCTTCGGCGATGCGCGTGGAGCCCTTGCGGGTGATGATCTTGATGCTCTGGGCGACGTCGGGCGTAGCCATATATTCGACCCCGGCGTAGAGATCCTCCGTGTTTTCGCGGAAGATGACGAGATCGACGTTCGGGTAGTTGGACTTGAGACCGGGGAGCGACTTTACGGGGCGAAAATTGGCGTAAAGATCGAACTTCTTGCGCAGCTGCACGTTGATGGAGCTGAAGCCGCCGCCGATGGGCGTGGTGACGGGGCCTTTGAGCGCGACCTTGTCGGTGGCGATCGAGTCAAGCAATGCCTGGGGAATGTACTCACCGGTCTTGGCGTAGGCGTCCGCGCCGGCGTCGAAGCGGTGCCAGTCGAAGCTGCAGCCTGTCTGTGCGCCGGCGGCTTCCAGAATGGCAACGACCTGCGCGGTGACCTCGGGACCGATGCCGTCGCCGGGGATGAGGGTGATGGGATGGGTGCGGGTTTCTGGGGACAAGGGAAACTCCTGGAGTTGTTAGTTGTTAGTTGTAGGTTCTAAGTTGTAAGTGTGATTTCTGCTGGGGCTTGGTCCTGGTTCAGGGCTCTGCGGCCTTATCTTTTAGGAAGCTGGAGAGGCCATGCAGCATTCTGCCGACTTCGAGTGCCAGGCATTCGGCATCGTGCAGCTTCTGATCCGTGGCATAACCGAGTCGTGCGGAAAGGATCAGCTGCGTCTGCAGTTCGGAGTTACTGCCTCTTGCCATGATTACGAAGTTGCGGAAGTCTCGTCGCGTGCGGCGGGCCGAATCTTCCGCGAGATTGCTGGCGATGGACACTGCGGCTCTACGCATCTGCGAGCTTAAGCCGTAGATTTCGTGCTTGGGAAACAGCGATGTCAGATCGTAGATCTGAATCGTAAGGTCCATGGAGGCCTGCCAGACCTTCAGTTCACGAAACGACTTCGGCACCGGTCCCCTCACATT
>CAXTGE010000025.1:19901-21828 GCA_964243645.1 uncultured Acidobacteriaceae bacterium | reverse complement strand
GGCGCTTTGCGTTGGCACTGTGTTTGGCGGATTGCGAGTGGCTCCGCGATTGCAAGCGGGAATGCAACGGGCGTGACGGAGAACCGCAGAGCACGCAACGGCGTCAGGTTGCTAGCGGGAGGCCTGCAGGGTGCCGGTGGAGGGCTTGCGCGTGAGGGCTTCTTTGCGGCGCTTGAACTCGGTCATCACGCGCACGACGTAGGCGCGCGTCTCGCGGTAGGGCGGGATGCCGCCGAAGCGGTCGACCGCGCCGGGGCCGGCGTTGTAGGCGGCCAGGGCCAGCGCGAGATTGTTGCGGTAGCGGGTCAGCAGCCAGTCAAGGTAGGTGGTGCCGCCGTTGATGTTCTGGTCGGGCTGCAGGCTGTCTTTGACGCCCAGCGTACGGGCGGTGCCGGGCATGAGCTGCATGAGACCTTGTGCGCCGGTGCGCGAGACGGCGCGGGCGTGGCCGCTGCTTTCGGCGTGGACGAGGCTGGCGAGGAGCTCGACGTCGATGTTGTGCTGCGCCCCGGCCGCGCTGAGCAGCGTCGGGATGTCCGGGCCGGCTTTGGCTGGGGAGGCAGCAATCGGCAGTGGGGGCGGGGGCAGCGCGTCGACGGCGACGATCTGTGCGGTGGGGATGTCGAGGTAGCTGGATTCGGCTGTTTCGGTCAGGAAAAGCCGTGTGTGCGTCGTGTCGATGGCCTGTTGACGGGCGCAGTCGTAGGTAAAGCCGTTGCGGAGCGTGATGCGGTTCAGCGCGTGCGCGGGAAGGACGCAGAAACACGCCGCGACGAGTCCCAGAGCAGGGAGATTCGAGTGGCGGGCACGTTGGTGGAACGGGTGAGGCACTGGGGTGAGACTAGCACTGCAGGGCTGCCGTGAGCATGGCGCATTGTGGGTAGATGGCTCCGGGGGTGGTGCCGGAGTGGGCGGGCCGTCCTGGCGTTCCGAGCTGAACGGCTCAGGCGAGGACGGCTTCGATCGCCTGGGCAACGCCGTCCTCGTCATTGGTTGGGCCGAGCTTCCAGCCTTGCTGGCGGGCGAGCGCCTGGAGTTCTTCGGGGGCGTTGCCCATGAGGATGGGTTGGCCGACGGCCCCGAGCATGGCAAGGTCGTTCCAGTTATCGCCAAGTGCCATGATGTCGGCAAGGGTACAGCCGCGCAGGCGAGCGAGGTGCTCAAGAGCGGAGGCCTTGGAGCAGCCGGCGGGCAGGATGTCGAGGATGGCGAGATCGCGGTCGTTGTAGGCGGTGCGGTGCAGCTGAATTTCGCAACCAGGCCGTTCGGGCTGGCCGACGCCGGCGACGCGGGGATGCTGGCTGAGCAGGGCTTCTGCCTCGGCCATGCGGGCGACCGTACCGCAGAGCATGGCTTGAATGGGGCCGGCGCTTACGTCCGGGTCGTCCTCCCCATCCTCCTCGGCCACGGCTACAGCCACGGCCGAGGAGGATGTGCCGGAGCGGGAGACGGATCTGAGGGCTTGCCCGATGTGTTCGACGTGGGCGATGTAGGGCTCGTTCGCGCGCAGCCAGGCGTCGATGCTGGTGTGGAGGCTGTTGGAGGCCTCGCAGACGAGCGCGCCGCGGCGATCCTCGCCGTCGGGGCCGACATTGTCGAAGGTGAAGACGAGCGAGTCGCGGAATCCGGCGGCGTGCTCGACCAGCCACTCAGCGGTCTCGAGCTTCATGTGCTCGCGGTGGATGAGCTCGGCACCGACGGTACGCAAGACCGTGCCGTTGGAGCTGACGAGGGCGTTGGTTTCGCAGAGGTTCAGGTCACGGACCACGCGCATGGCGTAGGTGTGACGGCGGCCGGTGGCGATGACGATCTCGATGCCGGCCGCGTGGGCAGCGTGCAGGGCGGCGCGGTTGCGCGGGCTGACCTGGCCCGCGCTGGAAAGCAGGGTGCCGTCGATGTCGATCGCGATAAGGCAGGGCTTGGGCAT
>CAXTGE010000025.1:18602-19801 GCA_964243645.1 uncultured Acidobacteriaceae bacterium | reverse complement strand
GGACCTATGCCGAAGATTGCTTTTCTTGAGTGTGCGCGGTGCGGTCAGAAGGTGTCAGCAGACGTGCCGCAGACATTGTGCCCGGTGGATGCGGGGTCGTTGTATGTGCGGTATGACATGGACGCGCTGCGGCGGACGGCGCGGCGTGAGGCACCGGCCGCGTATGCGGCGGCTTCGTCGGCTAGCCTGGGCATGTGGCGGTATAAGGATGTGCTGCCAGAAGTCACACCTGTAACGCTGGGTGAGGGATGGACACCGATGGTGCAGAGCCGGCGTTACAGCGGATTGCTGGTGAAGGAGGAGGGCGCGAATCCTACCGGCACGTTCAAGGCGCGCGGCCTGGGGTTGGCGGTGACGATGGCCAAGCACTATGGGCTGCGGCATCTGGCGGTGCCCTCGGCGGGCAATGCGGCCGGGGCGCTGGCGGCCTATGCGGCCGCGGCAGGCATCGCGGCGCACCTGTTCATGCCTGTGGACGTGCCGATGGCGAACTACCTGGAAGGCCTTGTGTACGGGGCGGATGTGCGTATGGTGGACGGCCTGATCTCCGACTGCGCGCGGTTGGTGGGCGAGGCGATCAAAAAGCAGAAAGAGGCTGGGACGGAACCTGAGGACATGTGGTTCGACATCTCGACGCTGAAGGAGCCGTTCCGGGTGGAAGGCAAGAAGACCATGGGCTATGAGCTCGTGGAGCAGCTGGGATGGACCTATCCCGATGCGGTGTTTTACCCCACGGGCGGCGGTGTGGGGCTGATCGGGATGTGGAAGGCCTTTGAGGAGATGGAGCAATTGGGCTGGGTTTCGGGCAAGCGGCCGCGCATGTACGCGCTGCAGGCGGCCGGCTGCGCTCCGGTAACGAGGGCCTTCGACGAGGGCAAGGCAGCGAGTGAATTTTACGAGGGAGCGGAGACGTTTGCATCCGGGCTGCGGGTGCCGAAGCCGTATGGCGACGCGATCATCCTGGAGATCCTGCGCGCGTCAGGCGGGCGGGCGATGAGCTCGGACGATGCGACGATCCTGGCGTCGATCCTGGACTGGGCGAAGTATGAAGGACTGTTTTTGTCGCCGGAGGGTGCGGCGGCGACCGCGGCTTATGATGCGCTGCTGGCTTCTGGTGAGATCAAGGCCGAGGAGCGGGTGGTGTTGTTCAACACTGGGGCCGGGCTGAAGTACACCGATACCGTGGTGGAGGCGATGCA
>CAXTGE010000025.1:17165-18502 GCA_964243645.1 uncultured Acidobacteriaceae bacterium | reverse complement strand
CGGTGCAGGTTTTGCCGCCTACGCCGTGGGCGCCTGCGGATTTGGCGGCAGCCTCGGTCATGTAGCGGCCGTGAGCGGTCTTGCCGTAGAAGCGGTCACCGGGGCAGTGATAGACGCTGGAGTTGGTGTTGACCCAGACCTTGTCAGGGCCGCCGCCGGGGGCTTCCTCGGTGATGGGTTTGGGGGCCTGCCGCTTGGAAGGCGTGGGTGCCGGGGCTGCGGCAGATGCCGGTGTGGGATTGCTTTGGGGTGGGGTGCCGGCGGTCTGCGCGGGGAGGCTGAAGCTGAGTGCGAGTAGCGCTGCAGCGGCAAAGGTCTTCGAGATCATTCGTGAAACTCCAGGGTGACGATGGGGCCGAAGCCTGAACGCGGGTCGATCGTAACAGAGCGGATCATAACGCGGCATGACGCGGAGGTGGAAGATAGAAAGCTGATTCCCCGTTTCGGGGAATGCTGGAAAGCGACGGCAAAGCGGACTACGTGAGGGTCGACACTTCGGAGATTTGCAGAGCGGGGGGCGGGGAACGGGAGGTCAACGTGATGGCCGCAAGCAGAATCATTGCGCCGCCGATATAGGCCACGCCGCCAAGCCGCTCGTGCAGCAAAACGACGCCCAGGACCGAACCCATGCAGGGTTCGATGTTGAGCAGAACCCCAGCCTGGGAGGCCGGAACGTGCGTCATACCCCAGTTCCATAGCAGGGTGGTAGCCGCGGTGCAGAGCAGACCGCTGGCAGCGAGTGCGGCCCAGGCGCGCAGCGAAACGCCATGAACCGGCGGCAGACCCCAGAAGGGGGGAACGCAGGCGAAGAGCATGAGCCAGCCCATCAGCATGCCCCAAGTGGTGACGACGATCGGGCTGTGCGTGGCAATCAGCCGCTTATTGATGAGAATCCAGAAAAGCGCGATGACCATGGAGAGAACGACGAGCAGGTCGCCGGTGAGGGATGGGCCGCTGCCTGAGGCGTTGCCGTGACCCCCGAAGGTGATGAGCGCGGCACCTGCGGTGGAGACGGCCAGGGCCGCCCAGCCGAGACGATAGAGGCGCTCATGAGCGAACAGTGTGGCACCGATGGCGAGAAAGACCGGCATGGTGCCGACCATCAACGAGGCGTGCGATACGGTGGTGAGCGAGAGCCCGTAGAACTGCAAAAGGAACTGCACCGGTATGCCGAGAAACGAGCCGGCCGCCAGCAGCAGCCATTCGTCCCGGGTGAAGTGGGCGCGGTGCGTGAACAGCAGCGGCGCGAGCCCGAGTACGGCAAAGGCGAAGCGATAGAAGACCATGGCGCCGACATTCATCTCCGCAAGGGCGATCTTGCCGAAGTAGAAACCGCA
>CAXTGE010000025.1:9136-17065 GCA_964243645.1 uncultured Acidobacteriaceae bacterium | reverse complement strand
GGCTGGTTGACGACCGGGCCGTTAGCGCGGAAGTGATTGGGGGAGTGTGGGTCGGTGAGCACCTGTTGCCGGGTGGCCTCGGGACGGGTGTTTTCGCACCAGTCCTGGGCAAAGGCGATGTAGAAGCGTTGCGGGCCGGTGTAGCCGTCGATCTTTGTCGCCGTGTCGACGCCCGCCTGCTTCGCGCGCTCGAGATAGGCCATGTAGGCGAGCAGAAGGCCGCCGTTATCCGCGGTGTTTTCGCCCAGGGTGAGCCGGCCGTTGACGTGCACGTCGTCCACCGCAACGAACTTGCTGTACTGGTTCACGAGGCAGGAGGTGCGGACCTCGAAGTTCTTTTTGTCCTCGGCGGTCCACCAATCGTTCAGGTTGCCGTTGCCGTCGAACTGCGCTCCCTCATCGTCGAAGCCGTGCGTGAGCTCATGGCCGACGATGCCGCCGATATGGCCGTAGTTCACCGCGAGATCGGCCTTCTTGTCGTAAAACGCGGGCTGCAGAATGCCGGCAGGAAAGTTAATGTTGTTCATGCTGGGGTCGTAATAGGCGTTGATGGTGGGCGGGGTCATGCCCCACTCGAGGCGGTCGACAGGCTTGCCGATCTTGTTCAGCTGGCGGTCACTTTCAAACGCGTTGGCGCGCTGTTGATCGCCAAAGGCATCCGTGGGGGAGATGGCGAGCGACGTGTAGTCGCGCCAGTGCTCCGGGTAGCCGATCTTGTCGGTGATGGCATGCAGTTTCGCCTTGGCTTTGAGCTTGGTATCCGCTCCCATCCACTGCAGGGTATCGATGTCGCGGTCCATGGCCGCCTCGATGTCGTGAACCACCTCGAGCGTCCGGGCCTTATCGTCGGCGCCGAAGAACTGCTGTACATAGACCTGTCCGAGCGCCTCGCCGAGCTGCGCATCGACCTTCGCCGAGCAGCGTTTCCAGCGCGGCTGCTGCTGGGGCTGGCCTTCCAGCTGCGTGCCGTAGAAATGGAAGTTTTCCGCGTCGAAGGTCCCCGGTAGCACGCTGGCGTAGGCCGTCAGCAATTGGTACCTCATGTAGGCATGCAGGGTCTCCAGCCGGGCGCTTAGGATGGCGTCCACCATGGCGGGAAAGAAGCCGGGGTTGGCCACGTTGAGGGACTCGACGGAAGGCGAGTGCACCGCCTGGAAGAAGGGCGTGAAGGGCACGCCGTGGAGGCTCGACTGAAACTGCGTGAGTGTCTCGGGGTGATAGATTGCCTTGGGATCGCGGCGCTGCGTGACCGTGAGCGAGGCCTCGGCGAGCCTGGTCTCAAAGGCGAGGATATCCTTCGCGTCGGCCTGGGCACGATCGGCAGGCTCGCTGGCCAGGGTGAGCGTCTTGGCGATGTGCTCCACGTACTGCTGGCGAAGCTCTTTGTCCTTCTCGCCGTTACGTGTGTAGTAGTCGCGCTCCGGCAGGCCGAGTCCGCCTTGATCGATGACCGCGATCTCCTTTGTGGCGTCCTTGAAGTCCTGCATGGCCCCGTAGCTGAAAAAGACATTCACGCCGTAGCGCTGCAGCTCGCCGGTAAAGTAGGGCAGGCCAATCTTGGAGACGTGATCGATCTCTCCCAGGAGCTGCTTCAGGGGAGCAAGACCCTCCCTGTCGATCAGCGCGGTATTTGTACAGGCGGCGTAGTCGTCGCCGATCTTCTGCTCGTTTGGGGTGCGGGGGGTGCGGGAGGCGTCTGACGCGGCATAGCGCGTGAGGATGCCCTGCAATCGCTCCGCGTTGACGTTGTACAGGGTATAGAACTGGTCTACGGAGGTCTGGTCGCCGGGAATGGGATTGCGCGCCGCATAGTTACCGCAGGCGAATTTGTAGAAGTCCTGGCAGGGATCGGTCTTCAAATCGAGCGCGGACGTATCAAATGACGGCGCGAGCTCGTAATGCGGTATCGGGGCAGGCGGCGTGTCGGCAGATGCCTGGGCGTGGGCACCGGTTGTGCCGGCAAGAACTGGTGTCAGGGCAGCCAGAAGTCCGGTATGGCGTGAAAGCCGCAGAAGGACGCGACCGGAACGCCGGAGGCAAGACACGTTCATGAACACCTCAATGTTGCGTTGTAAACAACGAAGCTGCACGGCGAGGTTTTCCAGGCCTGAGATGACACCTGCAGGCGGAACCGCTCGTCTATAAAAGTCTATAAAAGAAAGAGTACAGGCAAGCATGCGATGGATGGGTCCATGTTGTGGTCGTCGTTGTGGTCGTTGTTGTGGATGAGGGCAAGGCGCGGTCGGTGCTACCGGCAACGGGGGCTGGCGGGTCTGCTGGCGGTCACCGGGATCTGTGGAGGCGTCGCCGTGCGGGCGGAGGTGCTGCCCAAGCCTGCCGCCCGTGTTCCCCTCAGAGGGCTGGGATTTCCGGGCTACCAGGTGAGCATGCTGCATGCAGGGGCCTCCATGGCCACGGTGCATATGCTGGACAGTACCCACGTGCTGTACACCTACAGCCTGCGTTCGCTGGTGCCGCGCCTACCCGGGGATGACGCCCACGACAGCGACCGGCAGGTAGGGGCTGTGTTGATGGAGGCGCCAACCGGCAAGGTGCTGGCCCGGACGACGTGGCGCTTGCATGACCATGGCCGCTACCTGTGGAGCGTGGGACGGGGCGTATTTGTGGTTCGGACCGGCAGCGAACTCGCGGTAATTGCCCCCATGCAAGCGCTTGGAGCGGGGGAAGAGCCGCTGCGCCGTTACGCGCTGCCGCACCGCTCTGGCCAGCCTGTGCTGGTGACAGGATCGCCCGATGGCAAGGTGGTCATGGTGGAGTTGGAGTCCGAGCGCCAGGCCGCGATGGGGGACGAACAGACCGGGGAACACCGGCCCAAGCATTACACCGTGGAGTTCTTCCGACTGACCGTGGGGGACAAGGAAAAAGCCCGGATGCCGATCGAGATCAACGGCGCGGGCGCCATTGGGTCCCCTGTACTGCTGCGCCTGGCCATGGACGGGGACGGTTACCTTTGGGCCGAAGACAGCGGCCGCGGCAAGTGGACGGTGAGCTTCAATGAATTCGGCGGCAAGCAGCAGAGCCTGGCACCCGTGATGAGTTCCTGCCAGCCGCGGCTGACCCTGCTGAGCCGTAGCCAGTTCCTGGTGGAGACCTGCCGTGGAAGCGAGGAGCAGCCCATGCTGGCGGCCTATGGGTTCGATGGACACGAGAACTGGCAGGAGCCCTTTAGCGTGACACTGCAGCCGCCAACGCTGGCCTTATCGCCCGAGATGGGCCGCTTCGCCATGAGCCGGTTGATGGCCTCGAGCACGGGTGCCCCGGTGAAGGGGCTGGGGAACGACGATCCGCTCAGCCAGGAGATCCGGGTTTACCAGACGGAGAGCGGGGACATGCTGCTGCATGTGCTGTGCGCGCCGGCGGTGCGCTCCGCGGAGAACTTCGACCTGTCCCCGGATGGCCGGACGTTGGTGGTTCTGGCACCCGAGACGATGGATTTCTATACGCTTCCGGAGATGAATGCCAGAGACCGCAAGGACCTGGCCGAGGTGCAGGCGATGACGCCGCCGACGGGATCCGGCCCGGTCGCCCTGGCGAGAATTACACGGCCGATTGAGGCACCTGAGAGCGTGGCCGGCAGCGAGACGGTGCGGTCGGCGGATGAGGCCGCGGCCTCGCCGGCAACGAATGCCGCTGCCGAGCCGGCGAAGGGCGTTCCGCCGCAGACCGGCACCGGAGGGCAGACCGCCCCCGCGAAGGGAGCACAGGCGGACAACGCGGCAGGGGCTGACGTTGTGTCCGGCGATGCAGCACCGGCTGTAGCGCGTAAAGCGCCGACGCTGCTGAATCCAGGCGAGCAGGCGGAGTTCAAGGGACCGAAAGGGCAGAGCGGGGCGCCGAAATAGTGTGGGAGGCAGGGAAAAGGCCAGCCCCTTGAGGCTGGCCTTTTCTCTTGAAGAAGAAACTTAAGCGGCTTTCATCGCGATCAGCTTAACGCGGGCATTGAGGCGGCCCTTGTAACGGCTGGCGGTGTTCTTGTGCAGAACGCCCTTCTGCACGCTCTTGTCGAGCAGCGAGACGGTGAGGCGGTACTGCGCCGCGGCAGACTCAGCGTTGCCGGCGGTAAGAGCTTCGCGCATCGCCCGAAGGGAGGTACGGAGCTTGGAGCGGTTGGCGCGGTTGACAGCCGTCCGGGTGACGGTCTGGCGGGCGCGCTTCAGTGAGGAGACATGATTTGCCATCGAAACTCTCTTGTGACCCGAACTATGCGGGGGGTGTGTGCAGAACAGACGCTGGTGCGGACACAGCGCGGCCGCATCGACTACAACCTAGTTATCGTAGGAGAAAAACGAGCGCCGGTCAACGTGCCCTCGGACACAGGTGGATCAGTGTTCAAGGGATTGTCGGGACTCTTGTGCCCCGTTTGGATAGCAACCGTGTTTTCCAGACTTTCACTTGACCCATTCCCTCCATCGGCGCTAGGCTCACGGCAACATCGTTACTCGCTTGGCACCTCTCGCCAATTCGGTCGTGGAACGGCGCAGGACAGGCCCTCAGCTTCAGCTGACGACGATGTCTCGAGGGCCGGTCAGCCGCATCGATGTTTTCCCCCAACACATCCAATCCCTGTATGAAGCTGACGGAGGTCAGATCCCTTCTTGGTAAAAACGACGCTGCCTTTGACCCCTGGTATCGAGCCGCTTTATGGCACACGCGACGAGAATCTTCGTCTGATGGAAGAAACGCTGGGCGTCCAGATCGACCTGCGATCGGACGGCATACGGGTGATGGGCGCCGCGGAGGCCGTGGCCCGCGTGGAGGGCATCTTTGCGGATTTCGAGCACCTTCGCCGCTCGGGCGTCCATCCTCATAACGGCGAACTGAATGGCCTGCTCAAGATGGTCACCGCCGATCCGACGGTCACCCTGCGCAGCTTGATTGACAGCGGGAAGCAGCGCGGCGCCGGAACCAAGAAGAGTGTGCAGCCGCGCACCCCGAACCAGCGCAAATACCTGGAAGCCATCGACGGCAACGACATGGTTTTCGGCCTGGGACCTGCCGGTACGGGTAAGACCTATCTGGCGGTGGCCATGGGAGTGAGCGCGCTGCTGGCCAAGAAGGTGTCGCGCATCATCCTGGTTCGGCCGGCGGTGGAGGCCGGCGAACGGCTTGGGTTTCTGCCGGGATCGTTGCAGGAGAAGGTGGATCCGTACATGCGGCCGCTCTATGACGCGCTGTATGACCTGCTCGAGCCCGCAAAGGTGGACCGCATGCTGGAGACAGGCGTGATCGAGATTGCGCCCCTGGCCTTTATGCGCGGCCGCACGCTGAGTGAGGCGTTCATCATCATGGATGAGGCCCAGAACACCACCAACGAGCAGATGAAGATGTTTCTGACCCGGCTTGGACAGGGCTCGAAGGCCATCATCACGGGCGATCTGACGCAGATCGATCTGCCCAACCCCAAGAAGAGCGGTCTCTGGGAGGCCCTGCGAGTGCTGGACGGCGTGGAGGGGATCCGCTTTTGCCGCTTCGAGGACGTGGACGTGGTGCGGCACCAGCTGGTGCAGCGCATCGTGCAGGCCTACGACAGCCATACGCGGTCCGAGCAACTGCCGATGGGCACCGAAGGCGAGCCCGAGAGCAGCGTCCTGCCGTCCAACCGTGCCGCGCCGCGAGGCTCCCTGAGCAAGCCGCAATAACCGAGACGCGATAGCATCGAGAGACGATGATTTCGTTAGAGCCGCCGCGAGGGCTGGCAGCCGCCATACAAACGTCCACGGAGGCGGAGGTGTGGTGTGCTGCCGGTCTTTCGCGCGCAGGTCTGACACGCTATTTGCGAGCCGCCCAGACCGCGGTCGGGCTGCAGGGCGAGGTCGAGGTGTTGCTGGCGGGCGATGCCACGCTGAAACGCCTCAACCGCCAATATCGTGGCAAAAACAAGGCGACCGATGTGCTGAGCTTTCCGGGGCCTCCGGAGATGGCGGGCGTGCATGCTGGGGATTTGGCGATCTCGCTGGAGACCGCGGCGCGCCAGGCTGCCGAGCATGGCCACACGCTGCGCGACGAGGTGCGCGTGCTGCTGCTGCACGGTCTTCTGCATCTGCATGGCATGGATCATGAGGCCGATGGGGGCGCGATGGCGGAGCGTGAAGCGGGGCTGCGCCGTGCCCTGCGTCTGCCGCATGGGTTGATTGCCCGCGCGGAACGCCTAGCGGAAGGCAAGCGGGCCGGGCAGCGCGTGAGGTCGGCACAATGAGCCTTCTCTATACAACGGGCGTGATCGGGCTGCTCTGCCTGATGGCTCTGGCCGGGTTCATCGAGCGTGTCTACGGCGAGCTGGAGCGCTTTCTTTCCCGCGACTCCGGGGAGGCCGTCGAGACCTGGGAGACCGACGTGGAGCCACGGCTGCGGCTCAGCCGGGAGAATGCGGCGATCTCAACATCTGTCCTGGCGCATGCCGCACTGGCTGGACTGGCCGTCCTGTTTGCTGCCCGCGTGGCGTGGCATGGACCGCGGGTCTGGGCAGCGGCCGCGCAGGTGGTCTTGGAGCTCGGTCTGGCAGGCCTGGTCTTTGGGCGCTTGCTGCCGCAGCTGATGCTGGCACGGATCCCTGGTGTGTGGTTGCGCCGGTTACGCCTGGTGTTTCAGGTGCTGCTCTATCTGGCATTGCCGGTGACGCTGCTGATCTCACTGGTTCTTTCGATTGCCAATCTGGCGGAGCCGGAGCTCCCGCAGGAAGAGCGCCCGCAGAGTGAGGCCGTGGACGCGTTGCTGGAGGCGGGCGAAGAAGAGGGCATCCTGGAGTTTGGCGACAGGGAGCTGGTGCGGTCGGTGGTGCAGTTCGGGGACAAGGTGGTGCGTGAGGTGATGACGCCGCGGCCGGATGTCTTTGCGGTGCCCTCCACCATGAGCCTGGAGGAGTTTACCGCCGAGGTGAACCAGCACGCCCTCTCACGGGTGCCGGTGTATGAGGACAACCTCGACAACATTACGGGTGTGGCGTTTGCGCGGGACCTGCTGGGCGTTCAGGATGCGGAAGCCGCGGATCTGACCGTAGCGGGCCTGGCGCGTGAGCCGCACTTTGTGCCCGAGACGAAAAAGGTGAATGAGCTGCTGCGTGAGATGCAGCGCGGCAAGCAGCACATGAGCATCGTGATTGACGAGTACGGCGGTGTGGCCGGCCTGGTAACGATTGAGGATTTGCTGGAGGCCATCGTCGGCAACATCGAGGATGAGCATGACACCGAGAACAGTTTGCCCGTGGCCGAAGAGGGAGGGACCTATGTGATCTCCGGGAGCTTTGAGGTCAGTCGCTTGCGGGCGCTCTTTGCCCAGATGCCCGGTGAGGCGGAAAGCGACCCAGCGGAGACGGATCGGGAAGAGACACAGGACGAGGCCGAAGAGCTGCTGCCCCAGGTGCTGACCGACTATGAGGCCACCACGGTGGGTGGCCTGGTGAGTGAGATTGCCGGACACATTCCGCTGCCGGGTGAGGTGGTCGAGGATGGACCGCTGCGGCTCGAAGTGCTGCAATCGACCGATCGTCTGGTAGAGCGCGTCCGGGTGGGACTGCAGCGGACGATGCTTGTCACGGAACCGGAGTGATGGTGGCTGGAGCGGTTGGCGCTGAAGCGGTTGGCGGGTGAAGCGGTTGGCGAAAAGACGGTTGGCGGTAGAGCGGTCGGCGATGAAGCGTTTGGCGATGAGACGGTTGGCGAGTGAAGCGTTAGGTAAGAGGGATCGTGTTGCAGATCCTCTTCACGCCAATGGCTTCACCACTACCGTCTCACTGCCAACCACTTCTTAGAGCTGTTTTCCTTGAGAGCTTGAGAGATAGAGGCGCTCGACAGGGGATCCCTTCGCTGTAGTACGGGATGACAACAAGAACGACTTAACCTTTGTCATTCCGCAGCGAAGCGGAGGAATCTGCTTTCGTTCTGAACTACAGCTGTAAGAAACAGCCATAGC
>CAXTGE010000025.1:7157-9036 GCA_964243645.1 uncultured Acidobacteriaceae bacterium | reverse complement strand
TCACCGCCAACCGCTTCACCGCCAACCGCTTCACCGCTAACCGCTTCACCGCTAACCGCTTCACCGCTAACCGCTTCACCGCTAACCGCTTTATCGCCAACCGCTCCACCCCAACCGCTTCGTCGCCAAATCGAGATGCGAAGATATCTAGATGGCCCTTCGCTCTGGTTTTGTATCGATTGTTGGCCGGCCCAATGCCGGGAAGTCGACGTTGTTGAATGCGTTGCTCGGGCAAAAGCTGGCGATTGTGACGCACAAGCCGCAGACGACGCGGACGCGCATCCAGGGCGTGCTGGAATTGCCGGTGCGCAAAAAGGTCAAGGGCGGCCCCAACGCCGATCCGGGCCGGCCGGCGGCGCAGGTCGTGCTGGTGGACACCCCGGGGGTGCACAAGGGCGATACACAGCTGGATCGGCGCATGCTGCAGGAGGTGCAGGATGCCTTGGAAGGCCGCGATGCGGTGCTGTTCATGGTGGATGTGACGCACCGGCTGCCCTCGCCCGAGAAGCCTGAAGCCGACAAGCCGGCAGCGGAGGAGTTTGAGGCGGGGCATGAGGCGGGGCAGGGCGAGCGCAAGGTGCGGACCATGGGCCAGCATAAGCGGGCGCTGTCGCAGGCCGAGGACGAGTTTGCGTTGCAGCTGGTCAAGCGGCTGGAGTGTCCCGTGCTGCTGGTGCTGAACAAGATCGATGCTCTGCCCAAGAGCGCGTTGCTGCCGCTGATGGCGCACTGGTCGGGGCTGCATGCCTTTGCCGAGGTCATCCCAATATCGGCGCGCAAGAGCGAGAATTTGGAGCTGTTGTTGGACCGTGTGGTGGCGCACCTGCCGGAGGGACAGCGATATTTCCCGAAGGATCAGCTGACCGATCAGCCGGAGCGTTTTCTTGTTGCCGAGCTGATTCGCGAGAAGATTCTGCTGCTGACGGGTGAAGAGGTGCCGTATGCGACGGCGGTGGTGGTGGAGCGGTTTGAAGAGCCGGCCTCGCGCAAGAAGCTGCGCGATGGCAAGCTGCCGGTGACCAAGATCGCCGCAGCGATCTTCTGTGAGCGTTCCGGGCAGAAGGCGATCCTGATCGGCAATCAGGGCTCGATGCTGAAGCGCATCGGCACGACAGCGCGTAAGGAGATTGAGGCCCTGCTGGGGACGCGGGTCTTTCTTGAGCTGTTCGTCAAGGTGAAAGAAGACTGGCGGGCGTCGGCGGGCTTTATCGAGGACCTGGATTGGCGGCGTCAGCTGGAACAGATCGCGCAGATGCAGCAGAATTTGCAGGAGCAGGCGACGACTGGGGACGAAGGCGCCCCTGAGGCGTTCACGGCAGGTGAGCGCACGGAGATGGTGGAAAGCTCTGAGGACGCCGAGGGCCACGCGTGATCCGTCTGCTGCGGCGTTCGCGTCGCAGCGTCGAGTCGATCGAGCCGATCGAAACCGCGAGACTGCGATTGGCTGCCATGGACTCTGCCCTGTTACAGGCAGAGGACACAGGGCAACTGGGCGAAGCATTGCGGGCGCAGCTGCCCCCTGACTGGCCCCCCGACCTATGGACGATGCCGGTGCGGGCGCACATCCTGGCCCAGCTCACCGCCCAGCCCGAGACCGCGGGCTGGCACCGTTACATACTGCGGAGGGGAGCGACACCGCTGCTGGTGGGCTGTGTGGGTGCGTTCCCCTGCGCCGCCGGTGACGTGGAACTCGGGTACTCCGTGGTGAACTCCGGTCAGCGACGGGGTATGGCGACGGAGGCCGCGCAGGGCCTGATCGACTGGTTATTTCAGCGATCAGCAGTGCATTCCATCAGCGCGCAGGCATACCAGACATCGCCCGCGTCCATAAAGGTGATGGAGCGCTGCGGCATGCGCTTCGTGGGCTCGGGAGACGAGG
>CAXTGE010000025.1:5766-7057 GCA_964243645.1 uncultured Acidobacteriaceae bacterium | reverse complement strand
ACTGAAGCAACGCCATGGCCGTGACCGTCATGGCGGTGACGCCGGTGCGCAGCGTGGGTTCCGGCAATGGCTCGAAATGACTGGTGTGGACGCCGGGTAGCTGCTTGCCTTCAGCCTGCGCGGCGGCAAATTTCGCGGGGTCCATGGCGCCGAGCCAAAGGAACGCAACAGGAATCTGGCGATTGAGGCCGAAGACGCCGACATCCTCGCTGCCCATGACCTTGTTCTGCTGTACCACGTTGCCTTCGCCGAGCGTCTTGACCAGAACGGTGCGGACCTGCTCGATCAGGGCTGGATCGTTGTACATGACGGGGGTGGACTCGTTGTCAAGGACTGTCACCTGCGCGGCCTTGTCCGGTGGAAGACTGTAGGCGGTGGTGAGGCCGGCAGCGATGGACTTCAGGCCATCGATGACCACCTGGCGGCTCCGGTCCGAGAAGGCGCGGGTGGTGAGCTCGAGCTTCACCTCATCGGGAATGATGTTGCGCTTGGTGCCGCCGTGGATGTCCCCGACGGTGACCACGGTGGGGTCCTGCGGGTCTTCCTCGCGACTGACGATGGTCTGCAGCTGCGTGATGTAGAGTGCGGCGAGCATCACCGGATCACGTCCCAGCTGCGGTGCCGAGCCATGGCCGCCGATGCCATGGATGACGACATCGATTGAGGTCGAACTGGCCAACGTGGGGCCTGGGACAAAGCCCACCTTGCCGGCAGGCAGCAGGTTGGTGTCATGCAGACCGATGATCCTGTCCGGCCGGCCGAACCGCTCGTAGAGATGGTCGACCAGCATGGCTTTTGCGCCATCGATGGTCTCCTCTGAAGGCTGACCGACGAGCATCAGGGTGCCATGCCACTGAGACTTCGACGCGGCCAGCGCGTGAGCGGTCCCGATCATCACGGTCGTGTGCACGTCATGTCCGCAGGCATGCATCACGCCCACGTCCTGCCCGGCCCTGTTCTTAGCGGTGACGTGACTGGCGTACGGCACGCCGGTCTCTTCGACGATGGGCAGCGCATCCATGTCGGCACGGATGAGCAGCGTGGGACCAGGGCCGTTCTTGAGGATGCCGACCACGCCATAGGCCTGGGAGCCGTCGGGGTAGCGGCCCACGTGCTCGGTCACCGTATAGCCATCGGCACGCAGCGCTTTGGCGAGGATCGCCGAGGTGCGTGCCTCATCATGCGAGAGTTCCGGATGCGCGTGGAGGTCTTTATACGTGTCCAGGAGCGCAGGGAACTCTGCATCGATGGTGGGTGTCTGGCTCTGGCCTGGCAGATATCGTGCGGAGAA